>CAIMCT010000443.1 GCA_903839535.1 uncultured Desulfobacteraceae bacterium
CAGCAGCCGGCAAGATGCCGACTCCACGAAGCCAACAAAAAGTTGTGGCACGGATTATGCTGTACTATATCTTCAAAAGCGTAGAAACCATCCATTTAGCTTTCGTTTTTGATCCATACACAGTTAAAGGGTTTTTTATCAAAAGGGGGAAATATGCATTTAAACATGGTTCCGATTCAGTTGGAAGATGCCAATCTGGAGATCATGGCCAGAATTATGAAGGCTGCATCGCATAAATACAATTGTGATTTGGAAATTGACTTCAACAACGGCATTCGAAAAGTAGTTTTTATGGGCGACGAAGAAATGAAGCCTCATATTGCCGGAGATGTTATGGATATTTTTGAACTCAAAGTAGCAAACGCATGCAGTTACCAGTAACATATAAATTCAAAATGCCAACAACACCCTTTGGGGAAAATAAGCTGTTGTCAGTTTTTTGACCCCTGATGATTTCAAATAGCGATCTTTCTGACAGCATTTCAGGTTTCATAAGGGGTGTGTTTCGTGATATCCGTAGGGCGACCGCCGGTCGCCCCTACGATAATCGTCGAAAGGCCGGAACAACGGGGGACATTCCTGAAAATTCCCTGATTTTACTTGAGCTGATCGATGAAATATCCAAATGCCTCCAGCCTTTTTTTGACCTTATTCAGATTTTGGACAGGAATGAGGACATGATAGCCTTCGGCTTTCAGAACACATTTTTGTAATATCTCATCCCTGGCCATCAATTCAATCAGTTCTGGATGCTCCTTCAGCCGGAATACCGACAGGGTAGGCTCAGGAATGAGCGGATCAATCTTGTTCAGAATGTCGTTTAGAAAATCATCCCAGATTCGGGGCAGTTTTGCCGGCATTTGTTTTCTGAACAACCCGATCTTGTCGTTGATATCCTCCTGAGTGTCGCAAGCTTTTAGAAATGAGCCACAGCTTACCTTGTAGCAGTTCTCGCTGATTTTATCCGCAAACTGCCCCAGCACCATGGTCTTGAGCTGATCCTTTCCGTCCAGATTGATCAGCAGCCGTTTTTCGTCCAGCACCAGATTGGCGCTCTCCACCTCGCATTTGAAGGCATAGTTTTTTGTCAGACCGATAATATAAGCCCCCAAGGGAGTTAAACGGATATATTGGAGTCCATCAAAAGTAGAGAGATAATCTTTATCTATTTTCTGAAAGTGTTCGTTTTTGGGGTGATTGTAAGCAATATCCACAACCCCAAACGCAGCCATCAGAAACATGAAACCTTTGAAAAACGGAAGCATCAGCGCTTCCTGATACATTTCCGCAGAGATATCAGCAACCCTGTATGTACCAGCAGAATATCGTGTTCCATCATCATATCTGATGTTAACAGATAGATATCTCGAAGCGAACGATCTGTCCACAATATCCAGATCGATATCCCGATAATGGCAATATTCGAGCAGTTGTTTAACAGAATACCAAAGCCCTGGCGACAACGATCTCAACAGATTGCGCAGGGATGCTCGAACTGTCCGCTCATTTTTTTGATGACTTTGTTCGTTATACCCACCCTGTAAATTATGTATCCCCTTGAGATGGAAAAGTAACCGGTTTAGGTGGTAGTCGCTGTACGATTCGATCTTCGTAAAAAGGCCATCAAAAACCATTTTCAGAAATTCCGGAGCTGACTGGGTTTCCTTGATGGATTTATCCTGTAGAAAATCGACAATCAGACCGGTGTTCAGATACTCCATATCTGTATTTTTTTCAGCATAGAATTCATGAACATGACAATAAGCAGCCATCTCCTTAGCTGAAGCTTTCAGTATTTTCGCCGTGTTTTTTGAATACTTCAGGTGTCCCTGCGCGATGTAGGTGCAAAGCAGGTGGATTTGACGGAGTATCTGAGTTCCGTCTTCATATATAAAATCGGTTTTTTCGATAGTGATCAGACCCTTCAGATTGTATCCATCGGGAGGGGGCAGGTATGTTTTTAACAGGGCGCGAACAATTTCTGGTAGAAACAAGATGGAGGTGCGTAAATCAAAAGTCATGTAGTAATGATAGGCATGATTCCTTTTAATCAGACAAATCGCATAGCAGGGGTTGATATTCTCCACAGATATGGTTTTGGCATTCCTTATTTCTTCTGATTTGATGATAATCGGCGGATCAAGCGGCTCCGTAAAGGACTGGATGGAATGCTCTCCTTTTTCCCATGTCAACCGGTTCAATACCTGAATAACGCCCGGAGGAAGGATAGATAATAATTTATCAAACAGATCTTTTTGGGAAAATACCTGGGCAAACGCCCACACTAATTGCCTCTTTGTCAGTTTACCGACAGCAAAAGCATTTTTGTTCACATTCAAATCAATTTCCTGAAACAAGAAAATGAGATAACTGCTATAAATGCTCTTGAGTACATCCACCTTGTAGTTCTCAATGATAGCGGTTTCCAGAGGAGACAGCTCATCGGGAATGGGAATTGCCGTAAGTTGCTCCGCCAGATTGGCATCCTTTCGCAATTCTTTAAGAAGATTGCGCGCCCAGATGGATTTGTGATCGGAGAGAATACCGATTATTTTTGTGCGAGCCTCGGGGAGCGGGTGCTTTAAAGCTTTTTCAAAAAATTCCTGAACTCTTTTATCGTCAGGCGCAATCCTGCTAACGCAAAGGGCGATATCGCAATAAATCAGCCACGGGTCCTGCTTATCCTGATAGGCCAGAAGCATCGGGAGCATGGGTTTTCCAACCCACATGGCGGCGCCAAACGCCAACTTACAAACCGCATCCTTCAGGGGGTGATCTATCCAATTGTCCAGATTCGATACCAGAAGCCGGTGCATGGCGTTTACATCTGATTTCTGTCTTTGGGCGGTTTTAACAGCTTCAATATACCGGCTAAGTATTGTCAGGCGCCATCGCAGCGATTCGCCCCCTGACAACGCGCTGATAAAACGGGAATAAGGCCATGCGGCGATCTCATGTGTAGAGACAAAATAGTCATAAACATCTGCCGCGCAATTGATGCATACCCTGCCATCGGGTGTTTCACAGAAAAATCCCTTAAAACTTTTTAAACACTCACCGCAGCGACGGGTGCTTTCGTTCCAGTTGTCGGCCTTATCAAAAACCTCGATATGCGCCTGTAGTTTATTTATATTTTTCTGCTGCTTGATTGATACCATTTTCAGACTCCCAGAACGAACTCCACATCCGTTTCATTCAGCGATTTAATTGAGGCCCCATCGCTTGAGATCAGCCGGTCGAACAACTCGCTTTTCTTTTCCTGGAGCTGAAGGATTTTCTCCTCAATAGTTCCGCGGGTGATCAGCTTATAAGCAAAGACGGTCTTGTCCTGTCCGATGCGATGAGTCCGGTCAATGGCCTGGTTTTCGGCCGCTTTGTTCCACCAGGGGTCGAAGATAAAAATATAATCGGCGGCGGTAAGATTAAGTCCAATGCCGCCGGTTTTAAGGGTCATGAGGAAAACCTTGCAGGATTCATCCTCTTGAAACTGTTCCACCAGAAGCTTTCGATCACGGGTGGCTCCTGTCATCAGCAGGTATTTTATCCCATCCTTTTCCAGATCCTCGGCAATACAGTCCAGAGCATTGAGATAATTGGCGAACACTAATATTTTGTGGTTATTGGCGACCAAATCCAGTATCTGTTCCACCAGAACCTCCCGTTTCGGGGAAATGATGCCGTTTTCGCTCTTGGATTCCGGGATACTTGCAATCTGGCGCAGTTCGCTCAAGGCCTGAAGTATGAAGAACTGGGATTTTTTTATGCCGTTCCGGGATATCTGGGCCTTCACTGTTTCATAGTAAAACAGGCGACGCTGCTCGTAAAATATTTTCTGTTCATCACTCATGTCAACATACAGGGTTTGCTCCACTTTTTCCGGGAGTTCCTTGAGTACATCACGTTTCAGACGTCTGAGGATAAACGGATATATTTTTTTCTTCAGTTCGTGCAGAGCATCCTTGTCATCATTTTTTTGAACAGGAATGGCGTAGTTTCGACTGAACTCTTCGGGAGAACCGAACATGGCCGGGTTTAGGAATCGAAAGAGCGCGTAAAGCTCGTTCAAATTGTTTTCAATGGGTGTTCCGCTGAGGGCCAGCCTATGTTCGGCGTTAAGGAGCATTACGGACCTGGAAATCTGGGAGTTCAGATTCTTGATGTTTTGAGATTCATCCAGGATGACATAGTAGAACTCTTCCGCCCTGAAAGCCTCAATATCGTTTCGGACCGTAGCGTAAGTGGTGATGATCAGATTCTTGTCTTTGGCCGCCGACAGATCACGAATCAAACCGTGATGGATGGTATATGTGAGATCTGGCCTGAATTTCAAAATTTCATTTTCCCAGTTGAACAACAGGCTTTTTGGGACAATCACCAGGGATGGCTTTTTTTGTTTGGGATAAATGCTGGCAAGGAGCGCAATCGCCTGCAGCGTTTTTCCCAGCCCCATATCATCCGCCAGGCATCCTCCGAGTCCGTGCTGATGTAGGTAGTTCGCCCATTTAAACCCCTGTTTCTGGTAGTCCCTCATGGTTGCCCGGAGTTCCGGAATAACGCATTTGGACTTGGCCAGGTTATTAAATCCGAGAAAGATTTCACGCGATTTTTTGAATGCTGTTTCCGCGATTTTCTCGTCGATCAGTTCTTCAACAAGAGGCAGATCGAAAAAAGAGACTTTGACCTTGTCCTTTTGTTTTTTGAAAAGGCGCATCAGCCGGTTCATATAGTTCTGATTGACGATAGCATGGGTTCCATCACTCAGAGTAATGTAGGAGTTCTTATTGTACTGATTCAGAGCGTCGAACAAGGGCATGGTGAACCCTTCAATCTCCAGACTGGCATCCCCCTCCAGAAAATTGATGCCGTGAGAAAGGGACAAAGACAGTTTTGGCGTGACAGCCCTCACTTTATAGGTTTTGAGTTTTTCGGCCCCCATGATGGAGAATCGCGCGATCAGGTTGGGCAGTTCGGCGTAGATAAAGGCGCTGGCCAGAGATTCTTCGATAATAAAGAGGTTATCGTCCATGAAAAAGCCGGGGCCATCTTTTATGGCCCGTTTGTGTTTTTTCAGCAGCTTTTCAATCTCGGTAAAGACTGAAACGATTTCCTCGTGCCGAACATCGGATACGACAATTTTTTTTTCCAGATCGTTGATTGAAGCCACCCGCGTTACATCGTATGATTCCATGAAATCTGGATCCAGCCCGGGCAAAGAGGTGGAAACCCGCAAATGCAGGGCATTATCAGGGTCGATCTTTTCAATCATCAGCGTAGGCCGGGTATGTTTAGGCTCCCCTGGCGTTACGGTATAATCCTGGTATCGTACAGAAATATTGCTGAAATAAGAAAACAGAAGGGAAAGGTATCTCTCAAAAGTATTTTGCAACAGAACTGTCTGAAAAAGCTCCAGAAGCCGGAAGTTTTCACTCAAAGCCTGAATCGGGTAGATGACACCATCGGCAAAAGCATGGCTTTCATTCAGAAGTTGGACAGGTTCCAGACGTTTTCCCCCGTGGGAGAGTACGATCCGGCTTTTGAGCATTCCTTTCTTACCCTCCTCGATGATCATCCGAATCCGGCTTTCTTCATCGGAGAACCTAAGGCGGTTCATGCTGTCATCCACAAAATTGTCACATTGTCGCAGAGGCCAGAACAGGTAATCGTGTTCGCTCAGGTAAATCTGACCACCGGGTTTATTCCAGTCGATCCGAAAACTGTTCTGCTTTCTGATATTTTCGATGGATTTCAGCACTTCACGGGTGGGGCCAGCGAAATATTCATGGCCGGGGCTGATCTGCTTTCCCTTTTCATTGATCACACAAAGATAAGCACCATCGGCATCGAAGTTGAGCTGAAAAAAGACAGCCTGTACGGATTTTTCCTTGGTGATCAAAGGCTTGGACCGCTTCAATTTTTCAAATATATCGGTTGTTGTTTCCTTCATTGAGTGTCCCTGCAAGGGTACGATGTTTCGGGCTGTTGCACCCGTGATGTCTGTTTGTGATTTATGTGACATTGCTGTAAAATATCACAATCAAAAACTTATTGAAACGAAAACTTTAGTGGTGGCATTGTCAGGAATATACAGAACACAGGAATCTTCAGCATATTATCAGACCTGAATATTTTTCAGCGATTGTCACTAGGTTTCACCCCGATTGTTCTGTCATACCGAAGATTATCCCCTGGCATGAGTTCATAGCAATCCTTACTGAAAACAGCCGGGCCGTGGGTCAACAGTTCGCTGACCGTAACGAAATCATATCCAAGCGCGCGCAGTTCAGGAACAAAAAAGGGCAGTGAAGCAGCAGTCCCATATCCCCGTCCGTTCGCATGGCAAATGATGATGGCGCCGGGCCGGATCTGCTGTAAAATTACCTTGGCTATCTCCTTGGAGCTGCGGCTCCTTGCGGGGTCTCCCGTGACAATATTCCACTGGATTGCTGGCAAGCCATAACGCTTCAGCTTATCTAAAGCAAGGGGACTACAGGCACCGTAGGGAAACCGGAAAACCAGGGGTGTTCTGGGGATTTTGTTCATTTCCGAAGGGTCGATCTGTTTTGCAATCACTCTTTCCAGGAGCGCTTCCCAAAGCAATTCATATTGAGCCTGAGTCCAAAGGATCTGGGTATCCATGCGGTCGGAATCAATCATCCGAAAATTGGCATGGCTCCATGAATGATTTCCGATCTCGAAAAGCGGATCTGCAATGAGTTGCATGGTTTTGTCAGGATGCGAAAGCATCCATTTCCCACCAGCAAAGAACGTCGCCTTTACGCTGTTCTCCCTTAAATAATTGACAATATCGGCATCATAGCCGGATTTTTCGGTTGCCGATTCACATAGATCAAATGTCAGCGCAATTGCTTTTATTCCGTTACGCGGCTCCACGCGGCGAATTGAGTTCTGTAATTCAGGGTTCAGTGGCGCACGGGTATTTCCGGGAATCGTTCGCTGAGGCGGATTTCTATTGAAAGAGGCTGTATGCCTGACTGCAAATTTATCTTCAGGCTTTCCCATCAATTCATCAGGCGTCCAAAGCAACGATAGAATGATTCGAGAGCCGAATGTGATTCCGCCAGCCGGAGAATGCGCACAGGAAACGGACGCGCCCAATCGGTCCTGCGCAAAGCAATTTGCGATTGAGAACAACAAAAGAAACAAAACCAGCAGGCGGTTATAATCAGGAATTATCCGGTACAATCCAGATATCGACGTCTTTCGGGGTGAATTTATAGGTCCGAAGAGGCGGTAGCGGTTATGATGGCGCACGTTATTGGTTTTCAAATAATCGCAGCAATCCCTTGCTTGCGGATTCGCGAATGGTTTCAGGATACAGATAAGAGGCTTCATTGGCTTCGGGGTTGATTTCAATGCACCGGGCACCCCGGTTTTTGGCAATCTTTGGGAAACCGGCTGCCGGATACACCACGCCGGAAGTGCCGATACTGATAAAAAGATCACAGTTATTAATGACTCTTGCTGCTTCATCCGTTACATCGGGGCTTAAATAATCCCCGAACCAGACGATATCCGGTCGGAGCCATGCTCCGCAATCTGAGCATTTCCTGGTTTTGAATGTTTCCCCCAGATCCTCAGAGATTCCGTGTATTGCGCATTTCAATCGCCACAGGCTGCCATGCAGTTCAATCACATTCCTGCTGCCCGCTCTCTGATGCATTCCATCAATATTCTGCGTAACTACGGTAACACGGGGACATTCCTGTTCGATCCGAGCCAGAAGATAATGACCCGGATGCGGTTGACACTGAAGAACGCTTTTCCGCCTTAGTTCATGGAAGTTAAGGACTTTTTCCGGATTTTCGTCAAAAGCTTCCTGAGAGGCGACTTCTTCCCAGCGATATTGGTGCCAGATACCGCCGCTTCCGCGATAAGTCGGCACGCCGCTTTCGGCAGACATACCAGCGCCGGTGAAGAAAACAATTGATTTGTGATCGGAAATACGGATGAGTTTCATAGCAATCATTCCAGTTTGAGTTAATCAACGGATGCACAATATCCGCGCGTACAGATTTTCCCGATCTTTGTGCAGGAATTCCGGGGATACCTCACTCAATTTTGACATCATTAGTTGTCTCCTGAATTCTCCAAAACTTCATCTATTGGTAATATCTGCTTACCGTGTCGAATAGTGAGAATCGATATTTGTGTTTTTTCAATATGATAAATGATGCGATAATTTCTGTATATCAACTCTCTAAATCGGTTGTTTCTAATTTCAGGAACAACCCTGCCAATTTCAGGAGAAAATTCCAGTCGCTCAACTTTTGAAAATACCGTGTTAATCCATTTTTCTGCTGCGGATGGTTTGTCTTGGGCTATATATTCAGCGATTTCCGAAGCTCTATCAATAGCCAGCGGAGACCAAATAATTTTCATTTTTGGACTCTCTTCAAAACTTTTTCCTTTGCATTTTCATGAGCAACTCCTTGTCCATTTGCGAGTTGATTAAGGGATGTCTGAACGTCTGTCAAAAGCTCAAGTTTCTCCTGAATTGCTTCATATTCATAAACATCCAATAAAACGGCAACACTTTTTCCATGCTGCGTAATAATCACAGGCCTTTTTGTGTCATGAACTTGCTTAATGAAGTTTGCGATGCCTGTCCTTACCTCTGATAACGATCTTATATCTTGATCAATTTTCAATCTTTGCATTTTACACCTCGCAATGTTTCTGAATTGTGTACATCATAACGTACAATTTTTAGTGTCTGCAAGGCTTTTCTTCAGGTGATCATTCCGAACCCTCAGTCTTTGGCGGGATCAGCTTGATTCCATGCGGGACTGTTTTGAATCTGAAGCGCCATTTCCCGCCAGTCATGGATCACCGAGTCAATCTCCATCGGTATCGAGAAAAAATCATTCGTTTCCGGATCATCAGGAGGTTCTGTAAGATTGATCGCATCATTGCCCAAATAAACCGGCCCGCCTGCAATTTTCTCTGCTGTCAGCGTGATCTTGAGAAACGGAATCAGTATGTCCGGATCAAAATCCGGGTTATCATCATAGATTTCTGATTCAAAATCATAAAATCTGGAGATCAGAGATTTGTAGCGGGGCGTACCTGATGTCAGAGAAAAGTAGCGTTTCCCATCCCATTCAAATTCAATCCATGAAGTAAAGTCAGGAGATTTTGGAAAATTCAACAAAGAATTCTTTTCCCATTCGTACAGAAATAATTCCAACGAAATTTGTCGACTGTTCTCAACCATTAAAACTACATCGACTCCCATTTTTTTCCTTTCACAAAATCTACTGGGGTGTTGACCACGATATATATTGCGGACCGTATCAATTTGCGAAAATCAGAATAAGAAATTCACGATCTTGTGTCGGCTAAATTTATCCGGTCTCAAGTATAATATCTGAAAGTCTATAGCAAATGGGTTTTGGTTCATCACGACATTAGATTTTTTTCAATGTATTTTGTAACTCCATTGCCCTTTTACTGATTTCCTTTCCAGTCAATTCATTAAAAAGATTCTCTCTCCATTTTGTATAATCGAATCTCTCCCTTTGAATAAGGGAGATAAATCTTTCAGTTTCTATCATTCCAAGGTTATGATTCAATATTTCATAACCCGACATCTTTATTTCAGAATCAGTTTTCATTGTAGAGACTCCCACTCAATAATAAAAGTTACGGGATTCATTATTTTTATTCCTGAGTATTCCGTCACTCTTTTTAGAATACCTTTATCCACCGTTAAAAAGTATTGACATTGTAATGAAATGGCACATGCAATATGCAAAGCATCGAGATGTTTCAACGCGATGGCGGTTAACTCGTTCATCTTCATCAGAATTTCTTCTGTCTCATTAACAAATGAATCAGCCAATTCCTTCCATCTCTGAATCTCAACCCGTCTTTCCAGGAAAGGATTCGCATTGTTCTCAAAAACAAGAATGTAAGACCAACCCAATGAAAGGTGACCCGATTTGATTTTCTCCTGAATTCCCAATTTTGCTTCCGTTTCCAGTCGTATGGTTAACGACGATTGGTCGTCAAACGGCCTGTTGAAACAGCAATTATCAAGATATATTCT
The DNA here is from genome assembly GCA_903839535.1 of uncultured Desulfobacteraceae bacterium. Lineage (GTDB taxonomy): Bacteria > Desulfobacterota > Desulfobacteria > Desulfobacterales > Desulfatirhabdiaceae > RAAP-1. The sequence continues at coordinate 10,070 of CAIMCT010000443.1, forward strand.
CATTTCATTTAGCCTTTGCAAACCTACTAAACGTTAGCCATTAACGGTCAACTGTGTATATCATGGTATTCCTTGTTGGAAATCACCTAATAAAGAGGTACTCGGAACGGCATTGGCTGTGTCCGCTTCACAGTTGGTTAGGCGGCAAATCCAAACCCAATGCACGGATCATTTCCAACAAAAGTTTACGTTCTTCCGGGCTGATTCTTCTCTGAATGCCAAGAGGACAGTGGGGTACGGGAGCCGCAGCCGCAATTTCCATGCACATATCGTAGATATCCATTTTTTTGTCGTTCGTCCAGTTTTGCTTGAAGTGATCGAACAGATAATCACACAGTTGTGAAAGCTCTTGTTTTCTATTTGGGCTAACAGGAGTCTGAATAAAAGGGGCGAAAAACCGTCGGACATCCATATCTGTAATATTCAGGGTATATTGGTCCTGTTTCTGTGTAATGTGAATAAAATCTTTAACAAATTTATAGAAAAGATTGATCTCTTCCTGCTGTCTCTGACCGTCAGCCATCATAACAGCCACTAACGGAATAAAGCGGACAAGCATATAAATATCGTCATTTTCGAAGTTAAGATCGGGACAGATTGAACGTATTTCGTTAATATCCATAACATGTACTCCCTTAAAATGGCGGTTATCCGCCTCTCTCATGAAGAATTTCTTGTATCAGTCATCGTGACAGTAGGTTGTCTCAAATTTATTGATGGCCGCAAAAACTACGTTTTCAAAACCGAGTACTATTTCCTTATTGTAAAAGGTTAGATGGTATCCGTTCAGGCGCTGATGACCAAAACATTTTTTCAGTATCAATATTAGAAAACAGTTGAATATTTTTTAAGTCTGGGAATTGACTTAAAACAAATTTGCTCCATTTTTCCCATTCAACAATATCCCATTTTATATCATTATACGGAATATTATCCCAACCAGTCTCTTGATAGTTATTATCAACCCAAATACTACCTTTTATTGTCTCTCCTGTTATAACATCCGATAATTGTTGCCATCTTATCTCGTCACCGTAATCATCATATTTACAATTAGCACAGTAACTATAACCAGTATCTGGAATAATAGCTTTTCTTAAAGAACAGAATCCTGGTTTGGAATTCCATTTCGTTTCACATAAGAATTCACCAAGATTTCCTATATTATATAAGCACCCTCCACAATGACCTGGTCCACCGTTTGGCATTTTTCACCTCCATTAAATTTATGTTCAAGTTTTTTTGCAAGATGCACGGGCTAAAGCGGGAGAATGGATAAATGCGAGTGTTGCGCTAATGCGTTTTTTCCATTCTGGCCGCATACTCAGTTGAGAACTTTACGATTTTAGTGGTCTCCATCCTTACTGCGCATAAACATTTCCTCTCATTACAGGTAATTCAGTGATTCAAATTAAACGCTATCAGTCTCATTCTATAGGGATTCCGAACACCCGGTATCCCTGATTGCCGAAACGTCTATTTCCGTAAAGATGGACAAACCACCATATTTATCGCCTTTACACCTTATGTCCACCCGATGGCCACAACCGTTACTGTTACGTCATCGCTTTGGTTTTCTCCGGACAATTTGGCCAAAACCGCTTTATCATCAACTGGCACAAACAGGGCCAGAGTAACCGAATTCAGATTGAGACTGCGGGCGTAGGCAGCCGCCTGTGCAGTGCCTTTTCTGGTTTCAGACATATCCACAAAGCTTTTGACCTCAATGATGCCTTTCTTTCCGTTGCACCGGATATGAATATCCACCTTGCCGTTGCCG
>CAIMCT010000444.1 GCA_903839535.1 uncultured Desulfobacteraceae bacterium
CCCCAGTGCGGCCCACTTCGCTTTTAGCCGCCACAAGAGCGTCGTCATAATTGCCGCACTGGGGTGCGGCGATCCCAGAGGCGATTCGCCTCTCATTTTCATCAGCCCAACTTCAGTCTATTTCTTTAATCCGGCCAGAACCTTTTGCGGCAGAGCCGGCAGCTGGGTGATCCGGACACCAGTGGCGTTTGCAATTGCATTGATTACCGCCACATGGGAGGATGTCAGAGGAAGCTCTCCCGCACCGGCTGCGCCAAATGGACCATGTTCGCGCGGCGTTTCCACATAATGGATGTCGATGGCATCAGGAATGTCCTTGATGTACGGAAGGCCGCAGGCGATCAGACTCGTATGCTTTTTGAGGTCTTCAAAATCCTCTGAAAGCGCCAGTCCGATACCCTGTGCAACGCCGCCGTATATCTGGCCGTCCACGGTAAGCCTGTTGTTGATTTTTCCAACATCGGCAAAAATGGTGAACTTGTCCACCTCTGTTTTGCCGGTGGCTGTATCCACAACCACTTCCGCCATGAACACGCCATACATGTAAACCGGAAACGGCGATCCCTGACCGTTTTCATCGCAGGCCGTACACATGGAAGCTGTCCATTTGCCAGAATATTTCAACGGAATATTTTCGGACTTCATTTCCGAATATGTCCGATAAGACCCGTCTGATTTGCGCATGGCGTTCATCAGCATTTCACAGCCGTTTTTGATGGCGTTTCCGGTCATTACCTGCTGACGGCTGCCACCCGAAGGCCCGCTGTTGGGAACTGTGGCCATATCGTTCATCACCAGTTTGATTTTTTCGGGTGCAATTCCAAGTGGCAGCAGGGCTTCATGACAGGTGCCAAGAGCGCCGCTATCCGCGCCCTGTCCATGGTCTTCCCAGGACGAGCTTAACACCACTCCCTCCGGTGTTAATTCCACGGCGATTTCAGAGCCGTCCGGCCCGTCCAGACCGCAACCGTAAATGCCGATGGAAACCCCCACGCCCTTTTTCTTCTCCGGGGTTGACTCTGTTTTGGCGCGAGCCATCGCAGCTTTGTAGAGGGGGCGCATACCATCAATCATTTCGGACAGACTATATGCATCCGGAACCTGGCCGGTCGGCGTAGTGTCTCCAGGACGGTAAACATTCAGATAGCGAAGCTCCAAAGGATCCATGCCCAATTTGGCGGCCAGATCATCCATCAGGCTTTCGGATGCCAGAAAACTTTGCGGCGATCCATAAGAGCGGAAAGCAGATCCCCAGGCATGATTTGTACAAACGGTTTTTCCGACCCCGCGGATATTGGCTATGCCATAACCGGCGCCGATGAACTGCGCGCCCCGGAGTGTCAGCAGGTCCCCGAATTCGGAATAGGGTCCGTGATCCACGATCCAGTCGCCTTCCATGGCCATGATTTTGCCGTTTTTATCAGCACCGTACTTCAGATTCACAAAGAAAGGCGAGCGTTTTCCGGTGTAGGTGATGTGCTGAAAATAGTCGTATTTCAGAGTGACCGGTTTGCCGGTAGCCATGGCGGCAACCCCCAGAAGGGCTTCCATGGTGGGGCTGAACTTGTATCCGAAAGTTCCGCCAGCCGGGTTTTGAACCAGGCGCAGTTTGTCCGGCTCAATTCCCAGACCTGGGCAAATCATGGCATGATGCAAATAAATGGCAATGCTCTTGGAATGAATGGCGAGTCGCCCCGCATCGTCAAAATAAGCCAGACCAACATCCGGCTCCATGGTCAGATGCGGCTGTCTTTGCAGGTAATAGTCGTTTTCCACCGTGCAGGCCGCAGCATCCATGATCGGAGCGGTTTCCTGACCCTTGGCGCGTTTTTGCTCGAAATACACGTTGGGAGTTCCGGGATGAATCTCAATGGCATCCTCCGCCATGGCCGCAGGAGCGCTCATGTAAGCAGGAAGTTCATCCAGCACTACCTTGACCTGGTCCGCCGCCGCCCTGGCGTTGGCTTCCGTATCTGCGGCTACGATGGCAATGGCGTCTCCGAACTGAAAGACTTTTTCATCACAGAGAATCGGGCGATCCCAGCCATCCCCCTTGTTTGTCGGAAAGGTGATCAGCCCGGTAATCCGGTTCTTTCCCTTGACATCTTTATGGGTAATGACTTTAAAAACTCCCGGCATTTTTTCCGCTGCTGAAGTATCAATTGAGAGAATATTGGCATGAGACGTTTTGGCCTGAACCAGGGCAAGCCTGAGGGTTCCAGCCGGCATTTTAAGACCTATGTCAGCTCCGAAATCCGTAGTACCGGTCACCTTGGCAATGGCACTGGGTCTTGGGTATTTACTTCCCCAGATACGATTGTCGGCAGGCATCTTGAATGCCAGATCATCTTCAGTCATCTCGCCGCGCAGGACCCTGGCTGCGTCCATTACCGCATCCACCAGGGGTTTGTATCCTGTGCAGCGGCAGGCGTTCCGGTGTTTTTGAAACCAGTCCCTGACATCCTGGCGGGTGGGGCTGAGATTGGCATCCAGCAAAGCTTTGGCTGAAACAATGAAGCCTGGGCTGCAGAAACCGCACTGGGCTGCGCCATGAACCGTCCATGCAAGCTGAATGGGATGAAGTTTGTCCGGTCCGCCGATTCCCTCGATGGTTGTGATGCAAGCATCATCCGGAACCCTGCTCATTTTAGTGATGCAGGAGCGAACTACCTTGCCGTCCAGTATCACCGAACAGCCCCCGCACTGTCCTTGACCACATCCGACCTTTGTTCCCGTAAGTTTGAGTTGTTCACGCAGCGTATCGGACAGAAACGCATCCGGGTCCACCACCATCATCTGCATTTTACCATTGACATTCATATTTTTTCGAATCATGCTGATCCTCCTATTTATGGGATGAATACAAACACAATCCGTCCGGCACCTACCGGACGGCATCAGCCTTTATGCAAACCGCAGGATAGCGGTCTGATGAAATATCAAACAATTACAGATAATTGCAAAATTACCGCAGGGTATATGTCATTGTTGACATGCCGGAAGTTATAGGATAGGCAGCGGCAGATGTCAAATAAAGAAATTCCCCATAAGGGATAACGCCATAAATACTGGTTTTCTGACGAGCTGACAGATATTTGATACCGCCGAACTGCACCGTAAAACCTTCAGGACAACCTCCGCAACACGAGCCTTTATCTCATAGCATTTCTGCCAGTTTTACAACCATATAGAATGGTCCAGTCTTGAGCAGTATCACTCGCTGATCTGGATTGCGATTGGATGCCTGCTGGTTTACTGCATCTTTCTGGGAGCTACCCAGAAGATTATTTTTTATACTGAAACAACTTTGGTTTTTCCTGGCACATTTTATGCTTGTGGAACGATTACGATTTGAAAATTTTCCACCATTAATGTGCGCAACTCAGCAACATACTGGTCAACATGATTTAGAAAATTGAATACTTTCGCTCGAAATATCTTATACTTTGGACAGTACATATTTTTGACCAACTTTCCTTTGGTGAAACGCCAGAATCGTTCGATCAAGTTCAAATTTGGTGCATAAGCGGGTAAGAACTCAATATGAAGTTTTGGGTGTTCTTCCAACCAGTCGCTGACGATTTTTGCTTTGAAATACCTGGTGTTATCGAAAAAAAGGGTAACATCTCAAAAAGTCCTTATAAAAGATGAGAAATATCTGGACAATATCAATTTTGTTTGTTAGTGAAATAGCCCATGAGCTTGATTAATTTTCAAATACCAAATATTTCTGATGAAGAAAAAACTCCTGTTATTTTGCAATTGGTCGAAATTATCGAGCAAATATCAGTTGTCAACCTGCAGCAGGCAGAAGAAATCCAACTGCTAAAAGACGAAATTGCTCG
>CAIMCT010000445.1 GCA_903839535.1 uncultured Desulfobacteraceae bacterium
CCCCGTCCCCCTCTCCTTCTGGAGAGGGGGTGAGGTGGCTGGGTTAATTCCCCGCTGCTTGCAACGGAAAATATGTTTCTAAAAAAAAAACAATGATGTCGCCCCCATGGGGCTGGTTGAATTGTTCGATTTTTCTCCCGCTACAAAGATTATGTCCCTTCTATGTTGTAAAACAAGGGGCTGGTTATTTATTTTTTCAAATTGTATCTTTGTACGATAAATCTGAAGAGGACGTGAGCTCTGCTGGAGAGCAACTCACCAGCAATAAGATTTATGACGGTGAAAGCACCAGAGAAGGCCTTTCCTAGTGAGAGGTCTTCTCGTTTTTATGTTTTCATTGTCCAAATGGCTTATAAAACTCATTTTTTCAAATTTGTCAATACTTTCAATGAACGAAAATCTATAAAAACATCCTTCTATCAACAGAACCGATTGATTATCCCGGGCTGCATTGCCTTGCTTTAATTTTTATAGAATGTGAGCCACGGCCTACGGGTAGCAGATTTCTGGATTCAGAACTGCAAGGGACGACTAGTAGTCTCACATCTTTGGTTGTTTTTATAGTATTTCTTTTTATTTAACCACTGAGTACACATAAGGTTGATTGTTCTTTAAAACGAAACTGATTCGACTGGTTACCTTCCTTGCGATCCTAATGATTGCTTTGTTGGGTTCCATTCGTTTGCAATAATCGTGGTAGCTTTTGTTTAAAGCAGGGTCATGTCTTGCCGCTACCCATGCGCTTTCAATAATAGTGCTCCTTAATATACTGTGCCCCCTTGGGGTGATATCACCGGTAATCTCCTTCTCTCCACTGGAACTGGTTGAAGGCACCAACCCTATAAATCCACAAAGTTGATCGATGTTAGCGAATCGGTTTATGGTTTCTATTTCTGTCAAAATGATCATTGCTGTTAATAAGCCAATTCCAGGTATGCTACGAAGCAGTTCCTGTTGCATCTTGTAACGGTCAGTTTTTGCCAATGCCCGTATTTGTTTGGTCACCTGTAGAACCGATCCTCGCAAAGACTTACTCTGTTCCAGGAAAATAGTTAAAGTCGCTTTGCCTGTTAAATCATTAAGTTCAATACCTTCCAACCATTTATTAAATCGATTGGACCAATGAGTTGAAGATTTACTGAATGCTTCCGGGTATTCTATACCGTGAAAATATAGAAATGACTTTATCCTGTTCTTATATCTTGCCAAATCTTTTACCAACGTTGATCGCATGCGAACTAATCCTCTATCTTCAAGTGTTGTCAGGGTTGGTACAAAAATCGGCGTTAAATCACCATTGCGTAATGATCTTGCAATCTTGATGCTATCCCTGGGATCATCTTTCATTACTTTCTCTTTTCCTGTTGTTGGTATATCAGCAGGATTTACTACCATTGAATTGATACCAAATTTAATCAGTTTATTGTGAATCCAATACCCGCAAAAACCAGCTTCATAGGCAGAATAATAGGTCCCCCCTGGAAAAGTTTTTAAGAGGTAATTGTTTAAAACCTCTGGTCGTGGTGGTTGCGAAAACGTCTTATGAGTAAGTTTTTCTGTCATTATCGTTACCGTCCAACTCTTTAAATGAACATCAAATCCAACATAAATGTTCTGTCCTGTAAAATCAATTTTGTTACTTTGTGTTTGCATAAGTCCGGTTTTTTATTGTTTGTAGTTTGGTACCTTAAAACTAATAAATTACCAGACTTATGCTTCATTTTGCAAACATAGGGCCTACAGGATTCAGTATTCTCATATTCCCATATTCATCATTCCCATATTACCAATCTGAAATCCCTATGGATTCCAGGTTTTTCATTGGGAATAATAGAACATTCGATTAACGAACTTGGAAATCAGAACAGATTTCCAGAATCCCGCAGGGATTCCA
>CAIMCT010000446.1 GCA_903839535.1 uncultured Desulfobacteraceae bacterium
ATGATCTTTTGTCGTAGAGCCGGCCTCTTGCCGGCTGCAGCAGCCGGCAGGATGCCGGCTCTACCTGTGTTTTCCTCCCCCCAGCGGGGGAGGGTTCAAAAGCTAAGATTATGACAGTTGACAGTATAAATGCTCAACGGTCAACGGCTTTTCAACGGCTTTTCTGCCAATTGACAATGGAGAACATATATGGATAAACGAATTGTTCATCAAGTATTTGAGCAGGTTGCGGCGCGTTTCCCCGAAAATATAGCAGTGGAACATGCAGGTTGCAGTCTTGGCTATGCCCAATTGAATAAACAGGCCGACGTTCTTGCCCAAACGCTCCGGACGAACGGAATCGGTCATCAAACGCTGGTGGGGATTTTAATGCCAACTGGCCTGGAATATCTGGTTTCAATCCTGGGTATTGCCAAGGCAGGATGTATTTTCGTGCCTCTAACAGTGGATTTTCCCAAACAGCGACTGACAACCCTTTTGGATCACACTCGGCCCAAAGTGATCCTGACAGATCTGAATAATTCAAATTTGCTAAAAGAACTATGCATTGCCGGGTCTTTTCCATGTATGTTAGCGCTCGTTTTGGCATTAGATATGTGCCATGATATGACCGAATCTTTCTCAGAGGATTGCCCGTCCGGACCGGATGACGGTCTGTACATAATGCACACTTCCGGATCCACCGGCGCTCCCAAAGCCATTCTCGGATGCCATAAGGGGCTGAGCCACTTTGTGCATTGGGAAATCCAGGAATTTGGACTGGATCAGGATCTGCGAGTCAGTCTTCTGGCACCGCCGACATTTGATGTGAGTTTGCGTGATATTTTCGTTCCTTTGATGGCAGGCGGAACAATCTGCATTCCAGATCCCGAAACCCGCCTGCATTCGAGCCTGCTCCTGAACTGGCTGGATTTAGCCAAGATCAGCCTTATCCACTGCACGCCGTCTGTGTTTCGACTGCTCATTAGCGAGCTTGAAATGCGATCCACCGGGAACTCTATCCTACATCCTTCTTTTTTGTCTGCTTTGCAGCGGATTCTTCTGGCCGGAGAGCCGCTTTATGGCGAAGATATCAACCGCTGGCAATCGGTGATGGGAAATCGTGTGGAACTGGTCAACCTGTATGGGCCAACTGAAACCACACTGGCAAAACTCTATCATCGCATTGCCTTCCAACCTTACGATCGAGAGCAAATCATCCCTTTAGGTCTGCCGATATCCAATACAGCGGTATTGATCCTGAAAGACAACCGGTTGTGTCACATTGGCGAAAAAGGCGACATTCACATCAAAACGCCTTTTCGGACCAAAGGATATTATCTTGATCCCGAACTCACAGCCCAGCGCTTTATTCAAAATCCCCTGAATCCGGATGCAGCCGATATCATTTACTGCACTGGAGATCAAGGCCGTTACCGTCCGGATCGCAGTGTGGAGTTCCTGGGCCGCGAAGATGGTCAGATCAAACGGCACGGCATTCGGGTGGAAATCCTTGAAATTGAACAGGCTCTTCGCAGTCATGAGGCAGTGGCTGAGAGCCTGATTATAGTTAGCGCCGGACATGGCGATAACCCGGCCCAAATATCCTATAGTCAGATACTTGCCTATTTCACTGAAAAAACGCCTGTTTCATCCGCAGACCTTAGGGTCCATCTCCAGCGTCTGCTGCCGGATTACATGATTCCGGATTTTTTCATTCCCCTTAAAGCCTTTCCCCGCAATCCTCATGGCAAAACAGATCGCAGCGCCTTGCCACTGCCTGCGCTAAGACATTGCCTGTCTTTGCCAGAGACCGATACTGAAATTAAATTAGCTGCAATCTGGCAGGATGTGCTTGGCGCGCCTGTTGTGGGAAAAACAGATTCGTTTTTCGATGTCGGCGGCAATTCCCTGAATGCCATGCGGATTCTGGCCCGTATCTATCATGAGATGGACCGGGAAATCACCCTCAAAGAGTTTTTCAGTCATCCGCGTCTTCAGGATATGGCATCCCTGTTGGACAGTAGTCCGGAAATGGGGTATGCGCCCATTGACACAGCCCATGACCAACTGGACCAAGAGACCAAAATATCTTCTATCTGGCCGCTGTCTCCGGCCCAGCATCGGCTGTGGGTGTTGCATCAGATGAAAGATAGCGAAGCTGCCTATAATATTCCGGTAGCTTACGAATGCCGGGGACCCTTTGACTCTGTGCTATGGAGGCAAGGGCTGGAAGCTATGATTCAGCGGCATGGATCGTTTCGCACCTGCTTTATCTTTCAGGGCAACCAGCCTTACCAGCAAATCAGACCCCTCCCCCCAGCGGGGGAAGGTTGGGAAGGGGGAATTTCGAAATACATTGATCTTTCTGCAACCCCGGATCCTCTGGCTGTTTGCAGGGATCAGGTGCAATTACTGGCCGGAACCCCCTTTGATCTGACCCAGGCACCTTTGCTGCGGGCCGTGGTTTATAAAATCGGATTTGAACACCATGTGCTGGCGTTAGTGGTACATCATATTGTCAGCGATGCATGGTCTATGGATATCCTGGCCCGGGAAATGGCTGTTTTAGCCGACGCTCTTGTGCCGGCTAAAAGAGCGTATGCAGCTTATGGCGAGATGCCGGAATGCCGGAATGGCGACATATCTGCGTATCTGCATATTGACATATCGCATTCCAAGCTGCCTCCCCTGCCCTGCCAGTACACGGATTACACGCTCTGGCAGAAACGACTGCTGGATTCACCCAAAGCGAAAGCTCATCGCAATTACTGGCATCAGCAACTTGCAGGAGACTTGCCAGCCCTTGACCTGGCGACTGATTTTATCCGGCCAGCGGTCCAGACTTTTACGGGAAGCGCTACTCATTTTGTGCTGGATGAGATGATGACCGAAAAATTGTCTGATCTGGGACGGAATCATCAGGCCAGTTTATTCATGGTTATCCAGTCCCTTATCAAAATTTTACTTTTTCGTTATACCGGACAGACTGATATCTGCATTGGTGCGCCGGTATCGGGTCGCACTCACCCGGATGTATCCGGCCTGATAGGCTGTTTTATCAACATGCTGGTCTTACGCGATGAAATCCAGCCACATCAAAGCGCATCAAGCTTTTTAGACCAGATCCGCCATACTACCATGGAAGCGTTGGAGCATCAGGACTATCCTTTCGATCAGTTGGTGGCTGAGCTGGTCCTGGAGCGGGATATCAGTCGCAGTCCCCTGGTAGATGTGGGCCTGACACTCTATGAAGCAGATCCAGTCGTCATTGAGGCTGTGAGCACCCTCCACGGGACTGGAAGTCCCCTCCACGGGGCTGGCAAGAGTTTGAAGCTTAACCCCTTTGCCTTTGAATGGCCTATCAGCAAACTGGACCTGATTTTCACCTTTAGACCAGTTGGAAAACAGCTTCAGGGCGAAATCCGTTTTCGAACGGATTTATTTCAGCCTCAAACCATTCACCGCATGGTCGAGCATCTGAAAATGCTTGTTAGCAGTGTCTCAGAGAATCCGGAAACACCTATTGGGGCATTAACCATGCTTCCCGATGATGAAAAAATGCTGGTCTGTAGTGATTTTGTATCAGGCGGTAGGGGCGAATCTTGTATTCGCCCTATTGAAGGACATGTTCGCCCTATTGAAGGACATGTTCGCCCTATTGAAGGGCGAATACAAGATTCGCCCCTACATATTCCCCTCCCTGCCCCTTGTACACTGCCCCCTCTTTTGATTACGGCTCAGATAGATCAATTAGCTCGGCAAACGCCGGATCAGATTGCAGTGGCCTGCCAAAACAGCTTGCTGAGTTATTGGGAACTGAATCAGGCATCTGATGCTTTGGCCCGTTATCTATCAAGCTTGGGTGTAGGGGCCGAAGCGCCCGTGGCTGTCCTGTTAAACCGGTCCCCATCCTGGGTCATGGCCATGATAGGAATACTGAAGGCAGGCGGAGTGTATCTGCCCATTGATCCCCAATACCCAGAATCCAGGATTCAATTCATGCTGAGGGACAGCGAATGTCGCTTTTTGCTAACTGAAAACACATTCTGGGAATTAAGCACCGCTTTTGACCATTTACAGCGGATTAACTTAAATGAAATATTTAAACTGGATGACGGGATAACAGACGACAAAGGACAGAGGACAGAAGACAGACGACAGATGTTTTTTCCGTCATCCGTCATCTGTAATTTGTCATCTGACCTTTGGCCCCTGCCGGATGTAACACCCAGCCAGATCGCCTACATGATATATACTTCAGGCTCTACGGGTACGCCCAAAGGAGTCATGGTTCCGCACCGTGGGCCGGTGAATATGGCGATGGATCAGATACACCGCTTTGGCATCCTTGGAACAGATCGCTTATTACAATTTGCTTCACCCGGTTTTGACGCATCCCTATACGAGATGTATCTGGCCTTTTTCAGCGGCGCAACCCTGGTCATTGCACCGCCAACCGAGATTCAGGACCCTGATCGGTTTTTAAGATATCTGGATGTCCAGCATGTGACCCTGGCGACCCTGCCACCAGTATATCTCGGTACGTTGAAACGCGCCCTTCCAGACTGTATGCGCACCGTAATCACCGCAGGAGAAGCCGCCGTTGCATCAGACGCCATGTATTACGGATCCAGGATTCAGTATATCAACGCTTATGGCCCGACAGAAACATCGGTGTGCGCGGCCTGCCATCGAGTGACGGCAAACGATTCCTATCCTCAGGGTATTCCTATTGGCAAACCTCTTTGTGGCATAAGTATCTTCATTCTGGATGCCAGGCTTGAGCCTGTTCCCATCGGCATCCCAGGAGAAATCTGTATATCCGGTATTGGACTGGCCCGTGGCTATCACAACCGACCGGAGCTTACGGAACAGGTCTTTGCGCCCCATCCTTTTTTAAAAACCGATCAGGAACCCGAAACGCGCCTTTACCGCAGCGGCGATATCGGAAAATGGCTGCCTGACGGGAATATTCTATTTTTGGGCAGGCGGGATGAACAAGTCAAAATCCGCGGGCATCGCATTGAACTCCTGGAAATTGCTCTGACCCTTCGCGGGCAGCCAGGCATCCGGGATGCTGTGGTATTTGTGCATCCGGTTCTGAATCCGGCAGGTTTGGAGTTGCTCGCCTACTACATTCCCCAAAGCGCGGTGAAGAGCGCAACAATGGAAGTAGAAGCAGGCCCCCTTGCATGTTCTGATTCTGTGGCTTCGACATTGTCGGAATCGGTATTGAAACAGGCGCTAAGCCGCCAATTGCCAGCATATATGGTCCCATCTCATATCATTTCAGTGGAAAGTTTTCCGCTGACCGCCAACGGTAAAATCGACCGCCAGGCATTACCTGATCCCTGGCAGGAGATAGGCAGCAATGCAGTTCAGGTTCCACCAGAGGGGACTACCGGGATTTTGATTCATATATGGCGGCAGGTTCTGGGACGGGATCATATCGAACTGAACGATAATTTTTTCGCACTGGGCGGAGATTCTATCAAAGCCATTCAGGTATCGGCTCGTCTGCATGAGCGCCATCTTCATCTTCAGGTAGCAGATATTTACCGCTTTCCCAGCATAGGCGAACTGGTGGGGCTGATTCAGGCTGCATCTTCAGACATAAATGCTGAACCTGCCTGGGGACAGACTCTGTTGACACCGATTCAGAGCTGGTTTTTTGACACCTTTTCTGATCACAGCCATCATTTTAACCAGGCAGTTTTGCTTGAACCAGCAATACCGCTAAAATTACCTGCTCTAAAAGCAGCTCTGCAAAGCCTGCTGGACCATCACGATGCTCTAAGATCATGGTTTTCACAGGGAGCAGGCGGCTGGATCCAGACTTATGAGCCACCCGGCATGGAAATTGATATTATCACAGAAGATTGGTCACTTCTATCCGATGCGGCTAATACAATAACTGACCGCTTTCGCATCCATACCGCCAAGATGCAGGCCAGCTTTGACCTGACCCGGCCGCCATTGCTCCGTGTGGTCTGGTATAAACTCCCGGATGGGGAGCGGCTGTTGATAGTTATTCACCATCTTGTTGTGGATACCGTTTCCTGGAGCATTCTCCTGGAGGATATGGACGCGAGCTATCAGGCAGTTATCCGGGAGCAATCTGTGGTGCTGCCTGCCAAGACTGATGGGTTTCAGAAATGGGCGGAGCGCCTGCAAATATTAGCATTAGATCCGAACCTTCTGGCTGAAATCCCTTTCTGGCGGCGGCAAATTGCAGCTCTTGCAGAGACGAAGATTGGTGGTCGCCAAAGAGCTGCTATTGTATCGATAGGCGATAAAAAAACTAATCCATCGACTCTTGATAGGCCCTCGTCTTTTCGTTATACATACCAAAATGTCCGAACATTGCGATTTCAGCTCTCCGACTACCAGACAAATGCAATGTTAATCCAGGGACAGCACATTTATCGGGCCACGGCGCAGGAGTTGTTATTGGCCTGCCTTGTAACCGCATTTTATAACTGGGATGGGCGACTCCGTCTCAGCCTTGCTATGGAACACCATGGCAGGGAAGGATCAATAACCGGCGCTGATCCACTGAGGACAGTTGGCTGGTTTACCAGCCTTTTTCCCGTTACGCTGAACGCCGAGCCGGATTTGGATACCGGTTCTCAGATTCGCTCTGTTCAGCGCAGCCTGAGTGAACTTCCCGGACGTGGCATTGGTTATGGGGTGTTGCGCTATATGGGTGAGGAACGGCTCAGAGCTGATCTGAACACGGAACATTGGCCGTCCGTGAGTTTTAATTATCTGGGTCAACTGGGACTAACGGCACAGCAATCGTTTTTCCGGGTTGTATCGGAACCCGTGGGACCCTTAGTTGCCCCGGATGCTTTCCGGCTCCATGATTTGGACATTCAGGCATGGATTCACCAGGACGCTCTTCATGCATCCATTTACTTTCATCCGGATCAGATACCGACAGATCGCGTTCAGAATCTTCTGGCCCTCTACCAAAAAGCCTTGATGGCCCAAATACTTGATGGCGCATTGGGGGTGGAAGCTACATCTATGGCACAATGCCGGGATAAATCCCCGTCCCTGCTTTCAGAGGACTTGCGCTTTTGCGGTCTCAGCGATGCTGATCTGGAAAAGGCCATGGGTGACGACTGAGATTGACGAAGAAAATATAGTAAGAATATCAGGATAAAACAAAAACCAATTGAAGGAAGTTCCCATGCGTAAATTTCATTCCTACGGCCCTGTAAATGCGCGCAACCACTTTCTTGCACCCCGCACGGTTTTGGTTGACCAGAGTCTGAATTCGCTGATTGGCAGTAACAATGAAGACGGCCATTATTTTACCTTATGATCACCACGGCAGACCGGCAAGAAGTCATGTTTTGTCGTCATAATTGCCGCACTGGGGTGCGGCGATCCCAGGATAGCTTCCAAGATTCATACGGTCCGCAGTATAAAACAAGACCGATATCGTTTAAAATTGAACCACTAAATTACCAGTAATTAGAGGGGATGTTCATGCGCAGATTCCATTCCTATGGCCCAGTAAATGCCCGCAGCCACTTTTCCGCACCCCGCACGGATTTGGTTAACCATTGTCTGAATTCGCTGATTGGAAGTGACAGCGACAATGAAGGCGGCCATTACTTTACTATCTGGGCACCACGGCAGACCGGAAAGACTTGGCTTACCCAACAGGTCAGAAAGCGAATTGAGGCGGAATATCCGGATCAATTTACCGTCGGCATGATGTCAATGCAAGGAACCATTTTGTTACCCGATGATCCGCCTGAAGCGTTTCTGAATCAGGTTGATTATCTGATGGAGGAGGCTTTTGATATTCATTCGACATCGGCTCCCAATTCCTGGAACGCATTCAAATATTTATTCCACAAAGACAATACCTGCTTTAAACGCCCCGTGATCTTGTTTATCGATGAATTTGACAGCTTGCCGCCTGCTGTGATTGATCGGCTCGTCACATTGTTCCGCGATATCTATTTAAAACGGGATCGTTATCTGCTGCACGGCTTATCCTTGATCGGTGTCCGTGCCGTATTGGGTGTGGACAGCCAGAGAGGGGCTCCATTCAACATACAGCGAAGCCTTCATGTTCCCGATTTTACTTTAGATGAAGTCACCGACCTGTTTGATCAGTATCAGCAGGAAAGCGGCCAGGCCGTTGAACCGGAGGTTGTCGTGAGTGTGTATGAATCCACAAACGGCCAGCCGGGTCTGGTGGGATGGTTCGGAGAGCTATTGACCGAAAAATACAATCCGGGAAGGGATCGTTCAATTGATCCAAATACATGGGAAACTGTACATCATGCAGCCATAACTCCGGAGTGGAATAACACAGTTCTGAATCTGGTCAAAAAAGTTCGTATGGGATATGTTCCCCATGTTCTGGAGCTGTTCTCCCGATCCGATGTTTCATTTTCAATCGATACGGAGTGGTGTGCATACTTGTACATGAATGGCGTGATTGTGCCTGAGCTTCAAACGGGTGAGAACGGCAGAAAGACATCTGTCTGCCGCTTTTCCTGCGCGTTTATCCAGAAACGCCTGTATAACGCACTGACAGATGACCTGATCGGAGATCGTCTGCCGATGTTGGCGGTTGATCCCATGGATGATCTGGCGGATGTATTTGATGGAGAAACCCTGAATCTGCCGTCACTTCTTGACCGGTACAAGGCGTATCTGGTTCGAATGAAGGCAAAAGGACTGAATCCTTTCAAAGATCAGCCCCGAAGAACCGATCTGCATTACACCGAAGCAGTCGGACATTTTCATCTTTATGCCTGGATGAAACAGGCAGTAGAAGATGTCTGTGTGATCAGCCCTGAGTTTCCGACTGGAAACGGCAAAGTTGATCTTCACTTAAAATGCAGGGATAAATTCGGAATCATTGAGATAAAAAGCTTTAGAAGCCACGGCAGAACTCAGACTGGTATTTTGCAAGCCGCATCTTACGCGCGCAGCCTGAATCTGACATCAGTAACAATAGCCCTATTTGTTCCGCTGGATGACGTGTCTGTCCTTGCATCCCTGTCCAGAGAAATCCAATGCGACGGGGTAGTAGTAACGGTTGTGGCCATCGGGTGGACATAAGGTGTAAATGCAATAAATATAGTGGCTTGTCAACCTTTATGGAAATAGACGTTTCAACAACCATGGATACCGGGTGTTCGGAGTCCCTATAGAATGCGACCGACATGGTTTAGATTGAACCACTAAATTACCAGCAATGAGAGGAAATGTTCATGCGCAGATTCCATTCCTACGGCCCAGTAAATGCCCGCAGCCACTTTTCCGTGCCCC
>CAIMCT010000447.1 GCA_903839535.1 uncultured Desulfobacteraceae bacterium
CACTATTTCACATCCAAATCGCAAACGCGCTCATCTGAAAGTAATCAAGTAACATAATAGAGAAGGTGTAATCAACTATGAACTATTCATTCTAACTATTTTGTCGTTGTTGCAAAAGAGCCGCACCCAAATCATTTGGAGGAATAAGCTAATTGAACTAACAAAACAACTCATTGCTCAATCTCGAATAATTGCAAAAGGTGAGCGTATTCGTGATATTCAAAAATTGGTTGACCAATATGGTGGAAGAAAATCAAAATGGATTAAAAAAAGTAGCCCAGTGTTTGAAAGCGAAAAAACGCTATATGAATACCATTGGTATGAGCATTACGGTATTGGACGATTTGAGACGAAATTGAAAGTGGTTGCAAAAAGATGATAGTAAAACTTACATCAAAAAATTTAAGTTATCCGGATTTATCAGAAAATCAGATATATTTCGTTATAGGAATAGAGGCTGATGACTATAGAATATTAAATGATACTGGAAAACCATATCTCTACCCATCTAAACTCTTCAATGTCCTGGATACACGGTATCCGCCAGATTGGGTAACAGAATTTGGTGCTGATGGTGAACAGTATTCCTACCCTATACCATTAAATAAAACTGGCTTTTTCGAAGATTTTTTCGACCAAAAACATGAACAGATATCGACATTTTGGCAAATTATGAATCGAACGCTGTCAAAGGCTGCATAAATCCGCTGATATAATAACCAATTGTATGTGGTTCGCTTCATATCGGAGTTGCGGACATACCGGAAAGATTGAGATTGATTTATGTTTCTTAGTCAAAAGCCTAACAAGTCACTCAACCGGACGTGCGATAAGGCCCGCACGCCGGTTAGCTTGTCGTTAGGCGTACTCAACAGGCGCGGGGGGAGAATCACAATGAAATTTAAAGAGACAAAGATTGCGGCACTTTTGGTAGTTGTGTTTTTATTGGTTGTCATTTCGAGGAGTGTATATGCTGAGGACTTGACCGTTCCGCATGTCTTTTCTCCAGGAACGGCTGCTAAATCGTCGGAGGTAAATGAGAATTTTGCCGCGATTTATAGTGAATTGAATGCGTTGAGAAAACAAATAATAACATCCATAGGAGTTATTGAAGCAAGCTATGGTAGTGCATGCGGAGATGCAAAAGGTAACGTAACAGGTATTGTTGCTATCCAATGCAATGGCAAGGCTAAATGTGACGTGCTTGTTAGCAACAGCGTATTTGGTGATCCTTTCCCTGGTTGTCAGAAAGACTTTAATGTCACATGGACGTGTGGAAGCGTTCAACATACTTGGGATAGCCATGGATATTACGAAGAACAATCTGTTCAGCTTATATGCCCATAGCCATTGCAGCAGCAAATCCAACTGTAACAATTCCAGCTAACATATACCAGTAAACGCACTCGGCCTAACAATACGTTCCAGCAGAGCGCGGAGGACAGCCTTTGTTGAATTCAATGTTTGTAGCCGCCGCGCCCGCTGAACGCGGTGTTAGGCGACTCAATTGAGCGCGGAGGGAGAGTTATGAAAACGAGAGTGTTTGCTATTTGCATGGTTCTTTTTCTGATTTGTGGTGTTGCACAGGCTGATTTGAAAGATGGGTTGGTCGCATACTATCCATTTAATGGTAATGCGAATGATGAAAGCGGGAATGGTAATAATGGGACGGTCTATGGAGCCACATTGACAACGGATAGATTTGGAAAGTTGAATAGCGCATATCTGCTATCAGGTAATTCAGGTTATTATGGTTCTGGAATACGCATTGAAATACCTTGCATGATTAAAAATTTTACAAGTATATCTATCAGCTTGTGGGCGAGAATAGATACGGCTTCGACGACTGGTGAGGCACTGATCTGGTTTGGCAGTCATGGTGACGGATATGTTGGAATAGCAACTGATACATTGTCCTCCCCAAAGGTAATTATATATGACAACAATACGATGCAAGGTTGGGACACAACCAACAAAGGTGGATATGCTCCTATTTCTAATCCTGTTGGATACTTTCGGCACTATGCAATGGTCATTGATGGGAGCAATGGAATTGTCAGAGGTTATTATGATGGAGTCAAAGTTGTTGAATATAGCGTCTCACCCGGTGCAGTGAATATTTTTGGTAATACTTGTGCAGTAGGAAAACATTGGTGGGATGTAGCTCGTCAGTCCTCTACCAGAATAAATGGAGTGTTTGACGACATCCGCATTTATGGCCGTGCTCTCTCTGCGCCAGAAATCCAGCAGCTTTATCAAGGACAAGGTACATGCTCAAAAGAAGTAGTGACATTCACAGCCGGAACATCTGCCAAAGCCGCCGAAGTCAATGCGAATTTTGATGCGCTGAACTGTCAAATCCAGGCATTGAAGACAATTGTCTGTCAGGATCATCCCACGGCGGATGTATGCAAGTAAACACAATAAATCGGTGATATAGATGAGCGTAGTGGAAACCATAGAAAGACAGGTTCAACAGCTTGGTCTTAAGGAGTTGGCACAGTTCCGAGACTGGTTTTTTGAGTTTGAAGCTGATGCTTGGGATCGTCAGATCGAGCGAGATGCTAAAGCTGGAAAGCTAGACGCTTTGGCGCGTAAAGCGTTGGAAGATCATGCTGCAGGCCGGACTATTCCGCTTTGATCCATTACGCCAACCAGGACTTCTGGGCATGCTATCGAGTGTTGCCGCATGAAGTCCGGGATATTGCTGACAGAGCTTATTCGCTCCTCAGACAGAATCCGCGCCATCCATCACTGCACTTCAAAAAGGTGGAGCCATATTGGTCGGCTAGAGTCGGAGATCACTATCGCGCACTCGCGGTTCGAGCTTTTGATGGTTTCGTCTGGTTCTGGGTCGGTACGCATGCGGAATACGACAGGCTAATTGCCTAACATTACGTTCCAGCGGAGCGCGGGGGACGGCCCTTGTTTAATTTCAGTGTTCGTAGCCGCGCCCGCTGAACGCGGTGTTAGGCTGCTCAACCGGGCGTAGGGGGAGAGTTATGAAAACGAGAGTGTTTACTGTTTGCGTGGTTGTGTTTCTTTTTTGTGGCATTACACTCGATGTTCAAGTTTTTTCCTGCAGAATTATGGCAGGTAGCTAGCAATGTCACTCCGCAAGGTTTATGGGTAGGCCATCGCGAAGGGATGTGACCAATTTCAGGGTGATGTAAGA
>CAIMCT010000448.1 GCA_903839535.1 uncultured Desulfobacteraceae bacterium
CATTGCTTTGAATGTATCGTAGAAACTGTGGTTGGCTGTGAGAATCTTCAGGTCATGATTAAGCACCAAAAGTGGCTCACGCACGGTTTCTACAATGTTCTCGGCATATTCCAGTGCATCATGGATTTCCGCCTCCGCACGCTTGCGTTCGGTGATGTCTTCCATGGCCAGAAGGATAATGTGTGAGCCTATATTTTTGCGGAAAATCTGCCTGGCATTGAGCAGAATAACCTTGCGCCCGATATTGAGAAAATCATGCTCGACTTCGTAGCCATTGAAAATGGTTTCATTAGGGAGGATTTCCTCCAGGAGTATTCGTAGTCCGGGAATGTCCCATTGCCTGTTACCGAGATCGAAGATGAAATTCCCGACTGTTTCTTCTGGCATTACCTTGAATGTATCGTAGAAACTGTGGTTGGCTGTGAGAATCTTCAGGTCGGGATTAAGCACCAATAGTGGCTCGCGCACGGTTTCTACAATGTTCTCGGCATATTCTTTGGCATCCTGTATCTCAGCCTCCGCCAGCTTGCGATTGGTAATGTCGCTCATTACGTTGAAGCTTATGGGCGCTGCATCGGCATCCTGCATGGCGGTAGCTACTATATGTGCCCAGAATGGCGTTCCGTCATTTTTCACCATCCGAAGTTCACATGCCTGAGGTTCGCCGGTTTGCCCCGAGTTTGCCTGTGCTGAGCCTTGCCAAAGTGACGAATGGGTCTCGAAAAGATGTTTGTGGTGGAGGTAGTAGATGTCCTGGTCTTCTTTGAGAATGAACCGGGAAATCGGCTGCTTGATCAGCGTCCCTTGGTTAAAGCCCAGCAGGGCGGAAGCGGTGAGGTTGGTTTCCAGAAAAAGTCCCTGCTCGCTCAATGTGAAATAGCCCACCGGGGCCTGGTCGTAGAGGGTGAGATAACGCGCCTGAACTGCGACCATTTCCTCGTTCTGCATCTCCAGTTCGATCTTGTTCAAATGCAGTTCATAAAGCATCCGCTGAGTTTCTTCGGGTGATATCTGCTCCATGTTTTCAGTCATCATGGCGGTTTTTGCCTCCGCATGTCGTCGCAAAACTTCCGCCTTGTATAAAAATGTCTCTTTTCCAGCCATCATCTTGATCCTTTAATTGCTTCGCCGAGGTAATGACAGCATCCGATTGCTCCGGTCTCATTGGCCAATACGCTGTCTGACAAACGATTCTATGGCGATGATACATGGTTCAATAGTCATATCCAGCCATGACATTGCCGCTAACCAGACGCTTAATATCGCACGGATTAACTTTAAAAGCAACAATGGTCCAGAACCACAGTGCTGACGCATCAGATACGATTGAGCATCTCAAGTCGGAGCATAGTGAAAATTCTGGAAATATCCTGAGCCTGTTGCGGTTGTCAGCGGTCAGTGAATAAGTGCGGAATTTTGGTCTTCCCGAACGATTTCCATGATTCTTTTCGCCCTGTCCGTGTACAACCCTATTCCTTCCCAATACGGGTCGCAGAAAAGCTTCTGCAAGAGAAGGCCGTCATCATCAAACCACCGGGGCAGCACCCCGCCCAGAAAATAGCCGCTGTTTCGAAATACATTCACGGCAGCCCCTACCCAGGGTGACCCCAGTTTCAGCCAGACCTGAATCACTTCCACACCCTGGCGCCTTACCTTGTGTTCCATCTTTTCCACCGACGCTCCCAGGTCTGCTCCGGTTTCCTGAAAGGTCACCCGAGCAACCGAGGCAAAATCAAAAATCCTAATCTGGAACTCAGTTGCACACTCTTGAGGTAGTGTCTCCAGCGAGGGAGAAAATAAGCGTGCTTCAACCATTCCGGAGTAAAGAAACTGCAGGGCGTGGGTATATACCGCCGGGAGATAGATTCGGTGCGCCCTTTGCGTTACAGGCCGGTATGCCGCCATGCACGCCACCCGGCCCTGCTGGTCGCCCTTCTCCGCTGCAAAGGCTGCGGCCGGCATTAGTGCAAGCTCAAGGCCCATCTCCACAGCCCCCAGATCATGCCAGTTCTTCTGAAGATGGGTATGCTGACACACCGGTTCGCCGAATATTCCAGCAACCCAAGGTCTGGACGGTGTCCACCGGTGAAACAGAAACCATTGCAGACGGTTGTTGATTCCATGAGATCTGTATGTCCTGAGAACCAATCCGGCTGCGGATTCATAGATACCTTCGTAAGGGGAGGATTGAACCGCATGAGTCACCCCCACCACCCGGCCAGATTCGTTACGCGCCACAATGGAACAACAATTCCCGGCGGTATTGGCGCGGATCAAAGCATCGGGATCGTAATACAAGCGGATGGGGTAGCTCTCCCCGTATACGTCCCGAAACAGATCTGCAATGCCAGGTGCATCTTCAGGCCTGAAAAAATCTATGACAACGGTGTGCCCGTCTCGGGTCTGGATAGGGCGGTCCTGCTCTTCCATGCAAAGGATTTTCAATAGCGGTTTCCTAATTTCGGTAATTGTATTTTTTTCAGTCTCAATCATATCATTCAACTGGAAAAGTCCCGCCGTACGGAGTAACCGGGGAACTGGTCATTACATCGATGGCGAAAAGCCCATGTCCTCCAGATGCAAATAGCAGCCGGGTCCGGGTTTGAAAAAACCGGGATAGGGTTTCCTTGTCATTGTCGGTCAGGGCGTCGAGCCATTTGTCGAAAAGATCATATCGGATCAGCAGGTGAGTAATGCCTCGCTGATGTAACAAAGCCTCCACGGTTCTGCCTGAGCCGGTATTGTCGATTGGGGGAATCGGCAATTTCATGTCAAACAGGACTTCCCTGTCAAAATAATATCCCCGATTCCCCAAGCATACAGCAAGAATTTTAACTGTATCTGGCAGATTCTGATTCGCAAACCGGATGGCGGGATATTCCGGTCTGAACTGCGTAATATATGAATCACGATCTATTTTTCCGCTAATGTAAGAAATGGCTTTAACCTTGTCGAACTGACCGATCAAATAGTCGGCAGGATAAAGAGCCAGTACGCCTGCCCACACGCCAGTCTGAATCCATATCCTGCTTCTATGGGGAGTGAATCCCATGATCCACCCCAGCATATTATGCAGGCCGATGATGGACAGAATCACCAGCGGCGGAACGATGGGAGCAATGTAGCGGATTCGCATATCGGTGGTGACGAATGCATACAGAAGAAAAAATACGGAAAAAGCCAGAAATGTCGAAATTTCATATTGGAATGGAGTTGCCTTGTTTCGGATGCGGAAAAAAGCAAAAAAAGGCAGTAAAAAAATCAGCGGATTTAACTTCCCATCAAAATTGGCTGGCTCATCGTCTTGACCTTCAAAAAAAATGCGGACTGGAATCAGAGCTGTTCGCCACCAAGGTTCATTGAAAACGTATTTTCGAATCAAAAAATGTCCCATGCGCTTTGGCGCTCTGTCGACATCATCGGTCGAAGATTCTGAAAATGATTTGGGCGCCTCAGGGTGAAACCAGGAATCATAGAGCGGGTACACGGGATTTTGTTGCCAGACGATATTTCGAATCATCCATGGAGAAAAGACGATCAGCGAAACAGACAGATAAACAGCGCAATATCCCAATGGCATTAGGAAGCTGTTTTTCCCCACGGAGGACAGCCGGGCATAACTGAAAGGAACCAGCAGGGTCAGCAAAAACAACGTAATCAACCCATTATATTTTGTGCCCAGTCCCATACCGCACCCGACAGCGGAAATCACCAGATATTTCAACTGAAAATTGTTTTCGACCCATTTATGCAGGTAGATAATAGAAAGCAGTGATAAAAAAATGAGTCCCAGATCCACATAAGCGGTGATGGATAGTTTGACAATGATGGGGATGGAAAGGAATAGCAGTACGCCAAACAGGGCGTAAAGGGTATTCAGCCGGTATTTGAGATATCTGAAGATCAGCCAGGCTGTTAGCAGTGCAAACGCAAAATGAAGATATTTGGGAAGGATGTCACTGCCGAAATAGAGTGCGACGGTGTAAAGCAGGTCCAGATTCATGGGAAAATACGAAAACTCGACGGCTGGAATTTCATAAATGCCCCCATGCTTCAGATACAGTTTGGGGACATAGAGATGATGTGTGAGTGAATCTCTGTCAACTGGTGGGACGTGTCCGAGAATACCTATGGAAATCACGATCGACAGGATAAGTGCAGCGCATAAGACATGTATATTGATTTTCATTTATAATTCATTGTTTATCGGCATCTATAGAGAAAAGGCTATCCCTGCATAATCCCGTTTTTTACATGTTGTATAGAATTATGGAAGGTGTATACTGAGAGCTGGTGTAATTTGCGCTTTTGAACCCCCCAACTCTCCCCTACTGGAGAGGGAGTGCAAGTAGAGCCGGCATC
>CAIMCT010000449.1 GCA_903839535.1 uncultured Desulfobacteraceae bacterium
CTAACTGGCATAATTTTACGTTTTTGATCCCCCACCCCAACCCTCCCCCGCTGGGAGAGGGAGTTTATGAAAAGCGCAGATTATGCCAGTTCGCAGTATACATATATGCCGGAATATCGGAATACCGGCATCCCGGCAAAAAGTGTCAACTACTTTTATTGTAATATGAAGGATGCCAAAAAATCTTCTTTTTTTATCATTTCTTCTCTGTGCCCTTCGTGTTCTTCGTATTTGAATCTTTTATCAACTAATCTACCATGGTATCATTCTTAAATTCGATCACTCCATATATGAAAATGATACTTCTCCCTTTGGAAAATGGGGATCGAGGGGGATTTTTCAGGTGGATAGGCTCCGAAATCCCCCCTTTTTCAAAGGGGGGGAATCCTTTCGATTTTAGTTGTGATTAGCGGGCACAAGAGCGTTCGATGAAATTTAGGAATGACACCTACCATGATTCGTTTAAAAAATTTTACATGGCCAATCTTATCTTTTGGCCAGGATGGACAGGATAAGAAAAAAACAGGATAGAAAGAATTCTTCTTTATCATGGCCAAAAGATAAGATTGGCTTGTCCATCCATGTAATTAAAAGTATACTGTCAACTATCTCAACTGGCTCCGGTCAAAGTTCAACGTAGAAACTTCAGAAAAATGGCTGCAATCCCGGCCAACAGCATGGAGTAGAGGCACCATTTATCCGAGGTGCAAAAACTATATTTTCCGCTGAGATCAATTTTGTTTTGAGGGGAAAAACCTTTGGATTCCAGCGCGAGGGTGAGTGTTTCGGCTTTTTTGATGCCGGTTAATATCAAAGGCGCCATCAGCGGTGCGTATGCCCTGATTCTTTTGATGATGTCGCCCTTGGTGACATCGTTACCTCTGACCTTTTGAGCCTCGACGATTGTAAATGCATTGGACATGAACACCATCACCAGACGGAAGGAAAGCGAAACGGCAAAAGCAAAAGGGTAGGGAAGACCTGAAACGATCATTCCGCCGAAAAAATCCTCAATTGAGGTGATGGACAGAAACAGGAGCCCTGAAAGCAGCATATTCAAGAACCGCAGGGACATCAATGTGGCATAAGTACCCGCGCCGGAATAAATGGCCAGAGTTCCCCCACCCCAGACCCATAATTTCTCTTCGCTCCGGTAAAAAATGATCCACATCACAAACGTCATACCGGCGATCAGCATAAACAAACCGGCCATTTTTTTAAGATTCACCAAGCTCCTGCTGAATAAGAAAAGCGACAGCAGCACAGCCAGCAGCAATCCCATTTCCCAGATTGATTCCTTGATTACGGCCAGCATGCAGAAAAAAAACAGCCCCGTGATTTTTACACGCGGGTCCAAACGGTGCGGGAAAGAGTCATTGTTAATGAAGAAAAATGCACTCATCGTTTTTTCCAGCACATCGAAAATTCTTTTTCGTTTAACAGCAACCTGCCGTTTAACAGCAGTGATATTTCCATGATTTCTGTTCGACGCACTTTTCCCATACCCATTAGGTAATGATCATTAAAGAATTTTCGTTTATCTCCGTAGTAAAAGACTTCGCCTTGACTTAGCGCCAATAGTTTGTTTCCGTAATTTGCAGCGGTTTCCATCGAATGGGTGATGATGATTATAGTCTTGCCATTTTTGTTTAATTTGTTCACGATTTCCATAAGCGCCCTAAGCGATGGAAAGTCCAGTCCAGTAGTGGGTTCATCAAGGATAATCAGGTCTGGCTCTCCGGCAAGGATGGATGCACATGCCACCTTCTGTCTATCTCCCTTGGGCAGGCTGAACGGATCATCCTGTTTCTGGTCAAAAAGTCCCATAAGCATCAGTATCGCATCGACTCTGCCCTGAATTTCCAATTCCGACATGCCTCTCATTCTTAGAATAAAGGCTGTTTCGTCAAAAACGGTTTCCGCAAAAATCTGATTGTCGGGGTTCTGATACACATACCCAACTTTTCCTGCGACCGGATATTTTTTAAGGCTTTCGCCCTGATAAAGAATGTCGCCTTCCTCAATATTCAGAATGCCGGCGATCAGCTTCATCAATGTGGTTTTTCCGGAACCGTTGGCGCCAAGGACTGTGATGAAATCGCCTTTTTGGATTTTCAGATCAATATTTTTGAGGGACATCCCGCATTCCAGGTATTTAAATGAAAGTGAGATAACATCCACGATATTTTCCCCGGACACCAGGGGATTTGAAACGATTGTTTCGTAGGTGTCTTCAACAAAAATATTATTTTCTCTGATATGGCTGATAATCGCTTCTGGCTGTGCGATATAACCGGAATCAATCACCTTGAAAATCCCGGATGTCTCGAGACCGGCTTGAGAAAGCAGGATTTTATCAGCAATGACCTTCCTGTCGCCATCGTAGAGGATTTTGCCTTCGCCGATGATGATGATCCGTTCGAAAAACGCATGATAATCCAGGGATTGATCAAACAGGATGATGCCACCGCGGTATCCGCCGCGCCAGAGAAAATCCAGGACCATTTCCTGGGAAGCCGTATCAATATCCGTAAACGGCTCGTCCAGAATAAGCATTTTCGGGGATGCGGTCAGCAGGGACAAAAGAGCGGTTTTCTGTTTTTCTCCTCCGGACAGACTGTCGATCTCACGCTCAAAAATATTATCCGCCTGAAAAATCGTACTGAGTTTTCTGGCTTTTTCAATTGCTCTGAAATATGGCAATCCCGTATTCATGGGATAAAAAACAAGTTCTTCCCGGACCATTGTCGAGACAATCTGGGCTTCGAAGTCCTGGAAAAGGACTGCGATTTCCCTGACAAATTCCTTTGGCGAATATTCGGACACGCGCTTGCCCCGGTAGCAATAGTTTCCTTCGATAAAACCATGTTCAACACGCGGGATCAAGCTGCTGATTATCTTTGAAAGTGTAGTTTTACCTGCCCCGTTTTTGCCCGCAATCAGGATGCGCTCGCCTTCGCCGATATTCAGGCAGACACCGTCCAATATTTTCGTCGAATTCGCTTGGTACCGAAACGACAGATTATCGATAGCTATCATGTTTGTTTGTTCGTTTGTTTCAGTCCACGCCCCCATGCGGGTGGCGATATAACAGACCGGTGCGCTTAATTCGATTGTAAAGAACTTTCATTAGAATGACACCCAAAATGGAAGACATAAGCGAATTGTTTATGAAAACAATCATAAACAGAACCATGAAAGGTGCAAGGCCCAGAAGTTGAACGCCGAAACCGACGATAATTGCACAAATAAGGCTTGCAACAATTGAAATCAGTATAAAAATTCCAGTCTGCCTGAAGTCCATGATCACCGCATCTTTGACCATGATATGCCAGAGCTTGCAAGCCGTGTAGGAGAAAAAAAAGTTCCCCACAAAACCAAAGGCGCTGGCCGGAGATAAAGTTCCGAAAAAATCGGCAATTAGATTGCCTATGGCGGAACCCCAGGCTGCAGCCGGACCGAACAGAATTCCGAATAATACCGGAATAACATTTGCTGGCCTTAACTCCGTAAGTCCGGGCACAATCTGTATCGCCTTAAAAGGGATGAGCATCCCTGCATAAATGGCCGCGGTTAAGGCTATGATTACGATCTGCCTTGTATTTCCCCAGATGCTGAATAGTTCTTTCATATTGTGACCTTTGATTGCTGCATAAAAAAAAGAAGGGGGGAACACTTTCATGCCACGTTAATAAATTTATTCCTGGAAGTGGAATAGCTAAAGCAGACTCATCAGTCAAGACAAAAATGTTGAAAATTTTGTACCGATTTTCCTGATATGCCTGCGTATGGTTGTGTTTTTCTTGATCACCCTGTCCAAGGAAATCTCGGGTGGTATGGGGTTGAAGAGATGGCAGATACTGCTCTTTCATCCCGTCAAATCGTCTCAAAGCACAGGATGATAATTTTGTTCTCGACGCAAGTGCCTGATTTTACATGATTGGTCAGAATAGCCCCCCTGTTTTCTTTACTTATATCGAGCAGAACAAAATCATCGTGAAAACACAGGGCGGCGTTTGACAGTATATCGCATAAAATGGTAGATCCAAGATTACAAGAAAAAAGGGCATCCTTCATATTATACTGCGAACGGGCATAATCTTAACGTTTGAACCCCAACCCCAACCTCCCCCGCTGGGAGAGGGAGCATAAGGAAAGTACAGATTATGCCCTATCGCAGTATACCTCAAAAGTAGTTGACACTTTTTTTGATGAGCCCAAATGGCCTTGGTCATCATTTCAGTAGCGGCGGGTTCCGAACCCGCCCCTACTGATAACGATTCCCCCCTTTGAAAAGGGGGGCCAGGGGGGATTTAGTGGTCGTTGGTAGCTTATCCCCGTTTTCAAATCCCCCTTAATCCCCCTTTTCTAAAAGGGGAAATCAGTCATAATGATCTGGATGGAACGACGAATGTCCCTTGCCTGGATATTTAATATGCAGAAATCGGAGCTGCATCTTGGATGTCCACAGTTGAGAGCGAGAATGGGAAACAATATTTACAAACCGGAGTGAAGCTAATGGCGCTGAATCTAAACAAGCGTATCCTGGTTACCGGAGGGGCTGGTTTTCTGGGATCTCACCTGTGTGACCGTCTGGTTGAGGAAGGTCATGATGTCCTTTGCCTGGATAATTTTTATACAGGAACAAAGCATAATATAGCGCATCTGTGCGCCAAACCGAATTTTGAACTGATTCGTCATGATTTGGCTCAGCCTATTTTTCTTGAGGTTGATGAAATATACAATCTGGCCTGTCCGGCATCTCCGGTTCATTATCAGTACAATCCGGTGAAAACCGTAAAAACCTGCATCATGGGCGCCATTCACATGCTGGGTTTGGCTAAACGGGTAAAAGCCAAAATCCTTCAGGCCTCAACCAGCGAAGTGTATGGTGATCCGGCGGTGCATCCGCAGTCCGAATCGTACTGGGGCAATGTGAACCCCATCGGCCTGCGTTCCTGCTACGATGAAGGAAAACGCTGCGCAGAAACCTTGTTTTTTGATTACTATCGTCAGAATCGTGTCAATATCCGTGTGGTTCGCATCTTTAACACATACGGTCCCCGGATGCACCCCAATGATGGCAGGGTGGTGAGCAATTTTATTGTTCAGGCCCTTTCGCATCAGGACATAACGGTGTTCGGGGATGGCTCTCAAACCCGAAGCTTCTGTTATGTAGTTGATTTGATTGAGGGAATGGTTATGATGATGCAGGGGCCTGATGATTTTGTCGGTCCGATAAACCTGGGCAATCCAGGTGAGTTCACCATTCTGGAGCTGGCTGAAAAAATCATACATTTTACAGGATCGCGCTCCAGAATCATATTTCAGCCCCTTCCTCAGGATGACCCGCTTCAGCGCAAACCCGATATCTCGCTGGCCGCGGAAAAACTGAAATGGACTCCGAAAGTGAATCTGGAAGAAGGTCTGGAAAGGACAATCGCCTATTTCAAAGCAATTCTGAATATACTTTGAGCGCGCGGTCAATGACTGAGTTTTTACCGTGAAAATATTATTAAGCCACGAATGACACGAATCAAGTAAGGGAGACCGGCCGGTCGCCCCCACCTCAGCGGGATGGCAAGTATTTGGCATGACAGATTTTTCCACCCTTACTGTACTGTCAACGGTCATAATCTTAACTTTTGAGCCCCCACCCCAACCCTCCCCCGCTGGGAGAGGGAGCATAAGGAAAGTGCAGATTATGCCCGTTCGCAGTATAGAGGGGAAAGTCAAAGAAAAATGACTTTATTGACTAAATATTTAACATTGATGGTTGTAACGGCTTGATTATTGCTTAATGTTACACCTTGTGGTCTTCAACCAGAAAACCTGAACAGTTGCAACATTTGGAGGGAAAAATGAATACCGACAGACACCGGAAACAGCAAGGCTTTACCTTGATCGAACTTCTGGTTGTTATTATTATTCTGGGGCTGCTTTCCGCCCTGGTGGCACCGAAATTTTTCGGAAAAGTGGACAAAGCCAAGCTGAAAACCGCTAAAACCCAGATTGAACTCTTTGGATCGGCTCTGGATGAGTTTCGTCTGGACAATGGCCGTTATCCCACAACATCGGAAGGTCTTGAAGCGTTAAGGTCCAAACCAGGCGCATTGGCCAACTGGGATGGTCCTTATCTGCCCAAACAGATTCCGCAGGATCCTTGGGGCCGGCCGTATGTTTATACGAGTCCGGGGGAGCATGGGCCTTATGATCTGGTCAGCCATGGGCCGGACGGTTCGGCAGGTGGAGACAGCAACATCGTAAGCTGGCAGTAGTGTTGAATACTTCCTTCGACAATATAAAACGAACGCTCATCAAGCGATTCCGAAGGCTTCCGCCGGAAGGGGGTGTTCCGGTCTGCGCCTGCCCTGAGTTGCCGGTGTTTGCGGATTTCCCGGAGCTTGAAGAAAGTGGTTTTCCGGAAAACCCGCCGGCGTTAAATCCATTCAAATCGCACTACATGAAGCGCTTCCGGTTTATTCCCCTGGATGATTCCAATGGCAAGGTGCTTGTGGCAATGGCTGATCCGCTGGATTTTATCACCCGCGAGGTCATTGAGCGCGCCTACGACAAGTCTCTGAATATCAACCGGTCTTCGGAAGAGACGATTTCGCAGTTTGTGTATCGCTGGTATGAAGCCGAAGCTGATATGACATCGGGTGAAAGAGTCGATGATTTGGATGTGAGTCTGGAAGATCAGCTTTGGGACAGTCCGGAGCATTTAAAGGACATGGCCTCCGAAGCCCCGGTCATCCGATTGGTGAACCATCTGATCGCCAAAGCGCTGGAGGTCGGTGCGTCCGATATCCATATCGAACCCCGAAAGCTGCATGTTCAGGTCCGATATCGGATTGACGGAGTGTTGAACGACCAAAACGCCATTGCTGTCAAGCTCAAGGCCGCCATCAATTCCAGGGTCAAACTCATGGCCAAAATGGATATTGCGGAAATGCGGCTGCCTCAAGATGGCAGAATCAAGTTTAAAATAGGTCGCGAAGATATTGATATTCGTGTATCCTCGCTTCCGACCCATTTTGGCGAAAGCCTGGTATTGAGGTTGCTCCACAAAGAAAATGTCGAGCTGGATATGGATACCCTGGGATTTCCGGAGTCGATTCGGGATAAATTCAGATCCACGATATCCCTGCCTTATGGTATGATTCTGGTTACAGGGCCTACAGGTTCCGGCAAGACTACCACCCTGTATTCAGCCCTGAACACCATCAACTCGCCGGATAAAAAAATAGTGACTGTTGAAGATCCTGTGGAATATCAGATGGACGGGGTCAATCAGGTTCAGGTGCAACCCAATATCGGCCTGACTTTCGCCCACACCCTGAGAACTTTTCTTCGCCAGGACCCGGACGTAATGCTTATCGGCGAAATCAGGGATCTGGAAACGGCCGAAATTGCGATTCAGGCAGCCCTTACCGGCCATGTTGTGTTTTCCACGCTTCATACCAATGATGCAGCAGGCGCTATTACCCGGCTGGAAGATATGGGCGTTGAACGTTTTCTTATCGCCTCTTCTGTTGTAGCAGTTTTGGCTCAGCGGTTGGTTCGAAGAGTTTGTCCGCAGTGCAAGAAAACGTTTCATCTTGCCGATGATGAACGGTTACTGCTGGCTCGGGAACTGGATCTGCTTCCGGAGGAACTTGCACCTACATATACCAGGGGAATGGGCTGCAAGGAATGTGCAGGCTCAGGATATCGGGGACGTCTCGGGATCTATGAGTTTTTGCCGGTGGATGAAGTCATTCAGCGTGAAATTGTCCGGGGATCGGATCGCAATGAAATATTCCGGGCTGCGATGCAAAACGGCATGATTTCTTTAAGAATGGACGGCATGGACAAGGTCAAAAATGGTATCACTACTTATGAGGAAGTGTTAAGGGTAACCCGCTGATGCCACGTTTTTCTTATGAAGCCATGAATGCCCAAGGCAGACGGATCACCGACAGCAGTGAAGCCAACACCAAAGACGACCTCATTCTGACGCTTCAGACAAAGGGATTGATGCTGGTCAGGTGGATTGATGGGAGCCCGTCTCGGCGGAAGTCCCTGCTGAAGCGATCCGGACGCAGTCTTAACAGCAAGGAGTTGCTGCTGATTACCCGCGAGATGGCGCATCTGATGAAATCCGGTCTTCCGATGGACAGGTCCCTGACCATCATTATCCAGACCAGTGAAGCCAAGCCGCTTTTGGCCATGGCCCAGTATTTAAAGGAATCCCTTCAGGGTGGCAAGAGCCTTTCTGATGCGATGGCGGTCAAAACTGAAGATTTCAGCGATCTGTACACCAACATGGTGCGGGTTGGTGAAATGGGCGGCATCCTGCCTCAGGTGATGGAAAAATTGGCAGGGTTCATGGAACGAACTGAAGAAATCAAGAAATTCATCATTTCCAGTTCCATTTATCCGGCGATTCTCATGATGATCGGCATGGTTTCCGTTGGGGTCATCATGGGTGTTGTGGTGCCCCGTTTTGCTGCAATATTTACAGATCTGGGACAGAAAATTCCGGCAAGCACCTTGCTTTTGATACAGCTCAGCCAGTTTTTGCGTACCTGGTGGTGGGTCATGATCCTGAGCAGCGTTTTGATAGCCTTGGGGTTGTGGCGTTTTTCGGGAACCGCCAATGGCAAAGATCGATTAGACAGGATATGGATCAGGCTGCCGCTGATGGGAAGTCTGATAATGGATATTCAGGTCGGACGCTTTACCAGGACGTTGGGGACTCTGGTGCAAAGCGGGGTGCCGTTGCTAAAGGCTCTTTCCATCGTGCGTGAAGTCGTGAGTAATGTGGTGGTAAAGTTTGCGGCTGAGCAGATATTCAGGCAAGTCAAGGAAGGCAAGCGCGTCAGCTCACTGATGAAGGAACAGGGCATTTTTCCGGCCATGGCGGTTCAGATGGTCGCGTTGGGTGAGGAAACCGGAAAGATCGGGGAAATGCTTATTTCGGTTTCAGACGATCTGGATGCCCGTGTTCAGTCCAAAATCAAGTCGCTGCTGTCTCTGCTGGAGCCGATAGCCATTCTGCTGATGGGTCTTGTCATTGGCGGGGTGGTTATTTCCATGCTTACAGCGATCTTTGGCATCAACGACATCGAATTCTAATGAACTCCCGCGGCTTTACATTAATTGAAATCCTGGTGGTAATGGTTCTGATTGCCGTTTCCGGCTCGCTGGTCTATCTGAGTGTGGGCCGCTCCGCCGAACAGAAACAGGGAAAACTGTTTGCACAGGAAATGGTCAGCCTTGTCAAAAAAGCCAGACGTATGTCAATGTCATTCAGCCGACCGGTAGCGTTTCAGATATCGTCGGCGGATCGTCTCTGCTGGGTCGAAGGTGGTGGTGCCAGCTTGGAAATACCGGAAAAAGTGCTGATTGAGGCGCAAGGGATCGCCCAAATCGATGCGGATATTTACGGGGTGTATTTTTATCCAGATGGCAGTTCAAGCGGTGGAGAAATAACGCTTTCAGCTTATGGGCAGCCTTTTTTTGTTTTTCGTGTGGATATCCTGACCGGCCTGGTAACACCTGTATAAGCCTATGAAAAACAGACAAAGCGGGTTTACCTTGATTGAGGTGTTGGTCGCCCTGATAATCCTGGGGATATCTTTGAGCGCCATTTTCCAGGCGCTTTCCAGCTCCAGGAGGATTTCTCTCAAGGCCGATGAAACCCTGCAGGCTGTCCGGTTGGCGGGAAACCTTCTGGCCAATCCCGCCTTGATGGACAATGCGCTGAAAGGCAGGGCGATCAGTGCTATAATTGATGGAGAAGTCGGATGGCGCTATACGATTTCATCCTTGCCACTGGAGATTGATACTGGCGACAAGCGCGATATTTTTCAGGTTCCGGCCATGTTTGAGTTGACGTTGTGTCTTTTTCATGAAACAGATCGTCGGGAAAAAGCATTTTGTGTGAAACAGTGGATTCGGCTGTGAACGATCAGGTGAACGAGTGAAGCGGATTCATTTTTCCAGAGGGTTTACCCTTCTGGAACTGCTGGTTGCCATGGCGCTGGTTGCGATGGTTACCGTGATTGCGGCGACAGCCTTCAGATTGGCGGTTCAGGCATGGGAACGTGGGTCCGATGAAGGAGAGTCCCGGCAGATACAGGCTGCTCTGCCAGCGCTTTTGGAAAGGCAGCTTGCAGCCCGGGTGATCAGACAGGTGCTGGGTCAGGCAAGGATCAACCCGTCCCTTTATTTCTGCGGCGGAGAAAATTCATTGTCGTTTATTACGGCATATTCGCCCCAGGGTGCCTTGCTTCAAGGAATGTTATGGGTCAGATATCGGTTTGACCCCGGACAGAAAATGCTTTTTATCTATCAGCAGTCTGTGACCAGGCTGGATGACCTGGACATAACTACCGACCGTGGTTTAGGGTCAAAAACGGCGGAAGAAGGGCTTCCAGTCAGTCAGATTCAGGGAATTTCCGATTTCAGGCTGGCTTATACCGCTGAACCTCTGTATGATCCGGATGATATCAAGCAGTGGCGTAAAAATTGGGATTGTGGTGCAGAATCTGTTGGTGCCCCTTTCGGCCTGATGCTGGAAATGACCATTGGGGAAGGTGCAAGATCCAGGAGTTTCAGATGGTTTTATCGGATTGGCGATCAACGGTTAGCAGGTTCTGTCGGCGGTTAGTGACCCCAAAGCGACAGAGGACAGGCAAGATATATGGCTGAAAAACGAACGAACCCCCCAACCCTCCCCCCGCTGGGAGAGGGAGCATAAGGAAAGTACGAATTATGCCCTTTTGCAGTATATCTGTGTTTATCTGTGTGAATCTGTGGTTCTGAAATCTACAGGCAGCGTACTGGTAATGATACTATGGATGCTGGTTCTGATCAGTTTTCTGACAGGACAGTACTTGGGGCACAACAGGGAAAAGGCGGACATTGCTCAGAATGCCTGGACAGCTTTTCGGCAAAGACAGGCGGTTTCTTCGGTGGTTAAACTTTTTTCAACCGATGCCTGGCCTCTTTCGGATGGCGCGGCTAAGGATGGTCGCTGGTTCAGGCTGTTTCCGGATGATATGGCGCTGTGGGTTCGGGTGGACAAGGAATCGCAGCGAATCAACCTGAATACGGTCGCTGACGGCGAAATCAAGCAAAAACTATCCCTGATGATGGGTGATAATTTTCAGCGAGAGGCGGATGCGGTTTCAGATTGCATTCTGGACTGGCGGGATACGGACAGTTTAAGCCGGATGTATGGTGCTGAGGAAAAAGACTATAAAGCCAAGGGGCTGGCTTATAGACCTGCAAACGGGCCGTTCAGTGTGATGTCCGAGCTTCTTCTGGTCATGGGGGTAACTCCGGATCGGTTCTGGGCTGATCCTCTTCAATTGATTGAGGCGGATCTGAGCAGCCTTTTCGTTCAGCCAGAGAAAGAAAAGGCTCCGACAGCGCTTTCCGAGGGATTTACAATTTATCCAGGTGAAAGCAAACGCATCAGCGTGCTGGCGCCAGGATCTGAAACGGGTTATTTATATATGAATATTATTATGACAAAGGAGTCAGGCCGTCTTGCGGTTGTGGATAGCCTGCAATTTATGGGGGTAGCCGAAGCTGGATTTGACAGGCTGATCGAACTTGAGTCCGAGGCCAGGGGGCTTGAGGCCAGGGGAAAAAAACGGTCTTAAGCGCCGGACGGTCAAACACTATGGTTATCAAAGAACTTGTCGGAATTTATCTGGAAAAGGATGTGCTGCACTACTGCGGGGCCATCAGGACGGTTTCGTCGTGGGCTTTGGCGATTTCGGGTTCATCCATGGAGCCGTCCGGCGTTATTCCAGGCCAGGCCCCGGCAACGCTTCGCGAATTGCTTCAGCGCGTTTCACCAAAGCCGGGCCGACGGTTCTTTCTGGCGCTCCCCCGCAGCAGGTTCTTTATCCGGGACATTCAGTTGCCGCCCGTGCCGATGGAAGATGCGCTGATGTCGGTTCAAAGCATGTTGCCGGTTACCTGCCATTTGCCGCTGGATGATATTTTCCACGATATTTGTTTTTGCCGGATGCCGGATGGAAAAGTCAATGCCTTGGTGATCTATGCCCTTCGCAGAGAGATTTTGCCTGTACTGGATATTTTCAGGGAGACCGGGCATGAAAAATCCCTGGCAGGTCTTTTTCCTATTTCTCTGGGAATTGGCGCCTGGCTCAGCCATCAGCAATATGCAATGCCAATGGCTTTTGTGATTCCCCATGAAAATTCATCCAGTGAACTGGCCATTTATCACCAGGCAGGCTGTGTGTATTCAATGTCTCTGCAAAATGCCTGGACACCCGACGAGGCTGCCGCTGGAATGGAATCGGTGTTGGCCAGATTTAACCTGCCTGCCGATAGTCTGTATGGCTTGGAGCATTCAGACAATTGTTTGTCGCTTCCCGTTCCGCCGCAAAACAGACTGTCATGGCTTCCTTCCATTCAGCAGAATTTAGGGGTTGCGGCCCTGTCCGTGGCCTTGTCCGGGAAGCAACGGATTTTTCTGAATGGGAGCCTTTCCCGGGTACAGGTATTTCGTCCCTGGAAATTGTTTGTTCCGGCCATCTGTATGCTGTCAGTGCTTCTGGCCTTGTGGACAGTTAACCTGAATAACGCTGTCGGACGTGGGAAAAAATCGGTTGCGGAAATGAAGGATGAGGTTCAGCAGGTGCAGCAGAAGGTTCGCCCGCTCGAGAAAGTCCGCGATGTTTTGAAAAAAACGGAATCGCTATCTGCGGACATCGATGATTTCATCCGGTTGCGGCCCCGCCTATTTTCCTGTTTCAACGAAATCGCCAAGCTTATTCCTGAAGGTACATGGTTTTCCAGATCCAATATTCAGGGGGCCGAGATGACCCTTCAGGGGCAGAGCCGGGATGCGTTAAAATTTGTGGAGTCGTTAAGAACCTCCCCCCTGTTTGAACAGGTAAAGCTGGCCGGATCGGTCAGTCGCGCGCCATCAGGAGTGGAGCAGTTCAGTCTGACCCTTCGTCTGAAAGATGTGGAAGCAAGTTTATGAAACTGTATCTGGGACAAAAACGAAAGCGTCAGGTGGTTTTTGGCCTGATTGGGTTGATTTGTGGAATACTGATCTGGTGGGCGCAGGTCTGTGATCCCCTTCAGGAGGCGAAAAGCGATCTGTCAATGGAGCTGGAAAGGCTGATACGGGAACGCGACCGGTCCATCCGGGACATGAAAGAAGTTACCGAGTTTATCGAGTCTCATAAAGCCATTGAAAATGAAATGGCCCGGTTCGACATTCTGAAAATTGACGGCAAAACAATAGAAGAACTTAGCGCCAGCACTCAGTCGATCCTGCAGCAGTTTCTGGATAAGAACACGATACCCATCAAAGCTTACAAGGATCTGCCTGCGTTCAAATGGCGGGAGCATCCCATCAGCCGGGTGGAGCTGCAGATTGAAACCGGAATGCAGGGGGTTTCGGATATGCTGGAATATCTGGAAATGTTAAACAAGGTGATACGGGTCGAACGCTTCTCGGTATCTTATCGCCGGAAAAAGGACGCTGATCTGCAGATATCTCTTCAGATTGCAACGCTTCAAATGGAAGGCATCAAGCCATGAGAATAACAACGAGGAATACATGCAAAAAATAGATGAAACCAAAGTCCGTAGTGCATGGGTCTGGATGGCTGCATGTTTGATTTTGCTGGCTTTGGGGACTGCCGGCTGCGGTTCTAAACTGTGGCAAAAACCTTACATATCTCCGGAAAATGCCGATGGGGAAAACCCTTTTGTTCGCGTCAAGATTCCGGAGGAAAAGGCATCAGCAGACGGAGAAGATAAAAAAGCTGAGGAGAAGATCCCATCCGGCCGTCCGGAAAAAGCTGGAATCAGCGAAGGCAAGGCAGCGCCCTCAAAACATATCGCCAGTCCCACACAGCCGACGGTACTTGGGCAAAAGTCACTCAAAGACAAAAAAGAGACGGCGACGGTGGTTCATGTTGAGCTGGCTTTTGATAACGCAGACCTTTATGAAGTTCTGGACCTGACGCTTTATGATCTCTTTGGCCTCAGTTACATAGTGGATCCGACCCTCAAATCGACGGTTTCCTTTCACATCACCGGTGATTATACAAAGGATCAGTTTATCAACACGTTCAATGAGGCCCTTCAGTTGAACAATCTGTCGATTGTCCGCGGTTCGGGCAATATTTATAAGATTCTTCCAAGAGCAAACAGTTCGGGATCTGCAAATGCGCCTGTGACTGTTTTGGATGAAGCGGGTTTGGTCGGGGATGTCACCCGGCTGATCCGGCTGCGCTATGTGGCTGCGGCTACGGCTGCAACCAATGTGACACCATTTCTGTCCAAAGGTGCCTCGGTAGTGCAGGATACGGTGAACAACGCCCTTCTGATCACCGATACTGCGGACAACATTTCCAGAGCGGTCTCCATTCTGGGGGTGATCGACATTGAATATTTTGCAGATCTTTCCTGGCAGATATTTCCGGTAAAGGAAGTGGACGCAGCGATTATTGCAGCAGATTTGGATAGCGTGTTACAGGCCGGAGGTATCTACAAAAGGCAGGGCGCTGTGGAAGGAAGCTTTGAAATATTTCCCATCAAGAGCATGAATTCTATTCTTGTGGTTACCAGGTGGCCGTCCATTCTCACGCTGGTTCAGGACTGGCTCTCCGCCATGGATCATGTAGCCGATTCCGAAACCAATGTGTTTGTGTATTTTGTTGAAAACGCGTCGGCATTGGATCTTGCAGATGTGCTTTCGCAGGTTTTTCTGGGGAAAACCGGTACATCTCGATCTTCCAAATCCTCAACCTCCTCAACAGGCAAATCCACAGGCTCCAAGTCCAGAATGGGCGGTTCCGGTTCCGGGTCCGGTTCCGCCAGTGGAGGCATTGGGGCGCAGAGTTCCACATCTTCACAGCAAAGAACTACCACGCCTTCCCAGTCCAAGCAAACCATCGTCAGGCCTACGGCGGCAGGCGCCGGAAAAACCACCGGAGATGATGACTTTGCCGGAAATGTTGAAATCATTCCGGATGAAGCCAATAACGCCATTGTCTTCAAGGCCAGCAACCGGGACTATAAACGGGTTCTGACCATCCTGAAGCAACTGGATATTCAGCCCCGCCAGGTCCTGATCAACGTGCTTGTGGCGGAAATTTCCCTCACCGGCAAACTTGATTACGGCATCGAATGGTTTCTGAACAAAAACATCGGCTCGCTTGGCGGAAGCGGCGGCGATTACACCACTCAGGGAGCGTTGGACTCCACTTACAAAAGGAACATCAACGCGCCGCTGGGAAGCGCCGCCGGCTTTTTTTTGACCGTCTATGATCCCGTGGATTTTTTAAGGGGCCTGGTATATGCGCTGGGCAGCGACGGGGATATCAACATTCTGTCGTCCCCCAATATTCTGGCGCTGGACAACACGGAAGCCGTCATCGAAGTGGGCCAAGATGTTCCGACGACCACCGGAACAACTACCAGCACCATAAACCCCAACAGTGTAACCAACTCTGTCCAATTTCGGAAAACCGGGATTCTGCTGACGGTAAAGCCGCACATCAACTCCAGCGGACTGGTTAAAATGGAGCTGGCCCAGGAAGTCAGCGATGTCGGTATCTACATACCGGAACTCTCTAATTTTACTTTTCTGACGAGAAGAGCCGAAACATCTCTGGTGGTGGAGGACAACCAGACCGTGGTCATGGCCGGTTTGATGAAGTCCAAGAAGAATACCAGCCAGTCCGGGATTCCCTTTCTGAAGGACATTCCGGTTCTGGGGTATCTATTCGGCGGGCTGTCCAAAGCGAACGAGAAAATCGAGCTGATCTTCATGATTACTCCTCATGTCATCAAAAACAGAAGTGAGGCGGATCAAATCACCCGGGAGTTTTCCCAGAAGGTCGCAGACCTGCAGGCTGGTGGGAATCAAAAAAAATAGGCTCATTTTAAAGGTTTCACACAATCCATGAAATCATATATGCATTTAATAAATCAAGGTTTTAATAATTGCACCTCTCGATGGTGGTATTGTGGGCTGGTGTTATCTCTGATATGTTTAACGGCGGCGGTGATTTACAGCAATACCTTTCATGCGCCATTCGTTTTTGACGATCAGCACACGATTCAGCAAAACGCCAAAATCAGAGATATGCGTAATTTTTATACGCCAGATGTGTTGCGATCGCCAAGACCTTTGGTTGATTTTACCTTTGCCCTGAATTATCATTTCGGCAAGC
Source organism: uncultured Desulfobacteraceae bacterium (assembly GCA_903839535.1). GTDB lineage: Bacteria > Desulfobacterota > Desulfobacteria > Desulfobacterales > Desulfatirhabdiaceae > RAAP-1. Next base: position 16,227 of record CAIMCT010000449.1, read on the forward strand.
TCCGGGTGTTTGGTTACCATCTGGTCAATCTCTTAATCCACATTGCAAATGGTGTTCTGGTTTTTTTTCTGTCCAGGATAATGTTTCGAAAACTGTCAGGGGCGGACAACCCAAGCAGTTACCTTGCTGCACTTTTTGCCGCGCTGATTTTTATCGCACACCCCCTTCAAACACAGGCGGTGACCTACGTTGCACAGCGATATACTGCAATGGCCGCTTTTTTTTATCTGGGATCAGTGCTGAGTTACATTATTGCCAGGGATGCAAAATTCGCCGGAAAACAGGTTGTTTGCTGCGGATTTTTCCTGGTGGCGATTTTTTGCGGCCTGATGGCGTTTTTAAGCAAACAGAATTCCGCCAGCCTGCCCATGGCGATTCTGTTGGTTGAATATGCCATTTACGATCAAACCTGGCAGGGCTGGAAAAATAAAATAGGCTTCATCCTTCCCGGGGTTTTGTTGTGCGGATTATTCTATGCGTACAATATTGGGTTGTTTCGCCATGACATCCAGTTTGGTACATTTCTGGAAGATGTTTCGGAAGCCGTACGTGAAACCAAGCAGGTCAGCAGATGGCATTATTTATGCTCGCAGTTTAATGTAATCGCAATCTATATCCGCTTGCTGTTTATACCCATGCAGCAGAACCTGGATTATCAGTATGATTTTAAAAATGGCTTTTTCGATGGGGCTACGGCTTATCTCTTTGTTTTTCTTGTGGGGATATTTGTCGCCGCCTGGCGGAACCGGAATAAACGGCCGGTTCTGTTTGTCGGTATTTTATGGTTTTTTATTACCCTTTCCGTCGAATCCAGCATTTTCCCCATTAAAGATGCACTGTTTGAACACCGGCTGTATCTACCCATGTTCGGGTTTTCCCTTATTGTGAGTTATGGCGTTTTTCTTGGGCTTTCTGCACATCGCTTTTGGGTTTATGGCGTATCTGTGGCAATTGTTCTGTCTCTGGCAGTCGCCACATACCAGCGTAACGAAATATGGAGAAATGCGGTTTTTTTATGGTCAGACGTGGTCAGGAAAGCCCCATCCAATTATCGGGGAATCACCAATCTTGCTTATGCGCTTGAACAGGACGGAAAAACGGAAACAGCCATTTCATATTATGACAAGGCTATTCAGTTGAAACCGGATTATTATTTTGCGTTATCCAATAAAGGAGCGCTGTTGGGGCGGATGGGGAAAGCTGATGATGCCGTAAAATTGTTACAGAAAGCATTGTTTTATAAGTCCGATTATCCATTGGCTCTGAATAATCTGGGAGTTGCGCTTGCGTCCCAAAAAAAAGAAAAAGAGGCGATTAAATATTTTCTGCAGGCGGTTCAGTATCGACCGGGGTATATGGATGCCAATCTGAATCTGGCAGTTGCTTATGCCAATACAGGTGAATATGAAAATGCGGTGCAGCAGTATTCCAATGCCATCAACATTGATCCTGACACTCCGATTCTTCATCATCGAATCGGAGTGCTGTTACATACCCTTCAACGATATGCCCAGGCAATTGATCATTATGCTGAATCAATACGATTGGATCCTCAAAACGATGAAGTTTATCTGAGCATGGGCAATTCACAGCTTGCTGACAACAGACTAAATGATGCAGTAGATAGTTATGAAAAGGCTGTTCAGAAAAATCCCATGTTTATTGAAGCGCATACCAATATGGGGGTAGCGTACATGAGATCAGGGGATAACAAACAGGCGGAAAAAAAATTCAGGGAAGTCCTGAAAATCAATTCCTCGTCAGTGGAGGCGCTGGCCAATCTGGGCGCAGTCCTTTATTCTCAGGGTCGATTAAATGAATCAATGCAGAGTCTTGTCGCTGCTCTCAAGTTGAGGCCAAATTCCGAGGAATTGCGGGCGAACATGGCAAAAATCATTCAGCAGTCACAACATCCTCAAACAACAGAGAAACCGCCGGAAAACTGATCCATATTCGGTACTCGAATTTTCAAACTCTCTTTCAAACAGCATACCCGTTTATTGGCAGATAAAATCGAATGGTAAGCGTTCAGACCCCTCCCCCCAGCGGGGGGAGGTTGGGAGGGGGGAAATGCTGTCATGCCAACCACTTGCCCTCCCCCCGGCCCCCTCCAGCGGGGAGGGGGAGTGAACGGCTACATCGAATGAATCATCAATTGATATTTATGAATTGCAATTATTATTCATTTGGAATATTAAGGCGGAAATCGGATAAAAATTATGTATGGTTACATTCAGTTTTTCCGCAAGTGAATCAGATATAAATTTTTTTCAGCAGGCTCACGGAGTCAGATAATTTGCATCATCTCATTTGATGAATGTTTTTGCTTGCAAAAATCTTTGCCATCCGATATTAGAGAAAAAAGGGTCTTTTTTTATCGGTTATGATCATTGATGAATGCCAATGGTCATTGGGTTACAGGTGTGGGGGTTACAGGTGTGGGGGTTATAGGTGTGGATGTGCGAAATATGGGGCGGCTGTCGGCCATGATGTTGGTTTTCTCAGTGGTCTTTTGGATGTCGATGGGTTACTGTACTGCGTCAGATGGTGAGGTCATTGCTGTTGGAGATGGATTTGAGCTGACTCAGGATGATGTGACTCTGCTCAGGGAATATTATGAGAAAACACCCGTCCGAACGACCGAAGAAGGATATAAAGAAGCTGCCCTGAAAATCAAACTTTTTGTTAGGGAGGCTACTGTTCTCGAATTGGATAAGGATGTTGAGGTTCCGTCCACGGGTAAACGGTCTGCCGAATTTCAGTTGAAACTGCAAGCACTTTATATTAAATACATCATGGAATCGTATCCGGTCAGTGATCTGGCGATTGAGTCATATTACCGCTCTTTTCAGGAACGTTTTGCAACCGATGCTGAACCAGCCCTTGGAATGACGATAGCTCCAATGGATGCAGATGTGAAAAAAAAGATCAGCGCTGTTATTGTTGATGCCCAAAAAATACGTATTCTGTCCGAAACAGAAGACAGGCTTAAAGTAAAATATCGTGTCAAGATCATTGAAAAACAAGGAGAAGGTTGATTTGAGGCGGATAAAGTGGATTTTTGTGATAATACTGATAACCATTTTTTTTTGCGTATGTTCCTGTTCCACTATCGGACATCACAATCGAATTCATGTAGATTATGCTCCTGCGATACAGAGTTTGCCGGGCGGTGTCGAAACGTTTTGGCCTAGCGATGCCCTTAAATGTTCGTTTATTGATTATTGGACACTGAGATATAGCGGTGACCGCGAGAACTCGTTTGAAAGAGAGGCCCCGTTTTTTCGGGAGATTGTGGGACGAACAAGATATGAAAATATTATCAGGGCTGCTAAAAATACGCTGGAAAATCTGGAAATTTTAAGTATTCAGCGAGTTAATGAATATTATTATGAAATTAAAATTACGCAGCGGATTCGAAATGCGAAGGGAGAAGCGATGGAACTCTATATTATTGACCGATGGGTGTATGCCGGTCAAAACTGGTATCATGTTACCAGAGAGCCGTTTATATTTCCAGGAACGGGCTGAAAAAAGATTAATTTTCTTGCATGTGGTTGTAATCTATGTTACCAGTTGAAGCTATTGATGGGAGATGTTTTTTTTGAAAGGGGGTGGATAGAGGTAAGGCAATGGTTAATGACAGAAGCATGATGTAAACACCAGTATAATAAGTTTAACGAATATGAAGGAGGAGAAAAGAATGAAAAGATTTATAGGTGCTGTGACTGTTGTTGTGGCATGTTTAGTAATCGCGGGTGGGGCGTTTGCTTTTAATTACACTGATCATGTGTCGGTAGCTCCAAATGGAAAAGGTGATTTGCTGGTATTTCCGGTTTACATGGCAATGGGGGGAACGAACCCGATTCAAACCGATTTCACAATTGTTAATACCAGCAAGACGCACTCTGTGGTGGCCAAGGTTGTTGTCAGAAGCTTCGCTTACAGCCAGGAGCTTCTGGACTTCCTGATTTATCTGTCTCCGACAGACATGTGGGTCGGTACGCTTGCATTCGGACCGAAAGGCCCAATGATGGTCAGCACAGACAAATCGGGCCCGGTGTTGGTTCCTGGTAAGGCGTTGGCTGCGGTAACTTGCACAGGTACTACTGGTGATAGAGGTGTTGACAGTAATCAGTTTGGCTATGTGGAAGTAATTGAAGCATGGTCAGCGAACTTGGCGTCTCCCACAAGAGCTGTTATCACCAATGCTTATGATGCAAGTGCCAGATTCACGCCTTACGGCGGGGCGGACACAATTGACATGCTTTCGGGTTCCTATCAGATATCTGTTCCGACCCTTGGTTGGGTGGCCGCTGATAGAGCATTTACAATGCAAAGTTACGACAATACTCAGTACTTGAGCTCCACTATGGAAACACGTATTGGGGCGAAAGCGCGGAACAACATTCAAGAAGTTGAAGCTGGATTCAACAAAGATTTCCTTGCGATGACATTCAATAACAACCCTACAGCCGGTAGCTCAATACATCTGTTTACATTTCCAACCAAACTCAGCAACGCTGTAAATTGTACCAGAGTATCGGGCAGCGCATATTTTCCGGTGGATGGTCTGGTAAACTATGACAAAATTACTTATGATAATGAGGAAAACGCAATGTCAGAACCGTTTTCACCTTCTCTTACAAACAAAATGCCTGATGAAGTAATGTCTCTGGCTGGACCCACTTATTTTGATTTTGGGTGGGTGTTGTATGAGTTTACAAAAAAGGGTACTGCAGCTTCTACTGTATCTGGGCTGCCGCTTAACTACACGGGTACCCCAGTTATAATGACCAATCTATATTTCAGCAGCGACTTTACGGCTATCTCTGGAGGAACGGCGTATGCAGATGGTACCGTATCAAGTGTTCCTGGTGGGGCTGCTTTGCCGACATATCAATATTCATCTCAATTTGTTACAACACAATAGTAATTCTAACGTTTCGTGAACATACTGGGATCAGTTCAGAGGGTGTGATAATTCAAAGTCGGCCCGATTGTCCTAATCTTATCAATAGGCAGCCCCATCGGGTTGCCTATTTGATTTTTCAACCAAAAGTTCAGATCATGATTTCAATTCTCATTCAAAACAATTCTAAAATAGTGTTTATCTCACTGATTTGAGTTGTGAATATCTACTTGATAACTGAATCGTGTGAAGAGTGTTTCGTTGTGGTAAAGGTAGGTTTTCCATGCTCGACAAGAGGTCATTCTTGTTTTTTTAAAAATTGGAAAATTTAACCGTTTTTAAGTTTTATTGGTATTGATGACCTTACGAAAAATTATATCCTTATGCTGTATAAACCCAACTGGTAATTGTCACAAATGGCTGTATATTAAATAATACGAGTTTCCCCGCTGAAAATGTGAAAGGATCGTAGTTATGAAAAAAATATTTTTCTTTGCGATATTTTTCTGTTGTGTCATATCGGCATCATCCAGGGCAGCAGAAGTGTATGAATCTGTTTATCAACTCCCGCTTGCACTATCCTACTGTTCATCTCAGTCTGGCGGCCAGTATGGGGCGTACCCGTGTACAACCAGCTACTTACATACGCAAATTTATTACGGATTTGAGGATCAGTGGAATCCTGGTGATCCTAAACATCGTTGTCGACAAGACACTACCTGTCCTGACGATCATAGCAGTACAATTTCCTACGGTCTTAATCTCCAAGGCAGCAGTTTGCCCGGCGGAAATTTATGGCGGTATTACCTTCCCAAAGGGACGACAATGGTTGACCTTACCCTATATGGGCTACCGTCCGCTGGCGCTGGTGCAACACTTGCTAGATTAGGTAGCCCGCCAACATCTAAATTCCCCGCAAGTTTTGATCAATTTAATGACTTGGCGAAATATCCGGAAATATTTCCACCGACACAGTATCCGGATATTCGATCTTTTTGGAGTGGAAAAACCATCGAACAATTGAAGCAGAACGATTGGTTTGCGATTAATCGGGGCGGCGATATAGTTGTTTTGGTCGATAGCCGTACACCGTTAACAGAGGGTAGTTGGCTTTACATAAATTTCAACAGCTATGGCGGATCGGGAATTAAGCAACATGCATTCACATGGTACGCTGATGAAATTCTTTATACCAACTGGTACGACAGTTACGCCGCATTCTGGTTAGCTAATGGCGATCCGAGTGAACAAGCAACACCAACGCCAACGCCGGTTCCATCGCTGTCGGTAACACCGTCTAATCAACCTGTGACAAAAGATGCTGGTACGACCACATTCAGCGTATCCAACACCGGAACCGGAACGATGCCCTGGACAGCAGCAGTGACACCAGGCAGTTGGCTTTCGATCGCATCGGGGGCCAGCGGGACGGGTACCGGAACGATCACCTGCAGCTTCACAGCGAATACCAGCTCATCAACCCGAACGGCCACAATTCGGGTAACCGCCAGCGGCGCAACAGGCTCTCCGAAAGATGTGACGGTGACACAAGAAGCAACACTGGTTCAACCCGTGCTTTCCGTAAGTCCGGATAATAGGGATGTGGCAAAAGATGCTGGTACGACCACATTCAGCATATCCAACACCGGAACCGGAACGATGCTCTGGACAGCAGCAGTGACACCAGGCAGTTGGCTTTCGATCGCATCGGGGGCCAGCGGGACGGGTACCGGAACTATCACTTGCAAATTCGCAGCTAATACCAGCTCATCGGCCAGAACAGCCACAATTCGGGTAACCGCCAGCGGCGCAACTGGCTCTCCAAAAGACGTGACGGTGACACAAGCACCAACACCGAAACCCGCACTTTCAGTAACTCCGGCCATATCGTATGTGGCAAAAGATGCAGGTACGGTTACATTTTACATATCCAACACCGGAACCGGAACGATGCCCTGGACAGCAGCAGTGACATCAGGCGGCACTTGGCTTTCGATCACATCTCGTAGCAGCGGGAAAGATGCAGGAACGATCAATTGCAGTTTCACAGCGAATACCAGCTCATCAGCCCGAACGGCCAACATTCAGGTAACCGCCAGCGGCGCAACTGGCTCCCCAAAGAGTGTTAAGGTGACTCAGACGGCTGATGCTTTTGCCTCACCGGTTCCGAGTACGGGGCAAAATAAATGCTACGGCTCCGATGGCTCTGTGATTGATCCTTGTCCATCGCCTGGCCAGCCCCTCTATGGCCAAGATGCTAACTACAGCATCAACCCAATGTCCTACACCAAGCTGGATAGCAGTGGCAAATCGCTGTTGGCTTCGGCCACATCATGGGTGATGGTGCGGGATAATGTTACCGGGCTGATCTGGGAAAATAAGACAAATGACGGTACAATCCATGACAGGAATAACCAATACGCTTGGTACGACAGCAATCCGGCTACCAATGGCGGCAATGCAGGTAAACCAGGCGATGGTAAGAATACCGAGAAGTTTGTTAAGGATTTGAATGATGCAAAATATGGTGGTTACATCGACTGGCGCCTTCCCACCATCAAGGAGCTGGACTCCATCGTCAAATACGATGAGGTTGAGTGGTCGAAGCCAGCCATTGATACCACTTATTTCCCAGAAACTCAGCCATCCTTTTATTGGTCTTCTGTTACCAACTCTTACGATAAGTACAAGGCGTGGGGCGTGGACTTCGGCAACGGCTACGGCTATAACGGCTACGACGCTAAGGATGGCAAATTCTATGTCATCGCCGTTCGCGGGGGGCGGTCTGAAGGTGTTTTGACAAGCGAGTCATTTGATGCTGTGAACATCGAATTGATGGATGCCGCCTTGATTGATCCGGGCAGTTATGTGGATAACGGAGATGGCACGGTAACAGACGTTTTCACAGGTCTGATGTGGCAGCAGGAAAATTCCGACAAAATGACATGGGAAAAGGCGCTGCTATATCGCATAAAACCACCGATTAAGGCTGTCTATACGGACTGGCGACTGCCCACCGTCAAGGAATTATGCAGCTTGGCGGATTACAACCGGAATGAACCGGCGATCAATACGACATTTTTTCCGAATGCGATGCCTTCTTTTTATTGGGCATCTACTACCAACACCTACAGTCCGGATTTAGCTTGGGGTGTGGACTTCGGGTCCGGTGCCAAAGACTATTACTATAAGAGCCTTGGCTACCACGTCCGCCTTGTTCGTGGAGGGTTTCGTGGGCCATCGATGCTGGTTTCGAATTCCATTGGCTCCCTCAATACCATCAAGATTTCGGATATTTCCGGTTCTCTTCCTGCTGGTGGCGGTGCAATAGTTGTTTCGGCCTGGGATGTTAAAGGCAATGCGATTCCAGAATCCGCTGAGGCTGTGACTTTGAAGCTTTACAATCATGAAACAAAGACTATTTCAGGCCTTGCCGGACGATTCTCAGAGGTGCCAATGCTATACAAATTTGCCATCAACTCGTCAAAGGTGGTGATCACTAATGTAAAAAACAATACGGGTTTTAAGGTTCCCATAGTTTATTTGAATGGGGTGACTCAGTTTGCTTCGAATTCCATTGGCTCCCTCAATACCATCAAGATTTCGGATATATCCGGTGCAATTACTGCCGGTACTACCGGTAGCGCAATCAGCGTTAAGGCGTGGGATGCGGGAGGTATTGAGCTTTCCGAATCCGGAAGTGCGGTTCCTTTAAAGCTTTACAATCACGGAACTACCATTATTTTAGGCAAGGAACTTGCGGCACGTTTCCCTGGTGGATCACCCATGACTTATGAGTTTAATGTTCCGTCAGCAAAGGTGCTTATCACCAATGTAAAAAGCAGTGCCGGTACCGACGGCAAACCCGATGGCAAATTAAATGTTCCAGTCGCCTATACCAGCGGAGTGAGTAATTTTGTATCAAATTCCATTGATGACATGGATGCCCTTCAGATTTCTGATCTTTCCGGTGCTCTTCCTTCTGGTGGCGGAGCCGTAAGCGTTATGGCCTGGGATGATACAGGCAATAAGCTTACAGAACTCGCTGGGGTTGCGCCTTTGAAACTTTTAAATCATGGAACAACCATAATTCAAGGCGATGGCCTAAAAGCACGATTCAGCGGTACGCCAACGACTTATGAGTTTGTTATCGGATCATCGAAGGTTCTTATCACTAATGTCAAGAGCAGCACAGATGACCTTGTAAAAATTCCAAGTATCTTTCCACTTGGTATTTCCAATTATGCGACGAATTACGTCAACGGTACCAAGACAACAATTAAAATATCGGATACATCCGGCACACTTTCTGCGGATGGCGTTGCAATCAGAGTTGCGGCCTGGGATATTAACGGAAATGTAGTGCCGGAATCAGGCACTGCTGTTCCTTTAAGGCTTAACAACCTTGGAACAACCACCATTTCTGGTTCAGACCTTGCCGCAAGGTTTGCTGGCGTTCCCGTGTTGTATGAATTTACCATTGGTTCATCGAATGCCATAATCACCAGTGTGACTGATGACGGAACAACCAAGACCCCAACTGTATTTACCATTGGCGCGTTTGGCGGCATATAGTCGCTTTCATGCCTATCCAGATGTTGAACGCACATCGTCTTTATACTGCGGACTGCATAAATGTATGAATTTTTCAATGATAACTTCCCCCTTTGTAAAAGGGGGATCAATGAGGATTTTTAGCTGAGTAGCCTCAGAAATCCCCTCTGGCCCCCCCTTTTGCAAAGGGGGGGGAATCATTTTCAGAGCAATAGCTCCAATTTCACATTCCTTTCAGCTTTCAAATATTTATACGGTCTCAAGTATATATTGTATTCCACTTCCGCCAGTCTAAAGCCAAGGCGGTCAAATAAGCTGATAAAGAGAGTTTGCCAAGGAAGACTCCATGTTAAAGAAATATTTTTGGTTTATCACTGTCATAAGTTGTTTGTTATGTCAGGGTGCAGATGCTGCATCATCCCCAATGGTTGAACGGCATGTCTTCACGCCGGGTCAGGAATCCGAAAAAGAGGTTCAGCCCGAAGTCGCCAAAGTCGCCAATCCAAAGGAACTGCAGAAACAGTTCATATTTTCGGGCGTAATCATTGGCCCCAAAGGGAAACAAGCCATGATTCGGGAAACGGGCGGCAAACCTGCTGATGGTACTAAAAACAAGCCTTACAGTATCGGAGATCAGATCAAAGGGATGACGGTCAAGGATATCGGTAGTAATCATATTATTCTGGCCGGTCAGGAAGGTGAGACAAAACTCAACCTGTACGGTGGAAGTAAGCCTCGACCATCTCCGCCGGCCATTGCGCCAGAACCTCCTCAGTCAAAGCCTCCCAATCAGCCTCCTCCTGACCCAGCCAAGATGCCGCCATCACAGCCAGAGCCAGGCGGGCCTCCAGGTTCCGGTGTAAACAAAACACTGCCAGGACCCGCCCCGGAAGTAGGCAGTTCGAATGTGCCGCCCGGCGCTGAGTCCCCTCCTGGTCTTAACCCTTTTGTAGATGCAATGAAAAAAGCGGCGGAACGCAAAGCCAATAGGGCGGATCAACCATCTGGAAACGCCGTAAATCCCTTTATGAATTTGACGCAGTAGTTTTTTGAACAGACACGCCCTCCGGAATGAAGTACCTGACGATGCTGCATTTGTGCATCATTTCGATAGGGTACTCTCACCCATATAATGCCTCTGGGAATTTAATATATTGAGATTGCATTTGACGATTTTAAACTGGATTACTGCCCCTTTTCGATATCAGACGTTGTTTTTGGGGTTTATTAGCCAGGAAATTCGGGGTCGATATGCGGGATCAATAGGGGGCCTGTTATGGAGTGTCATCACGCCTCTGGCAAACATGCTGATTTATGTATTCGTATTTTCGGTGGTTTTCAAGATTCGAATGAAACCCATCGAAACCGGCACAGATAGTTTTGTTCTGTTTCTTCTGTCTGGTCTTTTGCCATGGATTGCCTTTTCTGAGGCTGTGGGCAGCAGCGCCAGTATGTTCCTGGGCAAGGCCGGTTTGATTACCAAGGTGGCGTTTCCTCTTGAGGTCGTTCCGCTTGCCGGGATCATGGTGACGTTTGTTTTGAATGGTGTTGGATTTTTGGCTTTTTTAATCTATCTGGCAATTGAAGGTTATGGGCATTTCGCCTGGTTATATCTACCGGTTATCACCCTCATATTTATGATTTTTACGCTGGGACTTGTGGTTCTGTTGGCCAGCCTCAGCGTGTTTGTAAGGGATATCCAGCAGTTTATCACCAGTGCGCTATCCCTGTGGATGTATTTAACCCCGGTTCTTTATCCCATTACCATGTTGTCCGAGTCCCTGCGCATCCTAATCCTTATTAATCCGATGTATCCATTCATTGAGCTATACCATGAAGTGCTTCTGAAGCATACGCTGCCCGTAGATATGCTGTGCTATGCCGCAGGGTATGCGATTATTTCATTTCTGACTGGCGTATGGTTTTACAGCCGGTCCAGAAATGCGTTTGCGGATGTGTTGTAAAAGGGGAAAATTGAACGCGATTGAAGTAGAACATCTTTCCAAGCATTACCGGGTCTATAACAAGCCTATTGACCGGCTGAAGGAGTCAATTCTTCGAAGGCCCTGCCATCATCTGGTCATGTCCTTAACCGATGTTTCCTTTAAGATCGGGTCTGGTGAAACTCTGGGCATTATCGGCGAGAACGGGGCCGGTAAATCCACACTGCTAAAAATTCTGGCGGGAATTACCCAACCTACATCGGGAAGTCTCACTCGAAATGGACGAATCGCCGCTTTGCTGGAGCTGGGATCCGGGTTTAATCCGGAATTTTCCGGTCGAACCAACATCCATCTGAACGCAGCGCTTCTGGGGCTGACAGAAAAAGAGATTCGTGCCAGAGAAAACGAAATCATCGATTTTTCCGAGCTGTCCGAGGTGATTGATCGGCCTGTCAAGACTTACTCCTCGGGCATGTTGATGCGTCTGGCGTTTTCCATTGCGACCAGTGTGGATCCGGATGTTCTGATTGTGGATGAAGCTCTTTCCGTTGGAGACCAACGGTTTGGCCTGAAGTGTGTGGACCGGATGATGGGCTTCCGAAAGGGAGGAAAAACCATTATTGTCTGCAGTCACAGCATGTATCTTATCAATGAATTGTGTGCAAAAACCATTTGGCTTCATGCCGGAAGGCTTGAGCGTTATGGAATGTCGGCAAATGTCATTTCTGAATATCTGGCATTTCTGGAAACCAAAGACGAATCGATAAGCGCAAAAGATCAATCATCCATCAAAGAAACCCATCCGGAAGTGATCATTGAAGATGTGGCTGTGTTGGATGACAGCGGCCATCCGATTACCCGAGCTACTTTTCTGCAGACTATTCGGATATGTTTGAAGGCCAGACCCTTGAATGGCGGGTATGTCGGACATATTGGAATTGGTATTGAAAAAATGAATGGGGAAATGGTTTTTGTTGCGACTACCAAAAACAGCGGTCAACCGCCGATTTGTTTCACTGAAAATGTTACGATTCATTTAGTTTTGAACGACATCAAGATTATTAAGGGAAGTTACAGAATACATGCCGTGGTTTCGGATGAACATGCCATGAGCATCATCAATGAATCAAAAAGTGCGCCATTCAGTGTATATAGCAATCATCCGGAATTGGGGTTGTTCTGGATTGATCATAAATGGGAAATGTCATAGAAAGTAAGCATAAAGCCGATTCGTGTGAGAGGATATTGATGCTGTGATGATTTTTAAAAGCATGAATAATTTGTTGGACAAATGATGCCATGACCCAGAGAATTACCAGATGGGTTCAGCGAATGGATTATCGATATCTGTTGCCGGCTATGGCGAAACTGCCTTTTCCGATCGGGGTGTTCGCCTCGTACTGCAGGGGTTTGCTTCAGGCATTGACTGACTACGACTGGAGATCCATTGCCCTGGGTCGAAAATATATCAGATCGAATGTGTATCAAGCCATGACCGTTTTGCTTGGCAGTCGATCAAAAAGTGTTATGGGAACACTGGGTCGATTCCTCCACAACTCAAGAAGCGAATATCAAGATTGTCTGTATATAAATGAGCAAAAAATTGAAAAAATATGCCAAAACAGCAAAGTAAATGGAATTGAAGATATCTCGAAGGCGCAGAAAGATGGTCGCGGAGTTGTTCTGTTATCATGTCACTTTGACAGTTTCATTATGGGGATGGTGTTGTTGGGGAAGAAAGGTGTCAAAGTAAATGTTCTGACATCATCTCTTGTAGAAGATAAAAGAATCCATCCAGATGTAATTAATTTTTTCACCAGCAAATATCGCTTGATGGAAAAATATATTGGAGGCAAAATGGTCCATTATGAAACTGGACTGGATTTTTATTATCAAGCGTTGGATCGTGGTGAATCTCTTGTCATCATGGCTGATGTTCAAGGAGGGAAGTCAGACATTTATATTCCATTCCTTGAGCGGAATTTACGAATGCCAATTGGAGCGTGGCACATGGCAAAAAAGACCAATAGTCTTATTGGGGCTTATATGTGTATATATGTGTCTCCTGGTGTATATCAAATCAACTTTTTTCCACTTAGAGAGATAGATGCGGAGAGTATTGTGAATACTATGCTCCCAATATACGCGTTCCTTGAAGGGTGGATTCGAAAAATGCCCGGAAGATGGCTGGCTGCTGAGCATTTGATGAATTATGGTCTATAGGGGTTTGATTGAATTAGGTGATTTCCAACAAAGAATACCCCATTGTCTGAGTCAGATTTTTTCTATGCATTGATCATCGTTTCGGCCAGGCATTTATCCGTGTAGCGCCGCCATCAGGCAATAGTAGGGGCGAATCTTGTATTCGC
>CAIMCT010000450.1 GCA_903839535.1 uncultured Desulfobacteraceae bacterium
CCCCTGGCCCCACTTTTTCAAAGGGGGGGAATCCTTTCGATTTTAGTATTTTAGATTAGCGGACACAAGAGCGTTCGATGAAATTTAAGAATGATACAAAAATTCTCTAATTCAGGGACATCACCTTAAAATAAGGCATTCACAAATTCTTCGGGATTAAACAACTGAAGGTCTTCAATGTTTTCTCCGATCCCGATATATTTCAATGGAAGTTTCAGATCATGACAGATACTGACCACGATTCCGCCTTTTGCGGTTCCGTCCAGCTTGGTCAGCGCCAGCCCGGTCACCCCAATAGATTCATGAAACAAGCGTGCTTGTGAAATTGCATTCTGACCGGTTGTTGCATCCAGGATCAGAAGCGTTTCATGTGGTGCATTCGGGATTTTTTTGGAAACAGATCTTCTGATTTTTTTCAGTTCCTCCATCAGGTTGACGCGTGTATGCAGCCTTCCTGCCGTGTCAACGATAACCACATCCATATCTCGTGCTATCGCAGCTTCAACGCCATCAAAGGCGACAGCCGCAGGGTCAGCATTGGGTTTATGCCTGACGATTTCAGCGCCGGACCGCTGCGCCCATATAGTCAATTGTTCAACAGCCGCAGCCCTGAAAGTATCCGCAGCAGCAATCAATACTTTTTTCCCGTCGTTAGCGAACTGTGCCGCCAGTTTTCCTATGGTAGTGGTTTTTCCAACGCCGTTGACCCCAACAACCATGATGACAAGGGGCCTGGAAACCGTATCCGGAACAGCGATCTGGACATTCAATAATTCCAGGATTTCCTGCTTGAGTGCTTTTTTGAATCCGTCTGAATCCAGTTTCTCAGATGAAAACTTTACTGATATGCGCTGAAGCAAATCTGTTGCAGTTTTGACCCCGATATCTGCGGTAATCAGAATCTCTTCCAGTTCTTCCAGCAGTTCATCATCTATCTGACGCTTTCCGACAAAAAGTTTGTCAATGTCCGTGGTAAGAACCTGCCGGGTTTTTGAAAGCCCGTCCTTGAGTTTCTGAAACAGACCGCGGGGGGGCAGTGCGGCAGTTGGCAATGGAGCAGTTTTATCCTTTTCCAGCGCAACAGAATCTTCAGTATTCTTCTTTTTCTTGAACCAGTTTGATGCCATTGAAAATCCTCATATAGGGGTCATCGTGTAGGGGAGCGTATAGGGGTCAGTGTAAGATTTGGCTGAGAAACAGTTTGGTCCGGTCATTTTGAGGATTTTCAAAAAATGCATCAGGAGTGTTGGATTCCACAATCTGGCCAAAATCCATGAATAGTACCCGATGCGCTACGCTTTTGGCAAAACCCATTTCATGGGACACCACTATCATGGTCATTCCTTCCTGAGCCAGGCTGATCATAACATCCAGAACTTCCTTGACCATTTCCGGGTCCAGGGCGGATGTAGGTTCATCAAACAGCATGACATTGGGTTTCATGCAAAGACTTCTGGCAATGGCCACGCGCTGCTGCTGACCTCCGGAAAGCTGTCCCGGAAATTTTCTGGCCTGTTCTGCGATATGGACTTTTTCCAGATAATACATGGCCGTCTTTTCTGCTTCAATTCTGGATTCTTTTCGCACCCATATAGGCCCCAATGTCAGGTTTTCCAGAATGGTCAGGTGAGGAAACAAATTGAAATGCTGAAATACCATACCCACTTCAGTCCGTATCTTTTCGATATTTTTAATATTGCTGGTCAGTTCAGTGCCATCAACAATAATTTTTCCCCGCTGATGCTCTTCCAGTCGATTTATGCAGCGAATCAGCGTAGATTTGCCTGAACCTGACGGACCGCAGATTACGATCCGTTCTCCCTTTCGTATGGTCAGATTTATGCCGCGCAGAACATGAAAGTCGCCATACCATTTGTGCATATCAATGATTTCTATGATGTTTCCTGATTCAGGGCGATTCGTAGAGGTTGCGGGAGTTGTATTCATGAATGCTCCATATTTAACAAAAGTAAATCCTGGTGCTGCCGTTTACCAGCGTCCACCGCCTATGAGTTATACTGTACGCGGGCATAAACTACACTTTATCAATTTGAAAACTAAGTCATTGATCGCTCAAAGTATAACGACAACTTTTATAGTGATTTCCAACAAAGAATACCCCATTGTCTGATTCAGATTTTTTCTAAGCCTTGATCATCGTTTCGGCAGGCATTTATCGCCGCCATCAGGCAATAGTAGGGGCGAATCTTGTATTCGC
>CAIMCT010000451.1 GCA_903839535.1 uncultured Desulfobacteraceae bacterium
CCCGATTGTCAGAAATGGACTCCCAGGCATTGGTGATCAGATTGGTAAGAATCTGGCGCATCTGACCTGAGTCTGCATGGATAATCGGACCGGAAGATGGGAAATCGGCCTTAAGGAGCTTAAGAGCCGCGAATCCCCCTTGGTTGTTAGACCGTTTGTGATGTCGAACTCCACCTTCCGCTCCGGTTCGGCACTGCGCAACTCGTCTGCGATAATTCCAGCCAGGTCACTCAGATTGACCGTTTCAAGCGTCAATTCACATCTGGTGATGCGCGACAGTTTCAGGATATCATCAATAAGCTGCGCCATCTTCTGCGTGGCTGTGCGTACCCTGCGGAGATAATCCTTGCCCATCTCGTCTAATTTGTCTTCATAATCTTCCAAAAGCGCCAGGCTGAAGCCGTCGATGCTCCGCAGCGGCACCCGCAGATCGTGGGAAACCGAGTAGGCGAAGGACTCCATTTCCTGGTTGGCCACCTTCAATTGGCCAGTTCGCTCGATCACCCGCTGTTCCAGGACTTGCCGAAAACAGACTTCGCTTTCACGCAGTGCATTTTCCGCTTGATTGCGCTCGGAAATTCTCCTTCAGCGCCTCCTCGAACTTTTTTTGATTAACATATTTCCGTGGCATCGTTATATCCATATCCATCTGGATGATTCATTCCAGGTTTTAAGCTCCCCTCCTGTTTCAGGAGGAAGCAGGGGGGGAGGTAAGGTTTTGGAGGTTACTCCCGCCCGCCCGCTCCAATGTCGCAATAGCATAGACCTGCCCGGCCTCATCCAGCAGGGCGGTGGCGGTCAGCCAGACTTCCACGACAGTGCCGGCTTTGGTCAGCCGTTCTGCGCGATACGGTTCCAGCAGATCATTGCGGATCAACTGCTGTACCCGTTTCGATTCGTTCTCTTTCAGCCATTCCGGGATCAAATCGCGGATGTTGCGCTCCAGAGCCTCCGCCCTACTCCAGCCGTATATCCGGACCGCCGCCGGATTCCAGGCCATGATACGCCCTTCCAGGTCTTGCAGAATGACGGCATCATTCGAATCGCGTACGACTACAGCAAGACGGAGCAGATCATTGGCTTTGCGCAGCGCCTCCTCGGCCCGCTTGCGCTCGGTGATGTCTATGAAACTAATTATTATTTCAGATATTTGACCATTTTTGTCCAAAACAGGAAAGCCATTTACAGTAAGCCAAACGATATCATTAGTCGCAGTGCGATTAACGCCAAGTAATTCATCTTTAATTGGTTCCTTACTGGCTACAATTCGGTTTACAGGATATTCTTCGAGCTGGAGTGGAATACCTGTTTCTCTTAAGAATTTCCACTGATGATCAATAAACATCATGCTTTTGATTTGTCTTTCACTTAAACCTAACAATTCTGATGCTCTGGGATTACTCATGATAACCGATGTATCCGCTGCATAAACAACAACGCCGGCATCAAGATGTGTTATTAATCCGCGATACCGTTCTTCACTTGCCCGCAGCGCCTCCGCCGCCTGTATTATTTCCGTGATATCGACAAAAGAGATCACTGCGCCTTCAATCACATTATCTATTGTGCGATAGGGCTGGATGCGCATTGTGAACCACTTGCCCGCTACTGTCCGCACGTCCACCTCTTTGTGAATCAGTGTGTCCAGCACCGCTTGTACGTCCGCCACCAGGTTGTTGTAGCCGACCAGGTTGGAGACGATGTGGCCCACGGGCCTTCCCACATCGCTTAAAATCAGGTTGATGATCACGCCGGCGGCGGGGGTGAAACGCAGGATACGCAAGTGAAAATCCACTAAAACGGTGCCGATGCCCGTACCGGCCAGCAGGTTGTTCATGTCGTTATTGACCCGAGACAGATCCGTCACCTTGATTTGCAGTTCGGAGTTGACCGTAGATAGTTCTTCGTTTACCGATTGCAGTTCCTCCCTGGAGGTCTCCATCTGCTCGTTGGCGGACTGCAATTCTTCGTTCACGGACTGCATTTCCTCGTTGGAGGATTTAAGCTCTTCGTTGGAGGTTTCCAGATCCTCGTTGGAGATCAGGAGATATTCATCCTTTGCCCGCAGCTCCAGGTTGAGCGCTGCGATGTGCGTGTCGGCATCCGATATGGGGCCAACGCCGTCCGCTTCTGTGATGGTTTGCAAGGCGGCAAACCGCTGAGCCTGTTCGTGATCAAAGGGCGGCGCCTCCTCTATGATTACCAGGTACAGGGGCGCATCAGGTGTTGCTGCAGGTGTTGCGGCAGGGCCGGTCGCCACCGGACGGATAGTCAAATTGGCCGTAGTGAAGTCGCCGTTGGTTTTGACGCGCAGACCAGGGCAGCGCACGATATCTCTTCCCCTTGCGGCTTTGTGCAGGGCCATGGTCAGGACGCGTTGCAACCCTTCGCGGGCCATCTTCAGGATGTTGTAGCTACCGGTCTCGCCTATGGCGGGTTCCAGGTAAAGCCCAGTGCGACCGTGGAGATAGAGAATGTCGCCTTGCTCGTTGATGAGTGCGCCTACCGGAGCGACCTGCTGTAAGATCGCTTGTTCGGTCAGTTCGCGAAGAGGCAATTTCCTGGGAAGTGTCGTTTTTCCTGCATCCCGCAGGTGCGCCGCATCCATCGTCGTCATGGGCGGGAGAAACCGACCCAGGCCGGCGTGCCGTTGGCCGAAAAAGTCTTCTTTGCGCTGATACAGCTTCGATTTGCGGTCCAGAATGGCAAACATATCGTCAAAATTCACAACGGCCTCGGAAGTGCCCAGGAAAAGAAAACCGCTCGGGTTCAGTGCATAGTGGAACAGGGGGAAGAGCTTCTTCTGCAAGTCGCCGTCCAGATAGATCAGGAGGTTGCGACAACTGATGAGGTCAAGTTTGGAGAAGGGCGGGTCCTTGATAACATTCTGCTCGGAGAAGATCAGCATGTCGCGGATGTTTTTGTGGATACGGTACTTGCTGCCTTCTGGATTGATCACAAAAAATCGAGACAGCCGTTCTTGCGAGATGTCGGTGGCGATGCTGGCCGGATATATGCCGGAGCGGGCCGTGGCAATCGCCTGGCTGTCAATGTCGGTGGCGAATACCTGCACCTTGTAGCTTTTTTTTATCACCTCCTGGTGCTCGGCGAGCAATATGGCAAGGGAATAGGCCTCCTCGCCTGTGGAGCATCCTGGCGACCAGACACGGATAGTGGCGCTGTCTGGTTTGTTGGCAAAGAGCTTGGGGATGGCCTTTTCCTCGACCACCTTGAAGGCCTCCGGATCACGGAAGAATTTGGTCACTCCGATCAATAAATCGCGAAACAGCGCTTCCACCTCCGGCGGTGTCTGCTGCAGATACTTGACGTACATGTCCATCGTATCAATCTGGTGAACAGCCATGCGCCGTTCGATGCGGCGATGAATGGTGCTTGGCTTGTACTGGGAAAAGTCGTGGCCTATCTGGTTTCGCAGAAGGATGAATATCTTCTTTATCGTGTTTTCGGCATTGGACACCGGGGCAGTGGCGTACCGAGGAGACATGCCGAAGGCATGGGCTATGTATGCCATGATCTGCGCCGGCATCTCGGCCGGTGGAAGTTCGTAGTCAACCAGTCCCGTGGCAATGGCGCTGCGGGGCATGCCGTCATACTCAGTGGATTCGAGGTTCTGAACCATGATCATGCCGCCCTCGCCCTTGATGGCCCGAACGCCCAGGGTGCCGTCGCTGCCGGTGCCGGAGAGAATGATACAGATGGCTCTCTCGTGCTGGTCCTGGGCTAGGGAGCGCAAGAAGAAGTCAATCGGCAGGCGCTGGCCGCGTGGGGCGGATGGCTCCATCAGTTGGAGTGTACCGTTTAATAACGCCATGTCGCGGTTGGGCGGGATGATGTAAGCGCAGTTGGGCTGTACCGCCATCCCATCCTCAACCTCGAAGACCTGCATTCGGGTGTAACGCCGGATGAGGTCGGCAAGAATGCTCTTGTGATCCGGGGCCAGATGCTGCACCAGGACAAAGGCCATGCAGGGATCAGTGTCGGTAGGCATGCCGGAAAAAAAGGCTTCGAAAGCAGCCAGTCCTCCGGCCGAGGCGCCGATGCCGACGATGGGAAAACCGGCAGCGGGTTTTTCATACGTCTCTTGCACCCCAGCGGTATTTTGGGCGGTCTCTGGTGCGATCTCCGGTGCTTCGATTGCCCTGACTGGTGGTGCTTCAGCAGTTTTTACCGTGTCATTTTTTCTAAATGTCATGATGGCCTACTCCTTGTTTCTTTAGTCACCGGTGAACTCATAAAAACCATCTAATTTGTTATACTGCCAACTGTCACAATCTGCACTTTTGGACCCCCACCCCAACCCTCCCCCGCTGGGAGAGGGAGCA
>CAIMCT010000452.1 GCA_903839535.1 uncultured Desulfobacteraceae bacterium
GGCCCCCCTTTTTCAAAGGGGGGAACCCTTTCGATTTTAGTATTTTAGATTGTTCTATGAAATTTAAGAATGATACCTTCCTATATCATATTTATCATGATTTGATTATGGATAATGGGTCTGAACTTACGTATTCCGATATTAAAACGGGAAGGGTGAACGCGATTGGTCAACAAAACGATGAAAATCGACCGCACCGGATCAATCCAGAATGAAGTCCCGGTGTACCCCAGATGCCCCACGCTGTTTTTTGGAAAAAAATGTCCGCAACTGGCACCATCAGTTGAAGGCATGTCAAACCCCAGAGCCCTTCCCGATGGTGTCTGCCGGGACCAAAATACCTGAATCAGATCTGAGTTAAAAAATGACCCGCCAGATTTTTCCCTGTGATCCGACAAAAGAGTTGAAATCAGTCGTGCGACATCGACTGCTGACCCAAAAAGCCCAGCATGCCCATCAATACCACCCATGATAAATGCATTGTCATCATGAACCTTTCCCTTGAGCAAAACATTGCGCCAGTCGCAAAGCTCAGTGGCTGCGATATTGTCGTTGCATGCTTGCTGATTCAGGTCAACGAAAAAAAGGCGTTCCAATCTCAGCGGATGATATAGAAATTCATATAAGAAATGATCCAGGCGTTGCTCGGATATCGTTTCAATAATCCAGCGCAATATCATGAAACCAATGTCGCTGTAAAGCACCTGTCTTCCAGGAACACAGACCAGGCGTTCCTGTGTCAACATTTTCTTTAATTGTTTTTTTCGCTCTTTCAAAGGTATTTGCCGCAGATACAGGTAATAGGGACGGTAATCCGCAAGGCCTGAATTATGTGCAAGCAGATGCCGAATGGTTACCTGAAACATCAGCGGATCAAGGAAATGGGGCAAAACGGATACAACCAACTGATCCAGGCTCAACCTGGATTCCTGAATGAGCTGCATCACAGCCAGAGTGGTCGCCAGCGGCTTTGTTAAAGATGCAAGGTCATAAATCGTATCTTTTTTTACTGATGCGCCAGAAAACAGGTCTGCACAGCCGTAAGCCTCAAAAAACTCGATCTGTTTATCCCTAGACACCAGAAGAACCCCTCCGGGGAATATCCGATCCTCAATGGCCTGATGCATCAGACGGTCCACTTGATTCATGTTCGCTATCCTGCAATGAGGCGATACGTCAACAATTGATGATCTGCATCCAGAACCGCTTCACACCCAAAGGGAACAGCAATATTTTCAAGTCCATGCCCGATATCGAACCCGGCAAGGATGGGAATATGGATGGGGTTGAACATGCGGACAATAATTTCATACAGTTCATCCGCTTCTCCGCAATTTTCAAATGAACCGATCCCCAAGCCGCAAAGCCCGTTGAATACCCCGGCAAGCTTCATCTGGGTGAGCATGCGATCTATTCGATAAGGTTTTTCTCCCGTGTCTTCAACAATCAGGATATGCCCGTTCATTTCAGGCTGGAAAGGTGTTCCGACAAGATGACACAATGTCGTCAGATTTCCACAAATGACAGGGCCGAACGCCTTTCCCGGACTCAGCACGATTCCTTTTTCTATTTGAATTGCTGGCAATTCATTTAAGGTCAAGGCATTGAACACGGACTCAAGGGTTTTTGAACCAGCATTTATTAAGGTTGTTACTACCGGCCCGTGACAAGAAACAAGGCCGGAGCGCTGATACAGCGAACACAGAAGCGCCGTAATATCGCTAAATCCCATCAGCAACTTGGGATGCTGGCGGATTGCCTCATAATCCAGATACGGCAGGATTTGCATGGAGCCATAGCCACCCCTTGCGCAGACAATCGCCTGAACAGCAGTATCTGCAAAAGCAGCGTTCACCTGGGTTGCGCGATCCACATCAGATCCGGCAAGATATCCTGATCTTGCGAATATCCCTTCCGAAAAACTCACTCGAAATCCCATGTTCTCCAGCACACAGATTCCGTCAAAAAAATCCGTTTCTTCAAAGGGACTGGCCGGTGCCACAATTCCAATACAATCGCCAAGTTTCAAGCGCATGGGAATTTTTTTAACGATATCGTTTATCATTATCCTCTACCGTGAAAATACTTTTAAACCACGAAATACACGAAACAAGTCGGGGCGGCCGGCCGGTCGTCCCGACCGCCTTTGCGTGAGAAACGCTCTTGTGTCGGCTACCAGTTTTATATACTTTGGTCATGCATGGGGGCGGCATAGACCATGCCATATGCCTACGGTAGCAGTAGATGACCAGACTTTTTCCAAACAAAGGATTAAATAACACATCCATAAAACGTGTGACTCCGGGCTTTTTGAGGATATCCCAGGTTAGAAACCGGTGATACCCGTTCACGATAGCCACATCAGTGCGCTCTGGTCCGACCAGGCATTTTAGCCACCAGTATGGGGAATGAATGCTATGAGCAAAATGGCTTGACTGATAAACCACCCCTTGGGCTTCCAGAAGCCTGATCATTTGCTGTTTACGGTAAATACGGATATGACCGTTTGCTGTCTGATGATAGGCAGCAGACAGCGCCCAGCAAATCCGTTCCGGAAAATAGCGGGGTACACTGACGACCAGGGGGCTGTTCGGCTTCAGAACCCGTATGATTTCTGTGACTGCTGTTTTATCATCGGAAATATGCTCCAGAACCTCCGAACAGATCACAAGATCAAAACTGGCATCTTCAAACGGAAGACGATTAATGTCCGAAACAGAAAGTAGCCAGCTTCCACCGCCATGCTCCCCGCAATGGTCGTGAAAAAGCAGCCGGTTTCTGGCCTGCTGAACATCATCAAGATTAAGATCGACACCGAAAACATTAATATTCGGACGTTGATACGCAGCCGCGGTATGGCGGCCCGATCCACATCCGATATCCAGAACACGATCACCGGGCCGAAGCGAGAGTCTGCCAAAATCAACGGTGATCACGAATAGCCTCCCGGTAGGCCTCAACCGTTTTTTCTGCAGCCCGCCTCCAGGTAAATTGCTGATGAACCCGCCTGTATCCTGCCTGCCCCAGACGAGCAGACAACTCCGGGTTATCGAGCAAATCCGCAATGGCCTTTGACAAGGCATTCGAATTTTCCGGCGGAACCAGGATTCCAGCATTCCCAACCACTTCAGGCAGAGCGCCTCCAGTGGTGCTGATGACCGGCACGGCACAGGCCATAGCCTCACCAACAGGAAGCCCGAATCCTTCATAAACCGATGGCACAACTGCTGCGGAAGCCCTGGCATATTGACGGGCAAATTCCCCGTGGCTGATTCGGCCCGTAAACGTGATCAACCTGCCGATCCCCAGATTGGTAATCAGGCGGACAATTCCACCGTTTGTTTTCGGAGATCCAACAACAACCAGACGGATATCACGGGTTTTGGACAGCTCCGCTATTGCATGCAACAGATAATAAAGCCCTTTGAGTGGTGTATCCGCACTGTTGGTAACGATGATCCGGTTTTTTTCCCGCTGAATTTCCGGAATGGGATAAAACAAATCAGTATCTATGCCATTGGGGACAATTCGGAATTTGTCCGGAGCCATATTGAAATCACAGCAAATATCGGTTCTGGCGCATGTCGAAACCGTAATAATGAGCGAAAGGGATCTGGAAACCCGCTTCTGCATACCTATAAACGAATACCATCTGAGGTATTTAAATTTTTTCCAGGTAGAACTGACCGAGCGCAAAGCGATTTTCCGGTCGATGGTAATGGGGTGGTGAATGGTTGCAATGGTTGGCATTCGCCTGCCAATTGCCCAGACCCCATACGACAAGCTCTGATTGTCATGAACAATGTCATAACTGCGGGTTTTATTCCGCAAATACTGGAAAGCCCGGATGCCAAAAGTAAAAGGCTCCGGAAATCCCATGGTAGAGACACCGACCCATTCTACAAAATTGACAGGATCCAAAAGCTCTTTCATGGAAGGGATTCTGAAAAGATCATCTGGATTGTAAAGATCCAGACAGGGAAGCTGTTTAACGGGAATGTCTGAATCCAGTTGAAGCAGCGGAGGTCCTGAAACCACATCCACCTTATGCCCCATATCCCGAAGCGCACGGCTAAGGTTTTTGATATAGACACCCTGCCCTCCGCAATGCGGGTCGCTGCGGTAACTCAGCAGGCAGATTCTCAAGGGACTATGGCTATCGCCGACCATTGAATCTTTTTCCGGAATTATCGTTTTTTTGAAAGAGCGCAGTCAATTCGTCCACTTCCGGTAATAACTCATCGGCAATAGTGAAGCAGATATTAAACATCACAAAAGTTGGAAAAACGGACAACGCGTACGCTATTTCCCAGCCGCCAACCGGAACGTATTCCGGAATCAGCATGGCGACAACTCCGGAAATCGGCAGCACACAGAAGATCACTCGTCCGATAATTCCCATCGGGGAAATATATCGCGCCAGAAAAAAAAATTTACACGCAGCAAGTATCCCCAGACAGGTCAAAATCGCCGTCAGAACAAGATGTATGGAAAGCTGTTCAAAACCCATGGCCGACATTTGCGCGAGAGTATCCATAAACTCGCGATTCGATGCGATAAAATCCGGTGCCATGGCGGTTTTCAGATAAAACCCAATCAACATCTGAACAAAATACAGAAGACCGATATTCAGAGCAAAGCATACCCCAGTCCACAATACCGCCTTCAGCGCCAGGTTGCAGCTTTTTTGAATATAAGCAGACAAGCGATTATGCGATGCTTTTTTCGATTTTTCCATACATTCCTTTTTAAGTCAGGACTGCCCGGTCCGTCCCCAATAAAACCGGACGGCTTCAGTTCTCTTGCGATGCTCACTTCCTGAGATGCGTGCAGAGAAAACTCCAATGAAAAGAGCAACAACAACGGATATTCTAAAGTGTTTCATACCCTGACACTTACAGGAGACATCAAGTTAAAAACCAGAAACAGCGGAAATATCTGATGATCTTTTCACATATATGATTATTTCACATAAGAATCAATAATGAACTCTTAAAAAATCATAATTGGGATATATCGGATCAGCCCACCCCGTCATCTCACAGGTTGACAGGGTCGATTTGACTTGTTATTAACTCTTACCATCTACCGTGAAAATACTTTTAAACCATGAAAGACACGAAACAAGTAGGGGCGACCGACCGGCCGCCCCTACCGCCTTCGCATGAGAAACAATTTTAATTCATGGGGGCGGCATAGACCATGCCATGAGCGTTTATCAAATCCTATTGTGGTTGAAAAGCAGCCCATGTTTTTTTCAGGAGTTCTCAAATGAAAGATTTTTTCAATGTCGTAACCATCGAACAGGCTCTGGCCTTTCGATCTGTCTTTTCTGAATTGGAAATGGAAATCGAAACCGTTCCCCTGATTGATGCTTTTGAAAGGGTTCTGGCAGAGCCGATGTCGGCAACCGAAAACCTGCCGAATTTCAGACGATCCACCATGGATGGTTACGCAGTCTGCGCAAGCTCTACCTTCGGGGCAACCGAGAGCAATCCTGCGTTTTTGACAGTCAAGGGAACGTCGCTTATGGGAGAAACTCCGGGTTTTTCCATCGGATCCGGAGAAGCTTGCCGGATATCCACCGGAGGAATGCTTCCAGTTGGCGCAGACAGCGTGGTCATGATCGAGCATACGGAAACCATAGATTCAACAACAATCGAGGTATTACGGAGTGCAGCCCCAGGGCAACATGTTATAGAACCAGGTGAAGATTTTTTAAAAGGTGAAATCCTTCTATCTGCGGGCCGGCGGCTGAGAGCCCAGGAAATCGGGTTGCTGGCGGCATTTGGCAGAGACACCCTGCAGGTTTATCGAAAACCGGTTGTCGCAGTCATATCAACCGGCGATGAAGTGGTTCCGATTACGGAAACCCCAACTCCTGGAAAAATCCTGGATATTAACACTTACACACTAACCAGCATGATAAAGGCCTGCGGCGCAGTTCCGATTTCTTACGGCATTGTCCGTGACAATAGTGAAAGTCTGAATCAAACACTTGCCCTTGCCCTGAAAACATCCAATATGGTTCTGGTTTCAGGCGGAAGCTCCGTAGGTGTGCGTGATGTCACCATTGATGCGCTTTCTGCACTGCCCAAACCCCGTATTCTGTTTCATGGTATCTCTATCAGTCCTGGAAAGCCCACCATTCTGGCCATGTCGCAAAAAAAAGCATTATGGGGGCTTCCCGGCCATGTCGTTTCGGCCATGATCGTGTTTCTGAAAGTCGTCAAGCCATTTATAGAATATATTTCGGGTATCAAGGGACTCATGAGCCAAACGATCAAGGTTCAGGCTCTTCTTTCCAGGAACCTGTCCTCTGCCCAGGGACGCGTGGATTATGTCCGGATAAAACTGAAAACAGTTGATGGAAAGCTTGTGGCGGACCCCATACTTGGAAAGTCTGGCCTCATCAGCACCATGGTGAAAGCCGACGGCCTGATTGAAATCGGTCTGAATGTTGAAGGTCTGGATCAGGGAGAACCGGTTGAAGTTGAACTGTTATATTGATGTTAATGAGGGAGTGAAATGAATCATCAACGAAATGTTTATTTAAAGATGAAAACCCTGGAAGAAGCAAGAGAACTTCTGCTTAAAACCTTTCGGCCTGTCGAGCCCCAGCTTTCAGAAACCATACCCGTACCAGATGCAGTGGGAAGGGTTCTGGCTGAGGCCGTGTTCGCCAAATTATCTTCCCCCAGTTTTCATGCGGCCGCCATGGACGGGATAGCGGTAATGGCGGAGAATACTTTTGGGACCAGTGAATCCAGGCCCAAACAACTGACCATCAGCAGGGACGCTTTCAATGTCAATACCGGACATGTACTGCCGGAAAGCACCAACGCAGTGATCATGATCGAACATGTTCAGATCATCGGCGAAAATCAGGTTCAGATCGAAGCCCCGGTTTTTCCATGGCAGCATGTTCGCAAGATGGGCGAAGATATTGTGGCGACGGAGCTGCTGTTTGCCCGAAATCACCGGATCACGCCTTACAGCATCGGCGCCCTGCTTTCAGGAGGGATTTTATCGGTGCAGGTTCGAAAAAAACCCAAAGTTCTGATCATTCCCACCGGATCAGAGCTGGTGGACTGTAGCGCCACTCAGATCGTAGCCCTGGAACCAGGCCAGGTTCTTGAAACCAATTCCGTGGTTCTGGGCAAACTCGTTGAGGCTTGGGGCGGACAATACGAGCGACATGAAATGATCCTGGATGATCTGGAAACCATGACGCAAATCGTCCAGGAGGTCTGTCTGGGCGATGTCGATATTATTTTAATGGTGGGCGGCTCATCCGCAGGCTCTGAAGATTTCAGCAGGGCCGTCATTCAGAATATCGGAGAGGTTCTGGTTCATGGTGTCACCATAATGCCGGGAAAACCCTTGATTATGGGAGTTGTTAATCGAAAACCTGTATTCGGCATACCCGGATATCCGGTATCGGCCATTGTGGCTTATGAACAGCTCGTCGGGCCACTCATCTGCTCAATGATTGGGCAGCCGGAGCCCCAAAGACAGATGGTTTCGGTTGAACCCATTCGAAAAATTCCCTCAAAACTTGGAATTGAAGAATTTCTTCGTGTCAAGCTTGGAAAAGTCGATGACCGGATTGTCGCCATTCCGCTTCCCCGTGGTGCCGGATGCATCACCACCCTCACCCAGGCGGACGGCATCATCCGCATTCCCAATCACTGGGAAGGCATCAAGGAAAATGAACCGGTCCAGGCAGAGCTGCTCCGGCCTCTTGCTTCCATTAAAAACACCATTGTCGTTGTCGGCAGTCACGACAATACCCTGGATGTGCTGGCTGATTGTTTAAGCGCCCATCATCCCGGTTTAACACTTTCCTCCAGCCATGTGGGCAGCATGGGGGGGCTGATGGCCATCAAAAGAGGGGTTTGCCACCTGGCAGGATCCCACCTGCTTAATGCGGAAGATGGGTCTTACAACCTTTCCGATATCCGAAAATTCTTGCCGAATATTCCGGTCAAACGGGTCCAGTTGGTTTTCAGGGACCAGGGATTCATGGTGTCCCACGGGAATCCGAAAGGCATCAAGGGCGTTGAGGATCTGGTCCGAAAAGACATCCGTTTCGTGAATCGTCAGAGTGGGTCCGGGACGCGAGTTCTTCTGGATTACCGCCTGAAGCAGCTCAATCTGAATCCAAAGGAAATCAACGGCTATGACGACGATGAATTTACCCACATGTCGGTTGCAGCGGCGGTACTGGGGGGAACGGCTGATATGGGGCTGGGTATTTTTGCTGCCGCCAGAGCCCTGAATCTCGATTTCATACCGGTCGTCACCGAACAGTATGATTTGATAATCCCCGGGCGTTTCTTTGAATCAGAAAATATCCAACGACTGCTGACGACAATTCGCACACCGGATTTCAAACAACGCGTTGAAAAACTCGGCGGATACCACACCGAAAGGACCGGGGAGATTCTGGAAGGATGAAAGATAGCAAAAGTTGAGTTTTCTCTTTACGATTTTATATTCCAGACATTGACGACAAGTAAACACAGAAGCATTCTGATTCCCCCAGTGATAAAAAAAAGGAAGCATCTTATGTTATAAGCGAACGTCTGCGCAATGCAATGTAACCGGATCATTCTGAAAACAGGGGAGTCATCCGGCACATATACCAATGCAACTTTGGTTTTTCCGGGATCACATGCTTTGTACCCGATATCTTTTACTGTCTTTGGAAAAACCAAAGTTGTTTGAGTATAATTACCGCCTTGAAAAAAGCTTCTTATCTTCCGCTTTCTTCGACACAAAGCTGGTCCTGAGTGTTGATCACTGTTTTGATGGCACCGGGTTCACCGATAGACAACTGAACATCATGACAGCCGAGGACCAGATCCTGGTCAGCTATATTGCATTCCCATTCCAGGGGCTGCAATGGATCCAAGGCTCCGGAAAGCCCCAAGAATGCCGGCGAATCCGGCCGCGTCGAGGTAAATACAGCCTGCCGAAATGTCCTGCCGATACCGATCTGAAGGAAATCCACTTGGAACATATGCCGGTAGTCCACTGCCCACCCCCGAATAATATAATGCGCCGCCCCCTTTTGAACCGTTGCTATCCGCCTGTCTTTCCACCAACTGTCGCCAAATCCCCTGTTATTGATGCTGTGGATGCCATATTCGATATTTCCCTTGGGATCCACATAGTGTTTGTGGATCCATTCCAGAAAATTGTCTCGGCTGTGGAATCTGCCGGTTGCGCTGAGCCACTCGCTGTATTGTTTGAAAAAGATAACACCAATAGAATTCGAATACGGTACGATGCCGAAGCGCCAGGAAAACTGCTTTTCAATGGTTTCAAGGGATGAGGCATCATTTAAAATCAGGGCAATGGCGCTGGCCATGCCGGATCGATCAGCTCCCCTGTAACAGTGCAGAAGAATGGGGCGCGGGACAGACAGCAGCGCATCCACGAGTTGATTCAGCCGGTTGTACTGGGGAAGCTCATGGGAGCCAAACCCGATATTTAGCATCTGAACCTGATGGCTTTCGGCAACAGCCTTTTCATTCTCATACCAGAGAGCGCCTTTTTCAGCTCCAAGCAAAGCAACAATGGTACGAATCCCATAGTCCTGGATGACTGCATCCAGACGGGAGGCCGAGAGCTGAGCACTGCGGTAAACCTGGTTTTCAATCACTGGAAAAAAGCGGGGGTTCATGGAAATATACCACCAGATTGCACCACAGATAACCATGGTTACCGCAAATACCAGCAAGCAGGCTTTTGCTGAAATTTGCGAAAAAAGCCTCCGGATATTCGGATGGTTTTCTAAAAAGATTTCGAGAGACGGTTGAACTGGTGGCATATTTTCTTAATAGTACAATCCAGATGTTATGGTCAAGGATATTTGGCAAACGAAATAACCGTGATGTCTTGCGCAGCAGTAGAAATTGTGTTAGCTTTTCCCTGTGAAACAATATGTTCTTGAGTTGTCGAAAATATTTCGTTGCAACGCCTAAATGAGGAGAAATAAGGAAATGACTCAACCTGAAATTAATTTTAAGGCCAACTCCATTGATGAAATTCATTATAAAGTCATGGCATTAATTAAAGATTATCCAATAGGAAAAGTCCTTGATTTTCCCTCCGGTTTTGGAAGACTTTCTTATTGGCTAAAAGAGAAAGGGCATGGAGTCACATCGTGTGATATTGCAATAGAAGAATATTCAAAATCTCCAATAAAACATAAATTAGCCAATTTAAATGACTATTTCCCCTTTGATGACAATAATTTTGATTATGCCTTCTGTATCGATGGCCCTGAACATGCTGAAAATTTGTATCATACATTCCGCGAATTTTACAGAGTACTAAAACCAAATGGTTTATTTGTAGTGTCCATTCCAAATTATTCCAACATTGAATCTCGATTGAAGCAATTTTGGTATGGAGTCCTTGAGCCAATAACTACAAAAGAAGATTTCAGTGCAAGCCAATATGGGACAGGGCAATTCCACATCAACAGACCAACATTTGCACTTTTACGAATGTCTTTAGAGGCTGCAAAATTTTCGATAATCAAAATATCATACGACAAAGAAAAAAATAATCAAAAGTATTTCTATCCTTTTTATTTAATGATAAGGCTTGTGACAAAAATAAAGGGAGAAAAAGGCGATAAAAAATACTGGCTAAAGTCTGCAAACAGCAGAAATGTGCTAATGGGAGGGAATACTCTCATATTAATATGCAAGAAAGAAGCGGCATGACCCCACGATATCCTCATCCGTGACATTAGCTTTCTCAAGGAGATTGGTGTGATTATCAAAAGGCGGAACTTAAGCAATGCGATATCGATCGCTAACTATTTTCTCTATCTTGTTCTCATTATTATTGTGTTTGATGTCCTTGTCTTAAATAAATGGCTTGGTTTTGGTTATCCGAGGCATTACCAACAAGAAAATATTGAACGGTACCCATCTCCCTATGTGGAATTTACTGGCAAGCCTGACACAAAGGATCATAATGAATACGGATTTCGAGGCCCTTCGTTTAAGGAATCAAAGCAAAATGATCTCAAGATCGCCTTTTTTGGGGGGTCAACTGGTTATTATGGGGATCCACCAATTCCAAACATCGTCAATAAAGAACTTGAAAAGTTAACTGGCCTAAGTGTATTCGTGGCGAATTATTCTGTTGTAAGTTCTAATCATCGCCAACATCTACATGGGATCATAGAGTTTCTTCCTCAGTTTAAGCCTGATATAGTTATTTTCTATGGCGGTCATAATGAAACGCTTCAAAGTGCTTCCTATGACCCTAGACCAGGTTATCCTTATAATTATTTTTACCGCGCAGAAACTAGCCCATTGGTTAAATTATTGATAGAAAACTCTGCTATCATAGGGGAAATAGACAAAAGGATGGGAGTATTTACTGGTTATGAAAAGCTAAGAAGGGAACAACAGCCGTTTTCTGATGGTTGGAATACCAGGATGGTGGAAAAATATTTTGAAACCTTGAGGTTAGCTAATAGTGTTGCAAGTGTAATTGAATCTCAACGATTTGGAAAAACAAGATTCTTTGCATTTTATCAACCGTACCAGGTACCAAAAGAACTTTTATCAGCACATAATGATATAAAGAATAAGATCAGTTTGATAAAATATGTTTTTGATGTTTCATCAGAATTTGACATTCTTGGTAAAGAAATATACAGTGATATTGTGCATGTTAATCAGCTTGCAAATGAAGTAATGGGGACTAAAATCGCTCAAATTATTGTTAAAGAACTCCAATTAGAGAAAGCACCCATCGAAAAATAATAGCTGACCCATAAGGTTTGATCTGACTTCCGAGCCCGGAGAAACGCCAGGAGAACACAAATGGCTGATAAACACAAGACACCGACCTGCATTCTCGGGATTTCCGCTTACTACCACGACAGCGCAGCCGCACTGATCAAGGACGGTGTCATCATTGCGGCAGCCCAGGAGGAGCGGTTTACGCGCAAGAAGCACGATGCCAGGTTCCCGAAGCACTCGGTGGCGTACTGCCTTAAGGAAGCCGGCATCACGATTGGGAACGTAACGCATGTCACATTTTACGACAAGCCTTTCCTCAAGCTCGAGCGTCTGCTCCTGACATACCTCAGTTACGCGCCCTTCGGGCTGTTGTCATTTTTAAAATCCATGCCGGTCTGGCTCAAGGAGAAGATATTTCTCAAGGATACGCTAATGGAGGCGCTCGACTGGGACGGCGAGATCATTTTCACGGAACACCATGAGTCACATGCCGCCTCCGCGTTTTTTCCGTCGCCATTTTCGGATGCCGCCTTTCTGACCATGGACGGTGTCGGTGAGTGGACCACGACGAGTTTTGGGATTGGCGATGGCAACCGGATAAGGCTGCTATCCGAGATCCACTTTCCACATTCGCTGGGGCTTCTGTATTCCGCATTTACATATTACTGCGGGTTTCGCGTGAATTCCGGAGAGTACAAGCTGATGGGACTGGCACCTTATGGCGAGTCGAAATACGCGGATATTATCCGCGAAAAGCTCGTCGATATCAAGGATGACGGCTCGTTCTGGCTGGATATGTCCTATTTCAATTATTGTGTCGGGCTTACGATGACGAGCGGAAAGTTCCACCGACTGTTCGGGCGCGGCCCGCGCAAGCCCGAGACCGAGCTGTCCCAGTTCGATATGGATATGGCCAGGTCGATCCAGGATGTCACGGAAGAGATCATGCTCAAAACCGCCCGCCATGTGCGTGAGGTTACTGGCAAGACCCGACTGTGCCTTGCCGGCGGTGTTGCACTCAACTGCGTCGGGAATGGCAAGATCGCCCGGGAGGGGATATTTGAGCGGATCTGGATTCAACCAGCGGCCGGTGATGCCGGTGGGGCGTTGGGCGCGGCGCTTTTTGTCTGGTATCAATACCTGGACAACCCGCGGAACGTCGATGGACAGCATGACATGCAGCGGGGCTCCTACCTGGGACCAGGTTATTCGGGCGAAGAGATTGAGGCTTTTCTCAAGGAAAGGGCCGCGCCGTACGAACGTCTGGATGGTGACGATATCCATGCTCGGGTTGCGGACCTGATCGCTTCCGAAAAAGTCATCGGCTACGTCCAGGGACGGATGGAGTTCGGCCCGCGCGCGCTCGGAGCCCGCAGCATCATCGGCGATGCACGTTCGACAGTGTTACAAGAGGAGATGAACGTTCGCATCAAGTTCCGCGAATCGTTCCGCCCTTTCGCGCCGAGCATGTTGGCGGACAAGAGCCGCGATTTCGTGGATCTGCCTTACGAGAGCCCATACATGCTCATGGTCGGGCCGGTGCAGGAGAAGCAGATTGATCCGGCCTCACGCCGGACGGGCCTCAAGGGAATCGCGCAGCTAAAGGTCAGACGTTCGACGGTGCCGGCGATCACACATGTGGACTATTCGGCCCGCGTCCAGACGGTTGACCCTGTGCGCAACAGTTTTTACTACAAGACCATTGACGCATTCTACCGCAAGACCGGATGTCCTGTCATCATCAACACGTCGTTCAACATCCGCGGCGAACCGATTGTCTGCACACTTGAGGATGCCTACCGCTGTTTCATGTGTACGAACATGGACTATCTGGTTCTGGGGAATTTTGTACTCGATAAAGAGAAGCAGCCAAACCGGGATCAGTATAAAAAGGAACAAATATCGCAGGATTTGGATTGATATGAACAAGGAAAAAAAGAATCTATTGGTTTTCGGTTATGGGCTCGGAGTCGTTGCCGCGGTCTTCGGAATCGCAGGGTTTCTGAAACACGGGGTACAGCCGGTGCAGGCCGTTTTTTTTCTATGCAGCATTATTTTTACGAGCGTCACCACGCTCAACTGGCAGTCACTCAGGCCCGGGTACAGGGGATGGATGAAGGTTGCCCACCTGATCGGTACCGTTGTGACAACGGTCATCCTGACGACCGTGTTCTTTGCCGTGTTCACACCGGTAGCGGTCGCCCTCAAGCTGCTGGGCAAGGACCACTTGGGGCGAAAGTCTGACCGGACAGCAAAAAGTTACTGGCATCATCGCCCTGATTTTGCGTGGGAGAAGAAACGATCCCTGCAGCAGTTCTAACATAGGAGAAGAGAATGTCCAAGGCATCCACCATCAAAGAACTCTGGTTTTTTTTGAAAGTAC
This sequence comes from uncultured Desulfobacteraceae bacterium, assembly GCA_903839535.1. Classification (GTDB taxonomy): domain Bacteria; phylum Desulfobacterota; class Desulfobacteria; order Desulfobacterales; family Desulfatirhabdiaceae; genus RAAP-1. The sequence goes on from CAIMCT010000452.1 coordinate 14,161, forward strand.
GCAAGCGCTTCTGGCTGGCTCCGATTCTCATCATACTGTTGATGCTGAGCGTTCTTATCATCTTCGCACAGACCTCAGCCATCTCGCCTTTCATTTATACAATTTTTTAACAACCAATCTATTACCAGACTTCTTCCATGAAACAGATGCGAGATTCAGGAGAAAAAACGGTTTCACAATATGAAATCATTAGAAAAATTTATCTTGGCTTGCCTTGTTGTTATCGCAAATGTTAAGCAATTTAAAAAATCCATTCAATCGCTTGACAGTATCCAGTTCCAACGCCTTGATTTGCTGACAATCAGCCTGACGGGCTACGGTCATTTCATGTAACTTCCTGATACTGTAAGGGAAATTATTTATAATAACGACATTTTTCAAATGATGATATGGCGTTAGTAAAGAATTATGAGTGGTCAAGATAAATTTGTTTCGAGACAGATAATCAAAAAATTTTGACGGAAAATTCGTTTGATTATAGGGAGACATGAGGTCATTTAACAGAACAAATGCATCGGCTTTTTCTACTATTTCCAAAAATTTATTATCATCCACAAATCCATGATAATGAACATTGATGCGGTGTTCTATATGATTTTTCAATTCATTTTCTTCTTTTTTCGAGGCTTTTCCTGTAATATCAAACAGAATATCATCGGGTAAATGATCCACATATCCGAGCAATTCCTGAAATCCAAATCCGGTAGAGAAATTTCCAGAAAAGATGATCCGCTTAACAGGACCTATTTTCAAGTTATTATGCCTTTTCAATAAATCGCCATCAATAAATCCATGAACTGTAACGGATGGTTTTTCTGTTGTCGTACGTTGTTCCAGCCGAAATTTCAGTCGTTCATTTACCAGAATAAATCCAGAAGAATAATGGTAAACCGTTTTCTCCCAGAAACGGTAAATAGCTCCCCCATAGCCTTTGTCCAGAAACAGCCCATCTTCGTAGTCCATTATCGCTGTAATTCCGAATATCCATTTACCAATTAAGGCGGGAAGGCTGAACTCGATATGGTAATTCCAAAAAATAATGGCATCGTAACTTTTGAAATGAAAAATGAGCCAAAATATATTAAAAATCGTACCGATTGTTCGTTTAAAAAAACTGAGATTGCCCTTCAATCCGATAGTTGGCGCGTGTATTAAACGGCTTTTGGGGGAGAGTTGTTCAATAAATACTGAATGAGTATGTTTTGAATAAGATACCGAGCAAATATCAACTGCATGCCCCAGTTCCTCAATTGTTTTTGATAAGGCTAATACTTTTTTACGTCCTGCAACGCTGAGATAATCTTGGTTTTCTCGATATTGCATGCATAATTCTGTTATGCAGTTTCCGAAAATCAAAATATTCATCCGATGTCCTCAATAAAATCTGTGTTAAGACTGATATTAACACTATCTTCTGCACAAAAATTATCACATTCCACCGAATGTTGCAGTACCACTCGTTACGATGCAGTGTTTTAAACCCAAAGCCCCGTGGTTTTGCCATTCTTCAGGTTCACCAGACCTTCATCACAAATTCTCAGATACGGAATGGCCGCTCCAGTCAGAGTGACGAGAGTTAACAGCGGGTCAGAAAAATGCACTCCAAGCCCACGGACGGCCGTCCGAATGGCATCAAGTTGCTTGGCCATCTCCGAAAGGGAAACCTGAGCCATGATGCCCATAACCGGAAGAGCCAGTTCCGCAAGAATCACTTGCTGATCGCAGACCACCACCCCGCCCTGCATTTCTCGAATGCGGTTTACAGCCAGCGCCATGTCCGCATCCGAAACCCCCACAACAATGATGTCGGAAGTGTCCCAGGCAGCGCTGGAAGCAAAAGCCCCGGACTTCATGCCGGTTCCCCGGACAAGGCCCACAAATCGTTTTCCGGGTTCATGGACACGGTCGATTGCCGCCACCTTGATGATGTTTTTTTCGGTATCGGCGATGATCTGCCGATCTGCAACCGGCATCTCCATCTGAAGTTCCTGAGTAACAAGCTCTGTTACCAGATCAATAATCCGCACGCGAACAAACGGCGCATCCACCGGAGAGCGAATGGAAAAATCGGCAGGATCCAAAGGCTCATGGATATTGACGCTGGCAAGGCTTTGCTTTGAAAATGCATGCCGCCGGGGCTGCGTGAGCACTTGTCCATTTTCAGCCACAACCCTTCCTCTGCTGATCACAATATCGGGGATAATCCTGCCAGGGTTCGGAATGATCAGCATATCTGCGTGCTTTGCCGGCGCAATGCCGCCGACAAGATCATCCAGACCAAAATGCTCCGCCACATTCAGGGTGGCCATCTGAATGGCTGTAATGGCATCAAAGCCGCAGTCAATGGCTTTTTGCACCACATATTCCATGTATCCTTTGTGGAGCAGGTCCGCCGGTGACACGCCATCGGTAACCAGAATCAGCCGCCTGAAATCAATGCCAAAGTCCCTGATTTTCGAGATTGCCTCCAGGTCCCTCCTAATGCTCCCCTCCCGAATCATGACATAGAGCCCCAGCCGAAGGCGTGAAAGGGCCTCTTCAGCCGAAATGGGTTCATGGCAGGAAGATATTCCCGCTGCAGCATATGCCATGAGCTTTTTACCGCTCGCACCAGCGGAATGGCCTTCCAGTAATTTACCGGAAGCCAGCACCTGGCCAAACATGGGTAAAAAAATATCGGGATCCTGCATCACAGCCTGCCAGTATGCCTCCCCCAAGCCAACCATACCTTCCTGGTCGAGCAGGTCGGACAGCACATCAACAGGCATTCCCTTGGTTTTCCCGCTAATGGAAACCATGGCCGGCGCCGTGGCGAATATTTTAATCGGCTGGTTTTTGAGTGCGGGCAGAAAATCCTTTACCCCATCGCCGCCCCTGATCGGAAAGGTTTCCATCGTCTCTGTAATCAGTGTTGTAGTGCCGCCTTTCATGGCGGTTTTCAAAAATTCAGCAGGGTCCGTGAGCCAGGCTACATGAGTATGGCCGTCTATAAAGCCCGGAATCACGGTTTTTCCCTTGGTGTCAATAATACGGGTATGGGATTCATCCACTATCTTCGGACAGTCCCCCACCCAGGCAATCCATTCGCCTTTGATTCCGATGGAGCAGTTATCAAGAATCTCGCCGGAATACACATTGACAATCCTGGCATTCAGGATTGCCAGATCAGCGTCTTCCAGGCCCGATGCCACACGGGTCAGCGCCGCCAGAGGCATATTTTGAAAATATGATGATGTCGCCGTCATGATTGCACTCACTCCTTATTTTGCAATATGCTCTTTCGCAGTCATGCACTGTTTAACAGGAATCAGATTGATCAGTGACCGCAAAGCTGTATTCACTGATTCAGAATCCGGAAAGTATTCCCTTATATCTGGTGATAGAACGACCATACATTCTTCGGGTACAGGTGCAACTTCTTTTACGATCGTTGTACCATCAGACTGCCTGATGGTAATTTTATATCCAGATTGCATGGCGCTAAAATGTTTACCGCGAACACCCTCGGTAAAATCATATCCCCAATCAAAGCTCAATTCCATATTTCACCGGACAAATGCTTTATTGACAACCTGTTTTCGTCGTATTACATGTATGTGGTATGTCAAAATCTACTATGGAATTCACGTTTAAACCGATTGGTATCATCGACTCCTGTTTCAAGGAAAAATTTGGCATTCCTCGCCAGCCTGGCCTGGCAACGGAAGCCCGCGCCATATTAAAGGTGTTTCCTCCATTTGATCAACTGGAAGCATTCAAAGGGCTTGAGGATTTTTCCCATATTTGGATCATCTTTGTCTTCCATTCCGGCATGAGGGACAACTGGAAGGCTACTGTCCGCCCGCCCCGGCTGGGCGGAAACCGCAGGGTCGGGGTTTTTTCAACCCGTTCCAGCTTCAGACCCAATCCCATCGGCCTGTCGGCAGTCCTGCTTGAGAAGATTATCAGGGAAAGGAAAGAAACTCATCTTTACCTAAGAGGCGTTGACCTGTTGGATGGCACCCCTGTTCTGGATATCAAGCCGTATCTGCCATACACTGACGCTATTTCCAATGCCTGTGGCGGATTTGCCCCAAACATCCCGGAAGCCCGCATACCGGTCGATTTCAGTCCAGAAGCCAGAGCCTTTTGCCTTGAAAAAGAACAGTCCGGATACCCAGGGTTGACGCTGCTCATCGAACAATTGCTGATGATGGACCCCAGGCCCGCCTATTATGCGTCCACACCTCAAAAAAGCCATTTTGGAATGAAAGTATATGACTTTAATGTTCTGTGGAAAATCTCTGAAGGCTCCGCATTTGTCACTGCCTGTGATGATGCCAGGTAAAGGAAGTCAGGCAACATGACATTGGGTTTCCTTCCGCCTTTTAGATTCCGGCATCATCCATATCGGTTACCAAGAAACCTGAATTATTTTATCCCAAGTGATTCCAACGTCTTCAAAAGAATTGCAGAACTTTCAAATCCAAGAGATTTCTGATAATCTGTAACTGCTTTTTTTGTAGCCGCCCCCATTTTTCCGTCTGCAGCACTAAGATTATACCCTCTCGCAATCAGAGCGCCCTGAAGTCGCTTGATGATATCGTGGGTTGCAGTTTCGTTGCATAGAACGGCTTGCCACTCTTCACTGTCCGGGTTTACCTTGATTCTTCTTTTTTCTGTACGGTATTTAGCCGGAATCTCAACGGTTTTGGTAGTTGCATCCGACACCAGTATCTGTCTTTTAATTTTCTTTGTGACCGCAGGAATTATCTGTTTCTCTGCTCTTTCTGGCTGATCGACAACCCGCTTTTTAATTTTTTGGGTTACAGCCGGAATAATTTGAATTTCACTTCTTTCTTTTTCAACCAGCACCTGTTTTTTCACATCTTCATACTGATCAGGCTCCATCACCAGCTTCATGATTTTACCTTCTTTATCTGTCGCCTTCCACACTTTCCGGGCCGGATGCACCATAACCTTCTCTGTAACTTCTTTGTATCTAGCTGGAATTATAACTGTTTTTCTTATTTCAGGGGTTATCACGACATCCTCTTCAATCATCTTATAGGTTGTCGGTATTTTAACAATTTTGGTGCTAGCTTCTTTTAAAACGCATTCATCATCGACCTCCCTATATTCTGCCGGTGCTGTAATCGTTTTTGATGTTGCTTGGCTGACCAGCACCATTTCTTCGACTTCGGAATATTCACCCACAATAGTTACTTTGCTCATACATTCACCGATTTTTGCTGTATTCGGCAGTGGCAATTTGGCAATTTCATATTTTTTTGATGCCTGAGAAGACTTTTCTACTGATTTGGGTTGTTCTAACGTTTCAGTTTTTACTGACCATTTTGCGTCTTCAGACTGATGCGCCACATCTTCTTTTGTACTGTCTTCATTTGATGATACCGGAGCTGGCTTTGCAGCAACTTCTGAAAGAGGACCGGATCGGGATGAAGAACCGGCAGTTTCCGGATTCGATGATGTCATTTGATCGACGGTATCCGGTCGGTCATTAATTGATTTTGAACACGACTGAAAAGAAATACCAGCCAATAAAACCACAGAAAGAATAACAACCTTTTTCATTTCAACATCCTTTCATTTCAAAAATATACGATAAGTAATATAATCCGGAAACCGCAAATAAAATATTTACTGGTTTTGAAAACAAAGTCTTTGAGACCAGCAATATTTTTATTAATTAACAATAAGTTGATGTACATAAAATCAATATGCTATTTCTTGGCATTATATTTGCCCGATAAAAATCCTCATTGTAAAAAATGACACCTACCACTATTGTTATCAACATGTTATAGGTTTGCCGTTCAGATACCATATCAAAAACAATTACCGCATGGCCTATATCATCCGGATCATTTATTTTCAACCACATAATGAAATATCTGGTTTTCGGCAAGGCAGCACGAAGACGGCTGTCTTGTAGCAGCCAAACGCATTATATTTCTGTATTGGATTCTTTGCTATTTCAGGATGAATGATCGTCCACTATGAAGTCTCAGGATATACCTTCCTGCCTGGATTTTCAATCCCAAATAGCGTGAATCCGGTTGGATAATAATGGGCTGATTGCCCTTTGCCGATCTTCTTCACATAACCTTTTTTTACCATCTTTTCAAGATCGTATTGTGCAGCCCTGATCGGGAAGCCATCTCCAAGCAGTTCCTGATATTCATGCCTGGTGATCCCGCCATTTTCAAGAATAAAAGGAAATATTATTTGCTGACGTTTACTAAGGCCATCTGGCAGGCCATCCATCCGCCCGGTGCTGGCGGATCGCCCATGATGATTCCCCTTCCTGACAGGAGGAGTCGCAGCAGGGATATTGGGCGGCTCTTTCACAAGTATTTGCCTGATTTCGACCATCTCAGCCGCACCCATTCCGGTTGTCCGTAAATCTCCCATACTGAATTCAGGACATTTTTCACCAGGCATGATCTTTTCCTTTTCACCGTCCTTTTGTTCCACCCTGTTTCTTCGAATGAATCCATCAACCGGTTCAGGAGGCAAGTAAGTCATCGGATCGTTGGTATTTTCAGAGATCGATCTTTCCTGCTTTGAACACAGCGCATCGTCTCCATATACGGGGTTCAAAATATTGGTTTCTGAATCCGGATAATCCTTCTTTCCACCAGTTTTAAAAACGGTAACGGAAAGAATATGGATGGCCGCAATGATCACGATAATCACAGAAATCATGACTAATAGAAGGAAGTATCTAAGTTGTATGAGTTCGGGCAGCGTCAACCTGGATCGATCCAGGTAAGCAAGTCCGAAAATGATTTCCGGTTCTCTGCCTACATCGGATCTAAATGGAATGGGTGCATAAACCAACGAAAAGCTATCACCCAAGATCACCGTTTTTAGCCCTTTTTGATCGGTTCTGAGCAGACTGTGATTTCCGGACCGAACAGCCGTAACCATTTTCCAGTAAACCTGATTTTCTGTGCCCGGCAGAAAAGCACTCTTAAAATCAGGTTTGCCAGATATACCAGTAAATCCTTTTCGTATTCGCGACGTAGATAATCGGATGTGGAGATCATTCATGTTTTCGGATTGAAACAGCATCCAACCCAGCATATCGAAAAGATAGCTGTTTCGAAGTTCGGGAGATTGGGGGAATGCATACAGAGGAGATTTGGCGGAGTTATATAGCGATAAAATATTTCTCAGATAAACCATATCAATACCGAAAAAAATCAAACTTTCCGGTTTCCCGTCTTCTTTCATACATGGCACGGCCATCCGGATGACCACAGAGGAAGTGGAATTCCCGTTTTGATTCTGAGGCACCGGATAAAATATTTCATAAATGTCAGAGATATAAACATGATCCGGCTCAAGCAATCGAAGATTTTCAAAGAAAACCATTGGATTGGGTTTCATCTCCTGCCATTGATCCGGCTGAATATCCAGAATCGAAGTTCCCGTGTTCCATAATAAAAATCGATGGTAATCTTCTAAACCAATGTAACCAACTTCCCTGTAAATATTTCCCCCAGTCTGGTTGTGATATTCCAGAAAAGCTTTTGCATCTTCAGTCGTAATCTGTTTTTTCGACAGGTAAATAAGCTCAATACGACATTTTTCCAATATTTTTTCAATTTCATCCGCTTGAGCCAGACATTGCATCCGGTAGGATCTCTCCATTGCCGTACTGACAAAATCGGAGAAAAACCGGCTGTAGGCCAACCCGGCAAACAACAATATCAGGATCACAGGAGGAATAATGGCGACAGTAAGTTTTGACCTAAGACTCCAGTCTGAATATCTCCTGGAAATGATGGCTGCTCTTGTGTGAATGAATTTCGTAAAAATAAACCCCACCTATTTCTCTTCCCGTGCAATTGCGATAAACAGTTATGAATTGCCTTGGAGTCCCCTTTTAGAAAATGCTCAGGGCAACAGCTCCACACCATGCCGTAATATATCCAGTCGGCCCACCAGCACCTATTTCACCATAACTGGCAAACGCAGCCTACAGCCCATTTATACCGTACGACTTGGTGATAAGAAATCGCTTTTTTAAATGTTTTCAGTTAGCATCTGTTTTGGGTGCTGTCAAGGAAGTTTATGAGATGATTTCCTGGCAAAAGATGATAATCATGTATGGTATTATTTTGATTTACAACCGGTTTTGTGTTAACAGTAGCCAAAATGGTTCTTTCAACAACAATCAGAATGTTCATACATTGCCATCATCCTTAAAAAAAAACTAATCCCATACATTCAAAACAATGCTGTATTTTCATCAGATTTGGTCTTGTCTGAAACATTATATCAATAAAGGAGGTTGCCATGGTTAAAGGAGATAGATTCACCGGATTGAACAGAAGAGAGTTTCTGAAGGTCGGCGTGTTGGGGACAACTTCAGCCCTCCTTGGGAGAAATGCCCTTGCCAAAGCAGCGGAGTACTATTCTGCAGAAGAACCATTTGTCTTTCCAGCGCCTGTATATCGAACTTTAGGCCGAACAGGACTGAAAATCACTGTCGTAAGCTTTGGGGCGATGCTGACACCTGAGCCTGAAGTGATAAAAGTCGCCTTTGATCACGGTGTCAACTATGTGGACACAGCCAGAAAATACATGGGAGGAAAAAACGAGGAGATTGTCTCCAAAGCACTGAAAGGCAGGCGAGATAAGATATTTGTGGCGACAAAGACACAACCATCTTCAGTGTCAAAAGCGGACATTATCAATGATGTTGAAACAAGCCTCAAGGCGCTTGAAACAGACTATATCGATGTGATCCAGCTCCATAGTCTTACCGATAAGGAGAGAATATTCATTCCGGAGACACGGGAAGCGCTCATCAAATTGAAAGAGCAGGGCAAGGTGCGTTTCTGCGGTATCACCACACATAAAAATCAAGCTGAAGTACTCAATGCCCTTGTGGATGATCCTGATCGATTCTTTGATACAGCGCTTGTGTCCGTCAATTTTAAAAGCGACAGCGATATTACTATAGCGATAGAACGAGCTGCCAAGGCAAATATTGGTGTCATTGCAATGAAGACCATGGCAGGCGGATACGCAACCGAGGTATTGGGAAAGATCAGCCCCCACCAGGCAGCACTCAAATGGGCGCTGCGGAACCCGAATATTACTGCTGCAATTCCAGGCATGAAAGACTTGTCTCAGCTCAAGGAAGATATTTCCGTAATGGGGATGTCCTTTGAACTTGCAGACGAGCGCATTCTGCAACGTTACAATGCTGCCGTGAAACCCTATTACTGTCATTTATGCGGAAAATGCGAAGGAACATGTCCAATCGGCGTAGAAATCAGCACGATCAACCGTTCGCTGATGTATGCAGAAGGTTACAGAAACCACGAACTGGCCTTGGCTACATACCGTGAAATTCCTGCGTCCGCTTCTGCCCTGGCATGCTTTGACTGTTCGAATTGCGTTGCACACTGTGTCAATGGGCTCAATATCAGGGCAAAAATGGTAAGAGCCAGAGAATTGCTGGTTTAGCGGTCTTAGAGGAAGGTACATGCAGACAACACATAGAATCACCCTGCTGATTATCACATGGTTGCTCCATGCTTCGATCCCTGTTTACGCTGTCGAAACCGAGATCGCCAAAGCGCTGCCTGCTCCCGCATGTATCGTGGACTGGCCTATGGATGGCAAAGTAACCCTATTTGACAAAGAAACTTTATTTGATCACATCAATGGCGAATCAGAACTCTATTTCCCATACGGATTTCAGGCTCTTGCCTTTGCCAGATATGTGAACAAGAATAATCCGCAGGCAGCATTTGATGCCGATATTTATAAAATGGGCTCTCTGCTGGATGCTTTCGGAATGTATGCAAATTACCGAAGAAAAGATGATATGGATGTAAATGTAGGTGCTGAAGGAACGGCTTCTTCATCTCAGCTTCTTTTCTATCAGGACAGATATTTTGTGAGGCTTCAGGCGAGCGGAACAACGAATCCAGGACCGGACATCTTCCTTGCATACGCCCAGGCCATCTCTAAAAAACTCCCACAGAACAAAAGCAGACCCAAAGAACTTGAGGCGTTCATTATCCCGGCTATAGAGAGAAAGAGCATACGTTATATCGCTCAAAGCCTTCTTGGATATGATTTTTTGCGCAAGGGGGTTGTGGCTGATGCCGTTCTGAATAATGAACAGGTTCAGGTCTTCATGGTGCTTGAAAATTCCAAAGCGGCGGCGCGAAAGGCATTTGATCAGTACGCCGAATATCTGAAAACATCAGATAAAAACGTCCAAATTGCTCAGATGCAGCATCAAATTTCCCTGAAAGCATGCGATCCGCTGTATGGAAATGTAGTGGTTGAGCAAGCAGGTCAATTCGTCTTTGGCGCTGTTCGGGTAAGAGATACTTCCGGAGCGCAACAACTCCTCGACAAACTGTACAAA
>CAIMCT010000453.1 GCA_903839535.1 uncultured Desulfobacteraceae bacterium
ATCGGAGTCAGAAAGTAACCACAGTGTCCGAGGTTCGAGCCCTCGCGGGGGAGCCAATATGATGTCGGCCACAGTAGCAATACTGTGGCTGACATTTCCTATAGAAGTAAAAGTTGTAAAAGCCGGTGCCAAAAGGCTTTGCTTCGATTTGCGCAATATGTTTACGGTCGAAGTTCAGCCCAACGGCAAACAAATTCAAAACGAGGAATTTAGCTTATCATCGTGCTAGATTCCTCGTTTTTCTTTTTATGCGTCCGGCAGTAGTTCTGCAAATCAGTTAATCAAATCCCGCCTTTTCATTTATTCCACAAATAAAGTCAACTCAAGTTCGACGCTGACAACAGTGCCGAGTGCGCGTTATTCTTAACTCTAGTCACCCATCGATCAAAATCAAGGAGGGGGTCATGGATAAAGTACTAACGCCGGTGGCGGCGATCCGCGCAAGGTGTCTGGCGTGTGCCAAGGGTAAGGCGCACGTAGTCAGGAAGTGTGTAAAGCAGGATTGCCCGCTGTTTCATTACAGGTTCGGCAGGAACCCGGCACGAAAGGGCATCGGCGGACCGAGACGCGCCGCGGTTCTGTCAGCAGATCAGAAACCTGGCTTGCGTGCCGAGACCATCAACTCAAGTTCGGCAGTTACGCAAGATGTTACGCAGACACTGGCCGGATCTATTCCGGCAGTGCCACAGTCTTCCGGGCCCGTCGGGGGCACATTTCACGACCAGTTGATGCGGTTCAAGCGGGTTGCGGGGTAAAATTCTATAAAAAGGGGCAGATTTTGCGGCAAATCTCTCTGCTGGGGCTTCGTGGAAGGGCTGAAAACAGGTCAAATTTTTACCCGTCGCTTTGTAGACACACCCCCTATATAAATATAACTTGACCCCCCTCAATCGACTACACCCCACAGTGAAAATAGTTGTAAGTGGTTGCCAGATAAGCACGAAATTTGAAAATAGTTTCGGGAGTAACAAAAGACCAGAAATTAAGGCAAAGTTATGACCCAACAATCCAATGACTCCTCATATAGACACGACCTGATTCTGTCGAAAACGATCCATGTTCTTGCAAGGAAGTGCTGTGTGGGGGGCCAACTAGAGTTCCCCCGTCGCTGGCAAGTTCGGCGTGTGCGCGTTAAACTTGCCATAGTGGTCTGCAAACCGTCTTGTTCCGTCGCTGAATCCGGGAAGTCGACCACTAGAGCAGACATAGACGCCCTTCATTTTGACAGAAAGCCGGATCTAGCGAGTTCGGAGGGGCGGGGGCAGGCGTTGGGGTGGTCCGTCGGGGAAAACGAGGCCTGGGGCCGCTGGAAGGCAAAAGAGGACGATGATATGAACTACGAGCCGGAACACCAAGGTTTCGCGTCGCATCGATTCAGCCGTCCGGTCGATATTCAGGATCGGGGTCACGAAATCCGCAAGATCTACGATTGTTTTTGCGGCGGGCGGCTGATCAAGATCTATACCAGGGGGTGAGTTGTGCCAAAGACCGCGTTTAAGCCAGCATCAGCGGCGAGTCTCAAGCTCAGGGATGAGGACATCCTGAAGCAGTGGGTCATTGCCTTTGAGTCCCGGCCGGATGTTACTAGGAACAAGGACGGCAGTTTTGATGTTGGCGGCGATCTGGAGTTGTCCCAGGACGAGATGTTCAGGGCCGGCGATCTGGATCTTGCCCTGCTTCGCAAGTATGTGCGGTTCAGGAAGGTTGGCGGGAACTACTCCGCGCGGCCCACGGAGTTCTTTGCCTTGCTGCCCAAGAAGGTCCGGGGTGATGTGATTATGATCGGCAATATGGGGCGGTGCGTTCTGACGGCGGGCTGCGACTATGCCGGGCGAATTATGGTTACTTTAATCGACTGGTGAAAAGGAAAGTGGGGAAGAATGGAATCAAGGCGGATCACAGAAATAGATTTGGCGCAATTCACCGGGACCACGCAGTACTTCCGGCACTGGAGCAGAAAGATCAAGTACACGGACGGAGTCCAGTTTCTGGCGGAGCAGGTCTGTGCGTATTGGTTGGTTGATTTGATTGCTTCCTATCAGCCCTTGTGCGACGAGCGGCAGTACTGGACCCTGGTGATTGATGGCGGGTTGTATAGTGCGGTCTGCAAGGATAGGGACGCCCGCGTCCTTGTCAGCCAGGAGATCATGTATTCGGATTTCCCGGTACACCTCCTGCCGTTCACCCTTTACCTGCAGGACGGCGTGCTGTTCCTGCCAAGCGAGGATTGATGATAAGAATAGCCGTATATGCCCGTGTCTCGAAGAATGACGCCACCCAGGACCCACAGAACCAGATCGTCCCGTTGCGGGACTTCTCGCGAGCGATCGGCGGTGAGATCGTCAGGGAATATGTGGACTTCGCATCCGGAGGTAAGGGTGACCGGGAGAGCTTCTTGAAGATGTTGGAAGATTCCGGACGCCGCGAGTTCGACTTGGTCGTGGTTTGGTCCTTGGATCGGCTTTCTCGCGAAGGCATCAGTAACACGCTCGGCTACCTTGAACGGCTCAAGCGTAACGGTGTGGCCGTGAAGTCCCTGCAGGAATCCTGGCTGGATACCCGCGATGAAGGTCTGGGGAACTTGCTCATTTCAATCTTTGCTTGGGTTGCCCAACAGGAACGCTTGAGGATCGTTGAAAGAACCAAGGCCGGACTTGACCGTGCGCGTCGAGCTGGCAAGAAACTTGGGCGGCCATTTGGTTCAAAGGATTCGAAGAGGCGCCCTAGGTCTGGGTACTACCTTCGGCATCAAAATGCCAAGTAATGCTTTTCTGTGACCTGGATGGTGGGGAGGTTGATTTTTGCGGTTCAGCAGAGGGGTGGGGAGAGCTGACTTATTATGAAGAAAATGCAATAGAATGTAAGTCACGATTGTTCAGAAAGCCTTGCTTTAGATGTGGTTAACCGAGTATTATTCTGTCGATTTAATGGTAAAGTCGGACATAATTAAAAAATAATTTTGGTAACGAGATTTCCGCGTCTTTCATTCCCCGTCGTTAGTTTGCACAAGGAAACGGTTTCCCCCAAACGCCTTCCCGGGTTGTCGAGTGCTCCTTTATAGTATATATTTGTTAGTGGTGGGTGAGCAGTACCCCATGAGTTAGGATGTCTTCTATACTAGTATGCGGCCGCGAAGGAGGCCTAAATATGAAGAAAATAACCTCATTGTTCGTACTTGTGAATTTCATCGTGAGTTGTATCATGCCACCCCATGGTATGGCGCAGACCCTCACGGCAGTGGGGCTTATGCCACAGCCTGGCGTGCAGGTGTCGCTAACACCTGCATTCACACCTGCCCATCTCAAGGGCATGGTCATCAATCCGACAGATCCTTTCAAGTTTGATTTCATTGTTTCTCGCGGGGATGAGGTACTGACGGCTACCCAGAAGCAGGATGAGTATTCCAAGCTGATCAAGTATTTTCTAGCGGCGTTGGCTGTTCCTGATACTGATCAGTGGGTGAACTTATCTCCTTATGAAAAAGATCGCATCATTCCTGACGGGTTTGGACTCACGGAAATGGGGCGCGATCTTCTCGCCCAAGATTATTTGCTAAAACAGATTTCGGCATCGTTGACCAATCCTGACACAGACCTTGGAAAGAAGTTTTGGAACGGGGTCTATGAGCAGGCTTATCAGAAGTACGGCACAACAGACATTCCGACCGACACTTTTAACAAAGTTTGGATTACGCCTGACAAGGCTGTTGTTTATGAGAAGGGCAATTCAGTTGTTGTTCTTGAGCATCATTTGAAGGTCATGCTGGAGAGCGATTATAAAGCGATGAAAGAGAATTCTGTCAATGAGGTTGCGGATAATGATGCCGTGAAGATTTCCAAACAGGTTATGCGTGAGGTGATTATTCCGGCGATAGAAAAGGAAGTTAACGAGGGCAAGAGTTTCGCGCCGTTGCGTCAAGTTTACAGCGGTATGCTCTTGGCGACATGGTACAAGATTGCGTTAAAGGAGTCTATTCTTGGGAAACTTTATGCCGATGCGGGAAAAGTTAAGGGCGTAGATCAAGATCCGAAGAATAACCAGGAAATTTACAACAAGTATGTGTCAGCGTTCAAGAAGGGCGTTTTTAATATGATCAAAGAGGATGTTGATCATTACACCCAGGAAGTTATTCCGCGTAAGTATTTCTCGGGTGGAACCGTGAATGAAGAGGCAAAGGTTTTACAGCGTAAGGCTGCGGGTGATCAGGTTGCCGCAGTGCAGGCGAATGGTGTTGTTGCTGATGCTAATACAGATGTAGTCAGCGCGGTTGCTGTCAATGCCGGGAATACAGTATCGAAGCCATCGGTTGTTTTAACTGATTGGAATAGTTATCAGGAAAAGATCAATAAGCATTCTTCATTCAGCGGCTACGGATATTCTGTGAATGTTACACCCGGCGAGAACAATACAGCTTCCGTTGAAATTAAAGTGCCTGCTGTTATTGGTAAGGAAGGCTATATTGCTCGCGGTACAGTTGACCTTAACGATGAGAGCATTGCAAAGGTGTTTGAGCGGATCAAGTACGATGTGGCGAATTTTGGAGAAGCTTATGGCGGCCCAGAAGGGTCTGTGAAGACTTCCTTGCGTGAGTTGGGGGAGAAACTGGCGGATCGTCAAGTGACCGAACCTGCCAAACAACGAACAATAGACCAGGTACGCAGTGATTTGAATTATGAGATTCGTGATTATAAGAGCATGCAGTTGGTTGAGAAGAAGGGCGGCAAGGCAACTGCGCGAGAGTTTGTTGATGCGTTCAAAGCGGCGATCGCTGAGGCCAAGCAGATGACCTTTGCCAAATCGAATGACTTTTACGCTTATGCGGATACTTTGAGTCAGTATACTGATGAAGGTGTGTTGAAGAGAATGGCGATCGGGTTCTTTTATAATGACAACGGCTATCCTATGACGCCGTCAGAAGGGCGTTTGCAGAAGAAGGTCGCATTGCTTGAAGAGTTTTACAAAATGCGTGGTGATATGGCGATGGTGAGTTTAGAGGAAGCGAAGGATGTGTTAGCAAAGAATGCACATAATGCCTGGCGTGCTGGCGTGGTCGCCAAGGGCGGCGAGGCGGCGTTGGATGCGGAGAAGAAGCTTGTGACACCGCGTGGCCGTGGTTCAGAGAATGCTGATTGGGATGCGCAAAAGAAATCAGAGATCACGGCAGGGGAGTATACAGATGTTACCACAACGCTGAATGCCAAGCAGAACGAGGCGTTGAAGGGTGGAAAGTTGTTTAAGATGAATGACGGTGCTTATGTTATTCAGATGGCCGATGGAGCCATACAACTGGATACATTAAACACGCCTTATGAGTCATTATCACCAGCATGGAAGGGCAAGAATGCGGCGACGGTTGAAGCCGCCGTTGTGTACTATCAGGATGGGCTCTCGCGTGGGTTTGATGTAAAAATGATGCAGGCGGGGTTGTCGGAAGCCATTACTTATGGAAAGAACGGTCAGAAATTAGACAGTGGATATGTTGCTGGCGACGCCTTAAAGCAGTTTATGGCCGAAATTGGCGCGAGAGAGCATGATCGTTGGATGAAAGCAAACGACTGGATGAAAGGTGATAAGCCTGAATTGTTCGTGGGGTTTGCCGATTTGCCCGCGTCTGAACAGTACAAGGATTTGGAAGGATTCAAGCAGTTGGCTGATTTTATGGCGGGCGATAAGGCAATGGTGAGTTTAGAGGAAGCGAAGGATGTGTTAGCGAAGAATGCGCACAATGCTTGGCGTGCCGGGGTTGTGGCCAAGGGTGGCGAAGCGGCATTGGATACGGAGAAGAAGTTGGTGACACCGCGTGGGCGTGCTTCCGAGAATGCCGATTGGGATTCTCAAAAGAAGTCGGAGATCGCCGCGGGTCAGTATGCGGATGTTACCCCGGAGTTGGTCGGCAAGCAGGGTGAAGCATTGAAGGGCGGGAAGTTATTTAAGATGAATGACGGGGCATATGTCATTCAGATGACGGATGGGTCTATACAACTGGATACATTGAACACACCGTATGAGTCATTGTCACCAGCGTGGAAGGGAAAGAATGCGGCGACGGTGGAAGCGGCGGTTGTGTATTATCAAGATGGTTTATCTCGTGGTCTTGATGTGAAGACCATGCAGTTAGGACTGGCAGACGCCATTGCCCGTGGGAAGAGTGGACAGAAACTTGATACTGGTTATATCGCGGGTGATGCGTTAAAGCAGTTTCTTGCCGATGTGGGCGCTCGTGAGCACGAACGCTGGATGAAAGCGAATGATTGGATGAAGGGCGACAAGCCGGAGTTGTTCGTTGCTTTTGGAGATTTACCAGCAGCGGAGCAATATAAGGATTTAGAAGGTTTCAAGCAGTTGGCTGATTTTATGGTTGGCGATAAGGCAATGGTGAGTCTGGACGAAGCAAAGGGTGTCTTGGCAAAGAATGCACATAACGGCTGGCGAGCTGGAGTTGTTGCCAAGGGCGGCGAGGCGGCGTTGGATGCGGAGAAGAAGCTTGTGACACCGCGTGGCCGTGGTTCAGAGAATGCTGATTGGGATACTCAAAAGAGGGCGGAGATTGCCGCTGGGCAGTATGCGGATGCTACGCCAGAATTATCGGCTGGTCAAAAAGAGGCATTGAAGGGTGGAAAGCTCTTTAGGATGAATGATGGTGCTTATGTTATTCAGGCGCAGGATGGCGCGATACAGTTGGATACATTGAATACGCCGTATGAGTCATTGTCTCCGGCGTGGAAGGGAAAGAACGCCGCGACAGTTGAAGCGGCTGTTGTGTATTATCAGGATGGTTTATCACGGGGGCTTGATGTTAAAGTAATGCAGTCAGGATTAGCGGATGCGATTGCCCGGGGGAAGAGCGGGCAGAAATTGGATAGTGGTTATATCGCCGGGGATGCCGTAAAGCAATTTATGGCCGAGGTAGGTGCTCGTGAACATGATCGTTGGATGAAAGCAAACGACTGGATGAAAGGTGATAAACCGGAACTGTTTGTGGCTTTTGCTGACTTGCCTGCGGCAGAACAATATAAGGACCTGGAAGGATTCAAACAACTGGCTGATTTTATGGCTGGTGATAAAGCGATGGTGACTACAAAACACGGTGATGTTAATGTGGGATATGAAAAGCCTGGTTATTACAATGATGGTGATGGGAAGGTTTCTATAACATTTGCCGGTGAAACAAAGAATATCCGTGCGTATAATGTTTATCTTTCCGACGCAGATAATGAGTTGGGGAAGATAGAGGCGTTGGTTCAGGCAACCATTGAGAAGGCGAATAGTGTTGCGGAAGCCAAGCAGGCTCTTAATGATTTGGTAGCGAAAGGCATTGAGGCTGTTAGAAAGGAAGCTGCTGGAAGTTACGGTGGTATCGACTTCGCTCAATCAAACCTGAATATGCAGATCAAGCGTGATGGCGCCGGTGTACCTTTGCCGATCAGTCAGCAAAATCTGGATAACATTCACATTGATGGGTTGGTGCCGGTTATCTTGAATATCAGGCCATCGGCTGGTGCGCCGGTATTGAGTCAGTTGGCTGCCGCCAGTTCAACGGCTGTGTAAGGAATTACAGAATGTCCTTCGAAGCCCGCGTAGTTTCTTTTGCGCGGGCTTTTCTTTTGGTTTTCAGGACAAGCAATGGGATGTATCTTTTGTGATTGGAAGGTCCGGGAAGGCCCGATGCGCAAACCATCGATTATTATCTGCCGGGTTTCCTAGTGGTTCCTATTGGGCAGGGGGCCTGTTTGCCGGGGGGAGGATTGTTTGGGGAGTCAGAAGAGTGGCCGATCACCTATTCAATGTACATATGAACATGATCAGACCGTAGATGCCGAAGGCAGGCTTGAAGCACTGTTTGAGCTCTTAATAGGGAAGGGGGTGACGATCATGGGAGACAAAGTCGCGAACAAGAAAAAGGCCAAGAAGGTTAAGAAGTAATTTCTCTTTCGGAATCATATGAAGCCCATCGGTCGGCAATGACTGGTGGGTTTTTTATTTTAGAAGGCCGACTAAAGTGGTCAAGATTCGACATTTTATGTTTTGATTGAGCCAAGTATTGATAGCCTGCCGAAGGTTTTTTAATTATACTGAAGAAAGTTTTGTATCAGGGATGTGCAAACTTTTGGAGGTGGGATGGGTGCTTTGTTAAATACTAGAAAAGTCATGGGGACATTCGATTATAGAAATTTACTATCGATTGACCAGGTTGTCGCGAGCTGTGGCCGATATTATGTTAGCGTTGCAGAAATAAAGAAATTATGTGAACAAAAGCTGATAATTGCCACAATTAAGGGAGGGAAAAAGTATTTCCCTGGATTTACTCCGGATAGAGTTCTCTTTATAAAGATACTGCAGAAGAAATTTAACTATCCGTTGCCTTATTTGCAGCAAATTATTGCTTGTGAAGATAGGGTAATATCAGGCGCTGTAGATCCATTCCTTATTGAACTATCTAGGATAAATAAAAAGAAAATGAAGTTTATCTTCAGCGAGGAAGATATACGAAGATTCAGGCCGTTTAAGTATCGAAGTCCAATTGTGAACGGTTATAGCCCGCAGGTTGAATTTAATAATTATGATGTTGCAAAAAAGCTGCGCGAAATAAATTGGGAGAAAACCAATAAGAAAATATGTGAACTTGATTTTGTTGAATTCTTTAGCACTCCAGATTATTTCCTGGGTATCGATAAGGGAAAAATATCCATATGTATCCGGAATCCACGAGATGTTGAAGCGACTGCGATGCGAATGTTAAGCAAGCTGTACACTGTTTTTAGAAGGCGACTGGTAAATGGTAGCAAAAGATGGGGCATAAATTCTGGTAGAAGAGATAGGATAATTCAAAGGGACGAGAATATCAGAAGAATTTATAAGCAATTACGAGAGAAGAATCCCCGAGCGGCGGTCGAAAATTATTATGACAAACTAATAGAGTATGCAGCAAGCGTAGGGCTTCCAGTTAGTCGTGAAAGGATTAAACGGATCTTATATGCTAAAACACCTGCAGGGAATGGCGCAATGCTTTTCTTAGTTGAGATTTTTCAGGATTCTCCAAAATTTTCATCGTCTACAGAACCTCTATCTTCAACG
>CAIMCT010000454.1 GCA_903839535.1 uncultured Desulfobacteraceae bacterium
AGTAAAGTATTCCGTCTTACAAGTGATGCGAGAATCTTTAAGCACAGCCTCAAAGAACGAAGGTGGCTTCGGAATGACAAGATGAGTTTTCCCACTAATCCGCGATGACCCAAAAAAACTTGAACATCGAGTTTTAATAAAGGAGATATTTGATGGAATGGCTGGCAGATCCTCAGGCTTGGGTGGGGCTAATTACCTTGACTGCGCTTGAAATTGTACTGGGAATTGACAATATCATATTCATCGCCATTCTTGCAGGACGTTTGCCAGAGCATCTTCGCGGCAAAGGACGAACAGTTGGGCTTGGTCTTGCGATGCTGACACGTATTGCGCTTTTGCTGTCCATTGCATGGATTACACGCTTGACAGGGCCGCTGTTCAGCATTTTTTCCCAGGAAATTTCCGGAAGGGACTTGATTCTGTTCTCTGGAGGTTTGTTTCTGCTTGTAAAAAGCACACTTGAAATTCATGCAAGCATTGAAAGCGAGCCTGAAACACCTGATCCGGAGAGACTGAGAGTTAAGGTATCCTTTGTGGGGGTTATTTTTCAGATCATGATGGTGGATATTGTTTTTTCTCTGGATTCGGTGATAACAGCAGTCGGTCTCGCGCAGCAAGTATCGGTGATGGTCATTGCCATTGTTATTGCGGTGATTATCATGATGGCGATGTCTAGGACAATCAGCGCTTTTATTGAAGCGCATCCGACCCTTAAAATTCTGGCACTCAGCTTTCTGCTGCTGATCGGTCTTGCTCTGATCGGTGAAAGTTTTGACATGCATATTCCAAAGGGATATATTTATTTCGCCATGTCATTTTCGATCAGTATTGAAATGCTGAACATGAGGCTTAGAAAACGTCACGGAAGACCCATTCAACCATAACGGTAATCACAAGGAATTCGCACATATCTGGCAACTATAGTTTTTGATAAATTAAATTTCACAGCTCAAAAAGCCAAGGTGCGTAAATTCAAAACATGTAAAGCCGAAGTCCAACCATCAGCGCACAAAAATTGAGATCCTTAATGGGGCTGCAAAACCATCTTTGACCGGCACCGAGGTTTTTCAGTTTCTGCAAGACGAGGTGAACCGCAGGGGGTACTCAATGTGGAGGTAGCTCACAGCTTACTGTGTCCCCACCTTTTCCGTTTAGCTATTGTCAAACCTTTCGTCGCTGCGATCCGCGAAACATCGCCTAGTTTCCAATCGTGGCCTGCAGCAGTCTTGAAACCTTTTTCATTAAGAAAAACAGTGATTTCCGTCTTGATATAACCTTTTTTTATATATTGTGTGATAAGGGTGACTGCTTCATCAAACTGTTGCTCGTATAGTTCCGTGGACGGCGGAGGTTCCGTATCTTGATATGTAGTGCTTTCCTCTTTAATCTGTTGGAGTCTTTCAATTCGTTTTTGTTCGACCTCAAGACTCCGCAAATAAATCTCCTCCATCTCTCCATATACCGGACAATCCAATGAACAGAAGGCTTTGAAAATATTGTTCTTACAGTTGCATGAAAAGGGGACATCACTACGATGAATGTACTTGATGTTTGACTTGGTGCTATGGCGAATTTGCGATGGCGCACTTGAAGAGATTCCGGAAAGGACATCAACAGCAAAATCTATCAGCCAGTCACTATAGACTTCTGGCGCAAATCCCATACTTTTACACCAGGCAGCAAGAAAGATGGCTGTTTCATTACGGTTTGGCCTACGATCACCCTCTGCGAACCTGTCCAGAGAAAGACCATTTTCAACAATATCCTTAATGCATGGATAAGGTTCGCACTTACCTTCAGTTGCAAGAATATTCATCAATTTCTTTAAATGCATCAACTTCCTCCTGTAAGGGCAACCGGCCGGTCGCCCCTATCATTTCGCACCTGAAATCAATTAACGCGATAGATTCCCTCTCAAAACGCTCCGAGTTGGCAGGGCTTAATTTTCATTCCCAGACCTTCACATGCATTGCTGACTGCAATCTTCGGAATCTGAAGCTGCTCGGCGATTTCCCATGCCTTCAGGCAGGAGAGCCTGCCATTTTCTGTCGCAGCTTCCAAAGCAGTCTTCAGCCCAATGCCAATAGTCTTTTCAGGGGTCACAATTTTTTTTTCAGGGCTATGTCCAAATAAGCCGAGCTGACAATGAGTGATACGATAATCCATAAGGTCCAGCGTCTTGCCGACGGATATTGGGGGAACATTCAGCTTCGTTGCAATTTCAAATGCTGCAACGCAGCCAAGCTTCTGCTTGACGGCTTGTTGAGATATGGACTGTTGAATGCGGGAGATGTCTTCGACGGTATCAGGGTTGTTATCAGTGTTGTTATCAGGCTTCATAAACAGATTCTCCTTGCAGGTTGCGATTTGTATTTGTTTTTCATGAAAAATTGAAGTATGAAAAAGGGAGCATGCCTTTTGGTTGCATACTATACTTTGAGCGGGTCAATGACTGAATTTTTATTCACCGCAAAGAAAATATTCAATGGAATTATTGTCTTCTTTGCGTTTGCGCCTTTGCAGTGAATTGAATACCAATTGAATAGTGCAGTTTATGCCCGTGTACAGTATGTCTGGTTTTTGTTCATTCTCATAACATGCCACAACATGATGGATTTATGATACTCCCCATCCAGCGTAAACCCACCCGGCAGATTTGGGTGGGATCAGTAAAAATTGGCGGCATGGTGCCAATAGCTGTTCAATCCATGACCAATACGTTTACCCAGGATATTCCGGCCACGGTGGCGCAGATTCACCGGTTGGAAGAGGCTGGTTGCGAAATCGTTCGGGTGGCCGTTCCTGATATGGAAGCAGCCAAAGCACTTTCCGCCATAAAAAAACAGATCGCCATCCCGCTGATAGCCGATATTCATTTTGATTATCGACTGGCCATTGCCGCTGCAAAGGCAGGGGCGGACGGTCTTCGCATCAATCCAGGTAATATCGGCAGCCTTAAAAAAATTCAGGCAGTCGTCAGTTGCGCCAAATCCTGTCAGATTTCCATTCGAATCGGTGTTAATTCCGGATCACTGGAAAAGGATATAGTAAAAAAACATCACGGAGTCAATGCACAAGCGATGGTTGAAAGCGCATTTCGGAATATTGAGAAGTTGCGCGCCATGGATTTTCATGAGCTGAAAGTATCCATCAAGGCATCCGATGTTCACCGAACCCTGGAAGCATACAGGCTTCTTTCGGAAAAAACCGATCTGCCCCTGCATGTCGGGGTTACGGAAGCAGGCTCGTTGTACTCGGGAATTGTCAAATCTTCTCTCGGCATTGGAATGCTGCTGTATGAAGGTATCGGCGACACAATTAGGGTTTCGCTTACAAGAGATCCGGTGGAAGAAATTCGAACCGGCTATGAAATACTCAAGGCCCTCAATATCCGCCGAAGGGGCCCGGAGATCATTTCCTGCCCAACCTGCGGCAGGTGCAGATTTAATCTTTTTGACACGGTGGAACAGGTTGAAAAGGCATTGTCATCCAGCAAGCTGGATATTAAAATAGCAATTATGGGGTGTGTGGTCAATGGTCCCGGCGAAGCCCGCGAAGCGGACATCGGAATTGCAGGCGGTGATGGAACCGGTATTTTGTTCAAGCAGGGTAAAGTGATTGAGCAGTTGCCCCAGGAAAAGCTGGTTGAGGCGCTGCTAAGCGAAATTGCAGGCATGGCACCAAACACTTGCCCTCCCCCCGGCCCCCTCCCGCTGGGAGGGGGAGTGAACGGTTACACATAAATAGCAGCGATTTCTTATTAACGATACAGAGAGGATGATTATGGCAAAAAAAGAAAAGACAGCAATCACTCCAACACGAGTAGAAGATTATCCGGAGTGGTACCAGCAGGTGGTCAAGGCATCTGAAATGGCGGAAAACTCCCCGGTAAGGGGCTGTATGGTGATTAAACCATGGGGCTATGCCGTGTGGGAAAACATGGTGCGGGTGCTGGACGATATGTTTAAGGAAACCGGGGTAAAGAATGCCTATTTTCCCTTGTTCATTCCGCTCAGTTTTCTTCAAAGAGAAGCTGACCATGTCGAGGGATTTGCCAAGGAATGCGCCGTGGTTACCCATCACCGGCTGGAAAAAGGGCCCAATGGTGAACTTGTTCCGGCTGGCAAACTCACCGAACCACTGGTGGTTCGGCCAACCTCCGAAACAATCATTGGCGATGCCTTTTCCAAATGGATCAGCAGTTATCGCGACCTTCCCATGCTGCTGAATCAGTGGGGGAATGTGGTGCGCTGGGAAATGCGGACCCGCATTTTTCTGCGAACCAGCGAGTTCCTGTGGCAGGAAGGCCATACTGTTCATGCCACTTCCGATGAAGCTTATGAACGGACTGAAATGATGCTGGATATTTACGCAAAATTTGTGGAAGAGTATCTGGCCATTCCCGTACTTCGAGGCAAAAAGAGTCTTGCAGAGACTTTTCCAGGCGCAGTCGAAACCCTGTGCATCGAGGCCATGATGCAGGATCGAAAAGCCCTTCAGGCTGGAACTTCCCATTTTCTGGGGCAGAATTTTGCAAAAGCTTCTCAAATTAAATATCAGACCAGGGAGGAAACCGAAGAATATGGATGGACAACATCATGGGGTGCTTCAACCCGGATGATCGGCGGGGTTATCATGACCCACGGGGATGACGACGGGGTTATCCTGCCTCCGATGATTGCCTCAGCCCACGTTGTTCTGTTGCCGATTATTCGAAATGCCGATGAGCGCGCGGATATCATGTCCTATACTCAGCGCCTGGCATCCAAGTTGAGAGATCTGGACTATCACCACCGCAGAATTCAGGTTGAAATTGACGACAGGGATATCGGCGGAGCCAGAGGCTGGGACTGGATACGAAAGGGAATCCCCATTCGTGTTGAAATCGGTCCCCGTGATATGGCGGAAAATTCGGTAGTCTTCGCCCGTCGGGATAAAAGCCACAAGGAGAAGGTGTCTATGACCCGCGCCAAGTTTCTGGCGGAAATTCCCCAGATACTGGATGAAATTCAATTGGTGCTATATGAGCGCGCCCTTAACTTCAGAGATGAGAATACACGGGAAATTGACGACAAAACGGATTTTTATGATTTTTTTACAGCAAAGAATCTGGAAAAACCGGAAATTCATGGTGGTTTCGCCATGTCTCACTGGTGCGGATCGCCAGCTTGTGAAGCTACCATCAAGGAGGATCTCAGCGTGACCATTAGATGCATTCCCTTCGACAGCAAGCCCGAAGAAGGTCAGTGTATCTGCTGCAGCGCCCAAAGCGGGCAAAGGGTAGTCTTTGCCAAAGCTTATTAGGTTTTTACCGCATTTATCAAAAAGAGTACGATCATGATTCGAATCAACGATATTATAGACAAGATTACTGATTATGACCCTGAAGCGGACACCGGTCTGGTTGAGCGGGCGTATATATATTCTGCAAGGGTGCATGATGGTCAGGTGCGCCTTAGCGGGGAGCCCTATCTTTCTCACCCGCTGGAGGTGGCCGGCATTCTGGCGGACATGAATCTGGATCCCGTCAGCATAGCGGCTGGCCTTCTTCATGATGTCATTGAGGATACCCATGCCACACATGAAGAGATTGGGGAGATTTTTGGTCCGGAAGTGGTCCATATAGTGTCCGGTGTCACCAAACTAAGTTCAGTTACTTTCGACAGTTCACAGGCCAGGCAGGCGGAAAGCATTCGAAAAATGCTGCTGGCAATGGCCGATGACATTAGGGTCATTCTCATCAAGCTGGCGGACCGGATTCACAACATGCGGACCCTTCAGTATCATAAAAGCGAAAAACGCAAGCAGGAAATTGCTCAGGAAACCCTCGATATTTATGCACCGATCGCATCCCGCCTGGGCATATACTGGATCAAGAATGAACTGGAGGATATTTCATTTCGGTATCTTCAGCCGGAGGATTATGAGAATATCAAGTATCTGCTAAGCAAGGATATGATTGAACGGGAAACCTACATAGAAAAAGTCAAGGTTCTGATTCGTGAGACCATGGTGGAAAACAGCCTGAAATGTCAGGTGATGGGAAGGTATAAAAATCTGCTAAGCATCCGTCAGAAAATGATCAAGCAGTCCCTGCCTTTTGAAGAAATCTACGATATCATAGCGTTTAGAATTGTTCTCGACAGTGTGACCCATTGCTATGCAGCTCTGGGACTGATTCATGGCATGTGGAAGCCAATCGACTCCAAGATTAAGGACTACATTGGGCGCCCCAAACCCAACATGTACCAATCTCTCCACACCACGGTAATTGGCCCAGACGGCAAACGGATCGAAATTCAGATTCGGACATGGGAGATGGACAAAGTAGCCAAGGCCGGCATTGCCGCACATTGGAGCTACAAGGAAGGTCAGAAGTTTGATGAGGCTGTTACCCGGCAGTTTGCCTGGATTCAAAACCTGATTGAAAATCAGCGCAATATCCGCAATCCCACCGAGTTCATGGAAAATGTCCGCCTGGATCTGTTTCCGGATGACGTTTATGTGTTTACGCCGCGTGGGGAAGTAAAAGCCCTTTCCAAAGGGGCGACTCCGGTTGATTTCGCCTATATGATCCACACGGAGGTAGGCAACCAATGTACCGGTGCCAAGGTAAACAGCAGGATCGTGCCGCTCCAGTATCAACTGGCGACTGGCGACAGTGTTGAAATCATCACCACCAAAAACCATTCTCCCAGCAAGGACTGGCTTGGATTTGTCAGAACCGTTAAGGCGCGCTCCAAGATACAGCAATGGGTTCGGGCTCAGGAAAAAGATCGCAGCATCAGTCTTGGTCGCGAAATGTGCGACAAGGCGTTTCGAAAAAACCGGCTTAATTTCAATGAACTGGTCAAGACACCGGAAATGGATGAGGCGGTTGCCCATTTTGGGTTTAAAGCTGTCGATGATATGTTTGCCAGCGTGGGATATGGCAAGATAACCCCACTTCAGATTACTCGTAGATTTTCCATAAAGGCCGATCCAGAAGAGATTCAGGAATCTTTTCTGAACAAAATTATCGGGAAGGTCCGAAAGAAAAAATCAAAAACAGACGGTGTGATTGTAAAGGGAATGGACGACATTCTGGTGAAGTTTGGCAAGTGTTGCGAGCCTGTGCCGGGAGATGCCATTACCGGATATATAACCCGAGGTTTTGGAGTCACGATTCACCGGGCAAGCTGCATAAACGCGTTAACTATGAACTCAGAACGGCAGATTGATGTGGAATGGGACAAGACAATCACGGAAACCTATCCGGTAAAAATTCATGTGAAATCTTATGACCGGGTAGGGCTGCTGGCGGATCTGGCCATGACCATCAGCAAGAACGGAGCAAACATCCTCAGCGTAAATTCAAAAATCAGCGAGAGTGAAATTGTGGATAGCCTGTTTACTCTAACGGTTCGAAATACCGAGCATCTGAATCGGTTGTTATCTGAAATTCGAAAGGTTAAGGCTATCCAGGATGTTCAGCGCATTGATGGTTAAGGGGCCTTTACAATACGCCCTGACTTTATGCAGTTGGTGCATACCATGATCTTTTGAACTCTGCCGTTATTCAATGAACGAACCCGTTGAAGATTCGGATTGAATCGACGTTTGGTAACGTTGTGAGCATGGCTGACATTACAGCCGATCATGGGTTTCTTTCCACAAATTTCACAAATCTTGGACATAATCATATCTCCGTATTTCTTAAAAATCTCAAGTTTCGAAGCAACATCGCCGAAACAGTGGC
Source organism: uncultured Desulfobacteraceae bacterium (assembly GCA_903839535.1). Lineage (GTDB taxonomy): Bacteria > Desulfobacterota > Desulfobacteria > Desulfobacterales > Desulfatirhabdiaceae > RAAP-1. The sequence continues at coordinate 7,739 of CAIMCT010000454.1, forward strand.
TCTTATTTGCTTCTGGTGACCGAACAAGGTCATGAATAATATATTCTTTGGTAATTCTCAAATCGAATCTGTATATCTATCGCAAAATCAATCAGGTGTAAAGGAATTTATCTACGGGCCAGAATTAGAAAGACGGTGCCCGCCACAAGCGCCACCATGAAACTTTTTTTTCTGGTGAGGCTTCTTCCCTCGCCAGTTCGGCTTCGCATCGGGCAATGTACTCTAGCGATTTCTGGGTGAAACCGACATCGGGATAATTGGAAACAACTGCCCTAAACCGCAATACCGCTGCTTTGTAATGCTTGTTTTTGAAATAAAATTCACCCACATAGAATTCATGGCCAGCCATGTTTTTCAGGGACAGACGAATATAGTTATCAGCCTGAGCGGTGTATTCTGAAGCCGGATACGTCTTCTTGAGGCGGTTGAAGATTTCAATGGCCTTTTTGGCCGAGGTCTGGTCTCTGTCGACGGTTTCCATCTGGTCGATGTAGCTCAGGCCTCGCTGAAAGATCACATAAGGTGTGGCCTCATTGCGGGGATGAAGATTTTCAAAAGATTCATACGCGGCAATGGCGGCTTCATATTCTCCCAGATAAAAATGTGCATCTGCAATTTTAAGCTCGGCCAGAATAGCGTATTTGCTGAACGGATACCAGTCTTTGAGCTTGTCGAACGACTCGATGGCGGAACGGTAATGTTGACTATTAAATGCTTCCATTCCATCGTTGACGAGTTCCTGTGCGGTCTTTTCATCTGCTTTACTACCAAAAAACGAGGCGCAGCCTGAAAACAGCAGCATCGCCACAACCGGCAAGATCAGTTTGTATTTCATGGGTGAATGAGACCATAGGGTAAGCGGTGAGCAGTAATCAACGTCGGGTGGGACCGTTGAAAATCAGGTTCCGTTTTGTTTACTGCTCACAGGGTGAAAAGGGAAAATAAACGATCAACAAGATCGTTTTCAGTTACGCCAGCACATTGTTGATCATATCTTCAAGCTTGGATTTGGCCACGACACCGACCACCTGGTTGAATACCTTTCCGTCTTTAAAAAAAATCAGGGTAGGAATGGATTTGATTCCATATTTGGATGGGGTAATGGGATTGTCGTCCACATTGCATTTTTTAAACTTGATTTTATCACCGAATTTTACAGAAAGTTCTTCCACAACTGGGCCGATAGCCCTGCACGGCCCGCACCATGGCGCCCAAAAATCTACCAGTACCGGAGTCCGCTCCTGCAATACCTCTGCTTCAAAACGGCTATCATCAATTTCAAATACGTTTTCCGCCATAACCTGTTTCCTTTCATAAATTGGTTTATTAATATGGGTGATTATAGTATCATGTTCGTATAATGTCAATGTACAGAAGTCATTAAGAGCAGGAATTAGGTGGCAGGTGGCAAAAGGTGGAATGTATGAGGCGTAAGACTGTGAGTTTGTCGACTCATGAGTTTGTGAAATTTAAGTTGCTTGGGGGGGATGGATGAATTCAGCAGTTCGCATTGGGGCTTTGATTTCAGGAGGCGGAACCAATCTTCAGGCCATCATTGATGCCTGTGAGTCCGGAGCCATTGATGGCAAGATGGTATTTGTTGGATCCGACAACCCGTCCGCTGGCGGTCTGGACAGGGCGCGGCATCGTGGAATTGCGCATTTTGTAGTGGATTATCGGGACATCCTCCGGCGATTTCGCAGCTTGCCATCGGAATCCCGGTTGCCGGAAGATTTCAGTCTGCAGGACTGTCAGCATAAGCAACATATTTTCCCGGAGGGTGCGTCTGTTAACCAGGTATCGGATTTTCTCAAATCCCGCGCCATGGCTGAATCTGAGCTGTTGATGCAAATGGCCGGATATGAATTTGATCTTCTCGTTCTTGCCGGATTCATGCGAAATTTAACGCCGTATTTTATTGATCGGGTCAATGTTTCACCAGGGCAGTCCCGGATTATGAACATTCATCCCGCCATCCTTCCCGCATTTCCTGGAACCGATGGGTACGGGGACACATTTCGTCATGGCTGCAAGGTTGGTGGTTGCACCGTGCATTTCGTGGATTATGGGGAGGATTCAGGGCCGATTATCGGGCAGCGGACATTTCCGATTCTCCCCGGTGATACGCTGGACTGTATCAAGAAAAAAGGGCTGAAGCAGGAGTGGAAGCTCTATCCTGAATGCGTTCAGTTGTTCGTCCAAAAAAAGCTGCATCTGGTTCGCAAGGAATTTTCGCTGCCGGATGGCGGAATCGTTCGCAGGACAATTGTTGAGATTGATCCGTGAAATCAACTGAGTTTTTATTCACCGCAAAGGCGCAAAGATCGCAAAGAAAATTAATCTAAAACAATATGCTGTCAACTTTTTTTACTTTTTATATTTGGAGGCACGTTATGTTCAATAAAACTTCATCAATAAAGCGAATAACGCTTCTTGGTTTGCTCTTTGCCGTTCTGGTTGTCATGGGCCTTTCCGATCTTGCGGATGCCCGATCCAGCAGTGGCGGTAGATCATTTGGCGGCTCCAGCAGCGGCTCCAGAAGTGGGGGGTTCGGCAGCAGTCCATCCAGATCCTTTGGAAATTCTTCTGGTCCTTCGGTTCCACCCCCAGCACCGGCCAGCGGGTCCTTTGGGGGGGGAGGTGGCAGCAGTTTTCTGAAAGGAGTCGGTGGCGGTCTTGTGGGCGGAATGATCGGCAATATGCTCTTTAGCAGACCCGGATATAGCGGAGGAGGCGGAGGTGGAGGTGGAGGTGTCGGTGGAAGCGGCATCGGTTTCTTTGAACTATTGATTTTAGGCGGACTGGGTTTTTTTCTCTACAAGCGATTCATCAAACCAAATATGGGTTCAAGAAATCCCATGTCGCCGCCGTTTAATCCGTTTTCTACCGGCAATTCACAGCCGGATGGCTTTCAGGGACCGCCTTCCGTCCCGCCCGCTTTTCCCACGCCCTCAGCAAACGGTTTTGATCTTGTCAAACAGTCAGAGCCGGACTTTGATCCTGAAAAATTCAAGGAAATCGCCCAGGACGTATTTTTCAAGGTTCAGGCTGCCTGGATGCGGCGGGATACAACATCTGTTCAGGGGCTTATCGGCCAGCAACTGAAAACCGAATATGACGCCCAGTTTGCCGACCTCAAACAAAAAGGGCTTATCAACCGGCTTGAAAACATTGCGGTTCGCAGTATTGAAATTGTCGATGTTGGCACGGAAGGCCAGGAAGTGTTTGTCAAGGTGCTATTTACGGCCAATCTTCTGGATTATACGGTTGAGGAATCCAGCGGTAAGGTGGTTAAGGGCGATAACGCAGAACCCGTGAAATTTCAGGAGTTCTGGACATTCGCCAGGCCGAGTAATTCCACTCTGTGGAAACTCGAAGGCATTCAGGTCAAATAGACGGTGATAGCCTACTTTATTCGAAGGGCGTTGCTGATTGTTCCGACGTTTCTGGGGATTACTATCCTGGTTTTCGCCATTACACGCGTGGTTCCGGGCGGCCCCATTGAGCGGATGATGCTTCAGGCCCAGCAGATGCAGGGCAGAGAAGGCGGAAAGTCAACAGGGGCTGCCGGAGACAGTCAGCGACAGCCCCTTTCCGCTGACCAGATTCAGGTACTGAAAGCCTACTACGGGTTTGACAAGCCCGTCCTCGTCAGCTATGGCCAGTGGCTGGCAAAGGTGCTGAGCGGCGATCTGGGAACATCCACCCGCTATTACGAGCCGGTCTGGCTGATGATTCGGAGCCGAATCCCCATCTCCCTGTATTTCGGGCTGTTTTCGATGGTGATGGTTTATGGAGTCTGTATTCCGCTGGGCATTTCAAAGGCGGTTCGGCACAAGAGCGTTTATGACAATATCACCTCCGTTGTCGTGTTTACGGGATATGCCATTCCCGGATGGGTGGTTGGAGTGCTGCTTCTCGTCCTTCTGGCATCTCACTGGGAGATTTTCCCGCTGGGAGGACTGGTAAGCGATGATTTCGAGGAGTTTACCGTTATCCATAAAATCGGGGATTTACTCTGGCACACCGCTTTGCCACTGACTGCATATATGCTTGGGTCTTTTTCGGTTTTGACCCTTCTGATGAAAAATGCGCTAATGGATAATCTGTCCGCAGACTATGTGCGAACCGCGATCGCCAAGGGTCTTTCCTTTAAACAGGCGGTTTTCCGGCATGCGCTGCGAAACAGCCTGATTCCCGTCGCCACCACTTTCGGAGACAATATTTCCATTATCCTTAGCGGATCTTTTCTCATTGAAAAAGTCTTTAACATCAACGGGATGGGACTATTGGGATACGAATCGGTCATTGACCGGGATTATCCGGTGGTCATGGGGATTTTGGTTATCTCATCACTGCTCTTTATGATTGGCAATATTCTCTCTGATCTCTGCGTGGCGCTGGTGGATCCCAGGGTGCAGTTCAGTCATGGGCGATAAAGGAGAGATGCCGTGACCTTCAGTCCCCTGACCCGGAAAAAACTTCGGCGATTCAAGTCGATCAAACGCGGATATTACGCGTTTATTATCTTTTCTGTCCTGATTCTGGCATCAATGTTTGCGGAGGTTCTGGTCAACAGCCGGGCGCTTGTTGTCCGTTATCAGAGTAGATATTATTTCCCGGTATATAGCGCAATGATTCCCGGAACAGGCTTTGGCCTGGATTACCCTTACGAAACCAATTACAGGGAACTTTCCCTGCGATTGCAGGCCGAAGGCGGCTCCGACTGGGTGCTGATGCCGCTGATTCCCTTCAATCCCCTTGAAAACGATCTTCGCAAAGATGAATATCCGCCATTTCCGCCTTCTTTTAAAGACAGTCATTTTCTGGGCACGGATACCTCCGCCAGGGATATGGCGGCCCGGCTGGTTTATGGCTTTCGCATCGCAATTTTCTTTTCCCTGACGCTTTTAATTGTCAATTACCTGGTGGGCGTTACGGTGGGGTGCGCCATGGGATACTGGGGCGGAAAATTTGACCTGATTTTTCAGCGTATTATCGAGATATGGACGAATATTCCGTTTCTGTATGTCATCATCATCATCTCATCAATAGTAGTTCCGAATTTTTTCCTGCTGATCCTTATCATGGTGTTTTTCGGATGGACAAGCCTGACCTGGACTCTTCGCACCGTGACTTACAAGGAACGGGCCAGGGAATATGTTTTGGCTGCAAAAGCCTTGGGCGCTTCGGATTTTCGAATTATTTTCAAGCACATTATTCCCAACACTGTTTCCGTGATTGTCACTTATGCGCCGTTTTCTGTTTCTGGCGGCATTGTAGCTTTGACATCTCTGGATTATCTGGGTTTTGGCTTGGCGCCTCCCACGCCAAGCTGGGGAGAACTGCTTCAGCAGGGATGGGATAATATGGATGCCTGGTGGATTGTGGGCTCGGTTATTTTTGCAATGATCCTGACCCTTATGCTCGTGACATTTATCGGCGAGGCCGTTCGGGAAGCCTTTGATCCGAAGCTGCACAGCACCTATGAATAAAAGCGAGGGGTAAATCGAAAGGAAATGAAAATGACAAAACTGCTGATACTAATTTCGGGACTTGTTATCGTGCTGATCCTGTCCGGGCCGGCGCAAGCCAGTCCCAAGCTGCCTGATGATATTCAGTGGCTGACCAATGATTC
>CAIMCT010000455.1 GCA_903839535.1 uncultured Desulfobacteraceae bacterium
CATAATTTATTAAAATATTTTTTAAAATACCAAATTGGATTGTCAATGCGTCCGGAAGTATTTTATATATTTTTATCTTTATTCACATTAATATTTTTTGCTCTATTTGACCCTGGTGTCAATCTATACGGATTTGATGCTACCGAAACTTCTGAGAACTTATTAAATGTAAACCTAACGTTATATGTACTTAGAAATGCGCTATTATACATTCCAATGGTATGCTACTTGGCATTGCGGGGTTTATCGGAAAAGGAACTTAAACTGTTAGCAGGAATAGTGGCATTAGTTGCACCATTCAGCATTGTTGCTTTTCTTTATGATATTGAATTTTTACCATCAAAAAATATTATGGATATTGTAAGTTTGGGTGGCTATGGTCTTCAAAGGAACACTTATGTGTCCTATTTAACGTTTCCATTTATTGCATCATTATACCTTGTTGTTGAATTGCGCATTAAAATATTTAAACTTTCATTTCTTGCTGTTGAATTGTTTATCTTTTTATATATGATGGTGAGTGGTTGCAGACAGGGAATGATATTTTGCATCTTTATGACTTTGCTGATGCTAATGTGTGTTCCAACTAAAAATAAAGCAATTAAATGTTTATTGTTCATTATTGCATGTTCTGTAATTTTTATGGTGGCAAATTACTATGCAACGTCTGAGTATAATGTTCACGATGTCATCGAAGTTAGATACTCATCAGTAGCCGGATTTTTTGATACAGGAGGAAGGGAGGAAATAATTAAAGATGGATTAGGATTGTTAAATGTACAAGAATATTTAGTTGGTGCGGGTTTATCCAGTGTCATTATTAGTGGTCCTCATAATGACTTCATAAGGTGGACTCAACGAATTGGCATTCCTGGAATGGTTCTTTCCTTTCTCCCTTTTTTTCTCTCTGCGCTGCATGTTTTCAGATACATGCAGCGAAAAAAGAAGAGACCAATGTTATTATTTATTTTATCGGCGCTATTTTTTACTATATATCACTCTTGCTTTGGATATCCGCGTGAAGATGCGTACCAGGCGTTGTACGCTTTTCTTGGATTAGCTTTATGGCTTGCAATTTCAAAAAGTGAACCTATTTCAAATCACAAAATGCATACATACCTGCACTCTCGATAACAACAAAATGAAAGAAAAAAGAAAAATTATTATTGCGGGTGCTTGCATTTTCCCTGGCGGTTCAGGAGGCGCGGCCCGTTGCATGCACATGCTTGCAAAAGGATTTGCGGCCAATGGTAATCAGGTTGAAGTTGTAACAACATACGGCGATGATCAAAATAAACGCGAAGTTGACATTGACAATTTTCAAGCACGATCATTCGCTTACCTGTCTGGGCATGTAAGCGATCCGCGATATTTAAACAAGCTCAAAATTCATTTCATGATACTTGCCAACTTACTTAACCGTACGATCAATGGCGATTATGATCTTCTTTTATTTTATGGACCAGTATTAAGTTTTGCATTAGTTGCTGCTGTCGCTGCTATTATAAATAGGTGCTGTGTTTACTTTATGGCTGATATCCAGCCCAAACCAGCAAATATGAGTTTGGTTACAAAGCTGAAGAGATTGCTGATAAACGTTGTTGATATTTCTTTAGCTAACCTATCTGGCCTTGTCGTTATTCTGGGTACGTCAAAACTGGTGCAGCGCTATGCTCGTTTTGCTCCAAAGTCGTCCCGTCTTCAAATATTGGCTCCAGCGGACACTGGCATGTTTGTGGGGGGTAATGGCCTAAGGTTTAAGGAAAAGTTTAATCTGGAGGGGAAAAAAATTGTTACTTACTGTGGTACGTTGGATACACTCGAGGGGATTGACATTCTTTTGGCTGGAATAGGGATTGTAGCGCAAAAGTGTCCGGATGTTGTCTTGGTCATTGCTGGAAAGGCGCTTGATATAGACCAAGTTCTCGGGAAAAAAATGGATTTTCAGGCATTTGCGCAAGATTTTAATGCGGCAAGTTACACGATCTTTACCGGCCATCTTCCGATGCAGGACGTTGTTGATTTACTTAACGCGTCAGATGTTCTTGTGATGCCAAAAATTGACCACCCGCTGAATCATGTAGCATCACCAATTAAAATTGCAGAATACTTGGCTGCCGGACGACCCATTGTCTCGTCACGAATCTGTGAACTGGATAAGCATTTAAAACATATGGAGCATGTTATCTTCTGCGAACCAGGAAGCGCAAAGGATCTTGCTGATGCGATCAATTTGGTACTCGCTGATGAAACACTACAATCAAAACTATCAAGCAATGCTTCAGCAATCGCCAAATCACTTTTTGATTACAGAACAATTTCGAGAATGATATGTGAGCATGTTTTTTTACAAAGGCAATAATATCTTTCGATATCAATGTTTATAACATGAGGGAGTTAGTTTGGTAAAAATGACCATCTCTATTTTACATAATACGCCGAATGTTGGAAGGGAATCTTTCGGTTTAGGCCATGTTGCGTTAAATCTAGCAAAAGCGCAGAATGAAATAGGTTGTATTGCCAAAATATGGTGTCAGAATGAAATAGAAGATATCCATGGCACTGTAGCATCTATTTGCATTGCTGAGAAGCAAATTGTATCTTTTCCGGCAATCGGTATTGCAAGCTTAGCTTATAGCCAAGCAATGATGTGCGCAGCAAAGATAAACAGTGATGGATTTAATATCGTACATCAGCATGGTATATGGACTGCATGCTCTCAGGTAAGTAATGTATTTCGTCGGAAGCATCGCACGCCTGTTATTATCGCACCGCATGGGTCACTACAAAAATGGGCATTAAAGCGATCTGTGTTGAAAAAAAAACTTGCCCTGCTTGCTTACGAAAATGAGAATCTTCAGCATGCAGCATGCTTGCACGCCACCGCAGAAGCTGAGATCACAGATTTTAGGGATTTTGGATTGAGAAACCCCATCGCATTAATACCAAACGGTGTATCCGAGCAGTGGCTGAATAGTTCCGGTATTGCCAAACGATTTCTTGATCATTTTAATCTTCCGAAAGATCGCTGCATTATCTTTTTCCTATCGCGTATCACTCCTAAAAAAGGCCTTCCCATGCTGCTACAGGCCATTCACCGTGTTCGATGTGAATTTGCTGCCAATTGGATATTAGTTATCGCTGGTGTGGATGAATTTAACCATAAAAAAGAGATTGAGTCTCTTGTGGAAAAATTGAGACTTCAGGATTTGGTAAAATTAATATGTCCTCTGTATGATCAGATCAAACTTGATGCCTTTGCAGCTTCACATGTATTTGTGCTGCCTTCGTATAGCGAAGGTGCTCCGATAATCGTTTTAGAATCTTTGGCAGCGGGGGTGCCTGTCATTACCACAAAAGGCACATCGTGGGAAAATCTGATAACTTATCAGTCTGGCTGGTGGGTGGATGCCTCGGTGGATGGTCTGGTTGACGCACTCAGATGTATGATGGTTTTAAGTCCTATGCATTTGGAAGAAATGGGGAAACGAGGAAAGGAACTTGTTCGCTCCCAATATCTCTGGTCGGTCCAAGCGCAAAAAACGCATGATCTCTATGCTTGGCTTCTGGGGAGAAAACCCAAACCGGATTTTGTCATTAGTGACTGATGTTTTTTCTATTGTCACAAAATTCAGTTGGATTCTGTTCATTGAAATAAACCTGGTTATATTTGATTTTTGGGAGGAGACCTATATCCTCCTAAAGAGGCCGATATAGTATTGCATGTTGATTCATAAAAGGAGATATTATGCATTACTTTATCG
>CAIMCT010000456.1 GCA_903839535.1 uncultured Desulfobacteraceae bacterium
CGGCTTCGCGGCAATCAGACAAGTTGGATTATTATTTTGATGTATTTCTTCAGGATATCAAAAAAATTAAAATCGGAGAATTCATCAAGGAAATAGAAGCCTATAACGCCTGTGACAAATTACATGGCGACCTTGGGGAACAGACTTTTTTTTCAGACGTACTCCGAAAGTATCCCGAGTTTGAAGCGCTTTTCATCAAAAGCAAAAGCATTGCTTCGCAACGTGGTGTAGATGTGCTTCAGTACCTGATGGATCATTCGGATTTTATTAATAAGGAAGAGAACCGGTGGATGAAGCTGGTTATGCAGGTGGTTCGCAACACATCCTTGTTTTTTCAGCCGCAGATCCGAACCAAGATATTGAATGAAGGCTGGGCCAGTTACTGGCACGAAACGCTGTTTCTTCAGGATGACAGGATTCGAAGCCACGAGGTTGAGTTCGCCAGGGTCAACGCTGGTGTAACATCCATGCCCCGTGTGGGGCTGAATCCTTATGCCCTGGGCATGCGACTCTTTTATTATATTGAAGATATGGCTAATAAGGGGAAGTTTTCGTACCAGTTTCAAAAAATTCAAAATGAAATTCAGCGGGATTGTTTTGATGCAAAAACAGGCGCAGGCCGGGAAGCCATATTCCATGTGCGTGAAAACTTCAGTGATTTCTCCTTTATCAATACTTTTGTGGATCAGAATTTCATGACGTTGAACAAGCTTTTTGTAGCCGGAAAACGGCTGAATGAAGAGCGGATGGTCTGGGAATACTATGTGAAAAGCCGAAAAGTCAGAGATTACCGAAATATGCTGATGGATACGCTCTACCATCCCCCTTATGTTGAAATCATACCGGAGAAGCGAATCAACAACACTCTTTACCTGAATCACCGTTTTGAAGAAAAACCGCTGGTTACGGAATTTATCGCCAATACCCTGATGGGTATGGAATACCTTTGGGGAGGTCCGGTACAGCTCGAGACCAGTGAAGTGATATCGCTATCTCCGCCAACGCCGAAAACCGATGCCGCCAGCAAAAAACCAAAATTGGATGCACTTCAGGAACCGCAAATCAAGTGGCAACGGATCGTTTATACCATGGAAAAACGCAAGCTTTCGAAGAAAATCTTATAAAACTGTGAATGGTGCAAGGCACCAAGTTTAGACTGACATTCACTATTCACACCTCATGTCTTTTAAGGCTCAATATATGGAAAATATTAAACTTGCCCTTCAGCACCTGGACAAAGTTATCAGCGAACAGGATCAGCGCGCCCCTATTTTCTTTCAGGACTTCATCAAAATCATGTCTGTGAGGCCTTCACGGGTACTTCGAAATGTTTTTCAGGTGTTCCATGATATGATGATGGCTTATGTTGGGGAAGGCGTGGATGAATATCCGGATGATCCGGAGTCGATTAATTTTATTAATTATGATTGCAGCAAACTCTTTGTTGAAGGAGCTGACCACCCGTTTTTTGCAGATCGACTGTTTGCCAATCGACTGATCAACCAGGTGGATGCGCTCAAGCGAGGGGCGCAGCAAAACAAGATATACATTTTTGACGGTCCGCCAGGCTGCGGAAAAAGCACTTTTCTCAACAACCTTTTAAAGAAATTTGAGGAATACACCAATACCGAGGACGGTTTTCGCTATGAAACTGTATGGCGTCTGGCTTCAAAGGATTTGGGCGGATTCGTTGAATCTGACACTATTCCGATAATGGATCGAATGCTTCACCTGCTCAGCCGATCCCCGCAAAACATTCTGGAGCCATCCTGTGAAACCGACGAATCTTGCGACCAAGAAGACAAGAAATTTCTGGATGACTATTCATCAGCCTATCTCCCTGAAAACTTTGTCGAGGTTCCCTGTCCCAGCCATGATCATCCCATTCTCATGATACCCAAAAATTATCGCAGGGGATTTCTTGACGACCTGTTTCATAATGATGAATTCAAGTGGAATTTGTTCACAGAAAAGGAATATGAATGGGTTTTTCACGATAACCCATGCACAATATGCAGCTCACTGTATGAGGCTCTGCTTAAAAAACTGAAAAGCCCCACGAAAGTATTCGAGATGATTTACGCGCGGCCATATCAGTTCAACCGCAGGCTTGGAGAGGGGATTACCGTATTCAATCCCGGCGACAGACCCATGCGCCAGAATATCTTAACCAACCCCATGCTGCAGACCCGCATCAACGGTTTGCTCAAGGACAGCAATCAGGTTAAATACATTTATTCACAGTACGCCAAGACCAACAACGGGATTTACACCTTGATGGACATCAAATCGCACAATATCGAGCGGTTGATTGAACTCCACAACATTATCAGCGAGGCTGTTCACAAGGTTGAAGATATCGAGGAAAATGTCAATTCCCTGTTCATGGCGCTCATGAATCCCGAAGACAAAAAAAACATTCAGGATTTTCAATCGTTTTCAGATCGAATTGCATATATCAACATTCCTTATGTTCTGGACATTCAGACGGAAGTGAGTATTTACCGCAATATTTTTGGCAAACACATTGACGAATGTTTCCTGCCCAGAGTTCTTCACAATTTTGCGCGGGTCATCATTTCCTCCCGCCTCAAAACTCGTTCCGACGCACTTCTGGAATGGATTGGAAGCTCTGAAAAATATCGCCAGTATTGCGATGACAATCTTCAACTGCTGAAAATGGAGATATACACCGGGCACATTCCGCCATGGCTTACGGAAGAAGACCGAAAACGATTTACTGCTCAGCGCAGACGAAAGATCATTGCTGAATCTGAATTTGAAGGAGTAATCGGCTTTTCAGGTCGCGATGCCATCAAGATTTTTAACGAGTTTTATTCCACCTGCGCCAAAGAAGACAGCCTGATCAACATGAATGCTCTGTATAATTTTTTTTCCAACGTTCGAAAGGACCTGGCCCGCTCAATTCCATCAGGATTCCTGGATTCCCTGCTTCACATGTACAACTACACCATTTTACAGGAGGTCAAGGAATCACTGTATTATTTCAATGAGGATCGGATTTCAAAAGACATTCAGAATTATATGTTTGCAATCAATTTTGAGCTGGACACAGAGGAAGTCTGTAAATATACCGGAGATCACATTGAAATCACGGAAGATTTCTTTCGAGGCATTGAAAATCACCTGCTGGGAGCTAAAACTGTTCAAGCCAGACGCCTGTCTTTTCGAAAGGATGTGCAAAAGGAATATACTTCCCGAACCCTGACTCAGGAAATTCTGATGGAAGAAAAATCCATTACAAAAACCTTTTTGTTTGATGCCCTTCATGAGCGCTATGTCTTCAATCTGAAGGAAAAAGCACTAGATCCTTTTATGGATAACAAGAATTTCCGCATGGCCATCAAGGACTATGGAAGTGATGATTTTAAAACTTACGACAAGCGCATTCGAAGTGATGTCAACTTCCTGATAGCTAATCTCTGCAATAAATACCGATATACTCAGCAAGGCGCCAAAGAAGTCTGTATCTATGTCATTGACAACGACCTGCCAAAAAAATTCGCTGCTACATCCTGATAATACAAAAAGCCGTTCACCGTTCACCGTTTACCTTTGACGGTGAACGGTAAACGTCTTTTTAACGGTCAACGGAGAATGGAAAACGGAGAACGGTTCCTGCCCTCAGTCCCCTGCCTTCATGGTATCAATGTCCTTTCTGAGTTTGTTCCGATAATAATTCACAGATACTGGGTTAGTCATGATCATGTCGAGCTGGCGCGTGTGAAGGGTCAGATACCCAAGGATTTCCATTTGCTTTTCCATGTGCGCCATATCATGGTTTTCCAGGCGGGATACCAGATGGTCTTCCTTGATTTCAACCCGAAATCCCAGCTCCTCCAGAATGTCCTTGATAAAATGCACGCGCCGGAGCTTCCGGTTGGTATCTGCAGCCCCTCCTTTGAATTGAAAACTGATGTAGTTTTCCCTAGGTCTTTCGCTGATCAAAGCCTCAATCGTTGAGAAATGATAGCCCAGTCGGGAACTCAGACTACAATAGTGTCTGGAAATCATGAAATAATTGCGCTCTGAATACGCAGATCGAACACCTGGGGTCAAGGCAGTGTTGGTCGTGGACTGATACATCACCGCCATCATGCCCTTTCTGTCCATGGCCGGGGGACCATCCCATGGAATGGCGACAAACCCTTTCCAGAATGACTTCATGGGAATGGAGTCAATGTTATCCAGGGTGACATATTTTCCCTGCGCCTCTTCCTTGAACCCGTCATCCAGGTTCAATACCCACCATTGCATGGGAACCCGGTAATAGAGCTGTTTGCTGGACCGTTCTGAAAAATTATGATCCTTTCCAAAATCAAACATTTCGATCACGGATTTTTCATGAATGAAGCGGGTAATGTCGTGAAAGGTGCTACATTTGGCGGGGCAGAACTCACGGGAGTCCGGATCCAGCAGGTGAAGCGGAATGATGTGCTGGCTAACCTGCTTCAGTATCTCATGTACCGGGCTGCCTTTCATGAGACAGGTTTTGGAAACACCTGTATCGGAAAGCAGGACGGGAACCAACCCGTCATAGACTGCCTGGCGCGAGGCATCCACGGTGATAACCTGACCCTGCTTTAGAATCGTTGCAGCATCCGGAATGCCGAACAGTGCCGGAACACCGAATTCCCTGGCTACATTGGCCAGATGTCCGGCAAATCCGCCCTGTTCCGTAATCACGGCGGAAGCCCGAGTTAAAAGGGACGCCCACCGGGGAAGAGCCTGGCGCGCTACCAGTACGGCGCCTTCCGGAAAAGCCAGCACATCCACGCCCCGGTCTCCGAGATATACGGGGCCGCTGCCGGCGCCTGGGCTTGCAGTGATACCTCCGCCGACGATGAGCAGCTTTTTCAGCTCGGGATCAATAGCGGTGTCTTCAGTTTCCCCTGAGTGAATCTGTTTTAGCGGCCGACTTTGCAGAATATGAATCGCTCCACTTCCGGCAATCGCCCATTCGATGTCCTGCGCCATGCCGTAATGGTTTTCGATGCGGACGGCGATCTCCGCCAACTGCTGAGCCTGATCGTCCGTCAGGCAGGGACGGGTGCTTTCTTCATCCGTCAGATCCATGCGGCAGACACCTTCCTGGGGATAGCAGACGAATTTTCGTTCTTTAAGGCAGATATCCTTTCGGACAATCGAAAGCTGAGGCTGCCTGGAGGCCACAAAAAGGTCGCATGCCACGCTGCCGTCCACCACCGATTTGGGAAGACCCCATACGGCATTGATAAAAATGCTGTCATCACGGTTCGAGACCGGGCTCCGGGAATATGTGACTCCGCCAGACACCGCATCTACCATGACCAGACATCCGACGCACATCAGGATGTCTTCGTCACGAAAACCCTTGTTCATTCTGTAAGTAATTGCCTGAAGGCTGTACTTGCTGGCAATCACTTCCTTATATGCTTGAAAGACGTGTTCGAAGCTGACATTTAGCTCCGAGCGGTACTGGCCGGCAAATGAGCTGCCTTCTGCATCTTCCCCAAGTGCGCTGCTGCGAAGCGCTACCGTTATCTTGCCACCGCTTTCCGCTTCCAGGTCTTCCCAGGCCCCGCTAATGGCTGCTTCCAGATCATCGGGAATCCGGGAGCGGATCACTAATTGCTGGATTTCGGCGCTGAACGAATAGAGATCCTCAATGTCATCGGAATCAATGGACTGGAGCTTGCGGTCGATTTCCACCTGAAGGCTGTTGTAGTCCATGAACCGCTTGAAGGCAGAGGATGTGATCACAAAACCTGCAGGAACTTTCAGGTGAATGCGGTTCTTGACTTCGCCGAGATTGGCCATTTTGCTGCCTGCAACTTCGGCCATGTCTTTGTCCAAGGCATTCAGGGGGAGAATCAGGCGGCCGGTCGGCAGGGTTCTGGTTTGCTTGAGGATGGCGTTGACACTCTGTTCGATGGTGACGAACCTGGCATCCAGTTCTGCATATTTGTCGGGCGCCAACTGTTGGAGGCTCTGGATCATGCGAAACACGTTGACTGAAATGGATGTGGCGCTTGACCGGACAAAGGACATGCTGAATGTTCGATCTCCCTGAAGGGCTTGTTCCATTTCCGCCATGACTTCCAGGGAACGGTTGTTGGCGCTTAACAGGAGCTTGAAATTGTGGTACCGCTCTCTGAACGCTACGCGAAGCTCTTCAATATTTTCGGGTTCTTCGGGCTGAGTATCGAAAGAAAACAGGCTCTTGAAGAAATTACGGATTTTTTTCATGTCTGGGATGTATCGCAAAGAACGGTTAACCGGGTGAACTTCATGGTTTATCGAAAAGAGGGGATGCGGGATACCCCGTATCCCCTCTTTTTCAAACGGAATTTATGTGCAGGATTAATGTTCCAGCTTCAGCCCCCATCCTTCGAACATGAACAAAATGGCAAAGCCGTACCACATGGTGTAAACGACATAAAACACCAGTGAAAACACAACAAGGCCCCATTTGGCGGAGATGTTTTCCGGTGTGACCTTGTAGTAATTGTAGGAGCATTCAACTGCTCTTTTGTTGATATCGCCGATAAACTTGGTTTCGGCAAATTTCTTCTGCTTGTTCAGATCCTTTGTCAGGGCCTTTAATGCCATCCACCAGTTATACATGGACAGCCGTTCATCCATCTTGTACTTGTCTTTTACAATTTCTCCCCTGTTATTGAACATCTGATCCGAATCTTCCAGGCAGTTGGCCAAAATACTGCCCAAATCCCCGCTGACCTTGATTTCAGATCCTGCTACATTGACCATGGCTCCTGATTTCAGGAACAGGGGAGCAGTTTCCATGGCCTGTTTCTCGTCCTTCATCACTACCGATGCGGTAATGGCATTTCCGGACTGCTTGGCGGCCTTTATTTTCAGATCCGGTATGTAATAGGCGGAGCCTTTGGAAATGGAGTTATAGAGACCATCCAGATAATTCAGGCCGTTTTGGCCGCCAAATACCGGAGAGAACATGATGACAAGAACCACGAGAAAGGCTACCATCAGCCCCACGCCGCTGAAAAATTCTTTTTTGTTGGCTAACATCAGGCCACCTCCCCCTTAAGTTTTTTGATGTTCATCAGAAATGTGCCGATAACCCACACCGCAAAAGTCCCGATCACAATGAAAAAGAGAACGCCGCCAATTCTATCCAGGAGAACGGAAGTCTCTTTGGAAAGGGCGATGAATTCCAGATCCGCCAGTTTTTTGGGAAGGGCAAAAAACCGGTTAACAAATCCAGCCAGAACAGATAAGGCATAAAAACCCCGAATGGTAATCCCGGGCACCACTTTGGTGACCAGTGCGCCCATCTGGATTCCCAGCAGGGATCCCAGCAGCATGCCCATGGCCAGGGTGTAAAAAATAAATCCGTAAATGGCGTACTGGGTGATTCCAGCATACCCAGCGGTGAAGATGATCTGGAAAATGTCAGTTCCAACGGTTGTCAGGGAAGATACTCCCAAAACATAGACAAAAATCGGAAAGGTTAAAAACCCGCCGCCGACACCCATGATTGAGGCCGCTAATCCCACCAGGACACCGCTCAGGATCAAAAATACGCATGATATCTGGCGGCCTCCGGGAATGATGCCCTCGTCAAAGGTGATCATGGGAGGAATTTTTATGGCTTGAAGTCTTCTGGGAAGATTGCCCATTTCTGTGCCTTCCGATTTACCGTCATGTGCGCCGCCTGAAGCACCGGATTTTCTGGCACCTAAAAAATCAAGAAGCGAGTAAATCCCCAGGCCGCCCAGCATAAAACAATAGACCGTGGTAATAAAGGCATCGCTCAAGACCGGATTGATTTCATACAGCCACCGGTTGATTACCCCACCAGTAGTTGCTCCGACCATGGCTCCGATCAAAAAAATGAGGGCTAAGGGCACCGATATATTTCCCAGCTTTTTATGAATCACGCTTCCCATGATGGCTTTGGCGAAAATGTGAAACAAATCGGTTCCGACAGCCAGAATACCTTTGATGCCCGCGCTCATCAGTGCGGGAGCAATCACGAATCCACCGCCGGCACCAATACAGCCGGTGATCAGGCCGGCGCAGATGCCGATCAGAATGGAGGCGACAAATATCCCGGTTGAATAAAACGCCGGACTGTAGGCGGTTTTGTCACCGATAAAATTGGGGAGCGCCACGGCTATTTGATCTGCAAAAGCATAGCCTCCCAGAAGAATTGGAATTGAAAACAGGCCGAGTATGGCAAGCCGTTTTTTGGAACCTAAAATCGTTCTTGACACTTCAAGCTCCCATGCGGCGTGAGCTCTAGTGCCCATCATCATGAAATGTCCCCATTGCTTAAAAAAGTTCATGTCGATGCTGCTCCTAATTGTTGATAAGTGGATAAATGCTGGTGGCAAAAAATATTTTGGCCGCCTCCTACACCCTTCGTCATTGAGGCTTACTAAACGCACGGCAGGCGGGATGCCGGTACTTTGCCATCCAATTTTCGATGCAAGTAATTGGAACGATGAAAAAGTTAATCGTCGGACTGTGGCAGTTTACTGGAAATCATCACCTCCTCGAGATGTTTTATTTTTTCCATCTGTATAGATTTTTTCTTGAATGCATCCTGAAGCTTGTATAACAACTCATCAATGTTGATGGGTTTCATCAGATAATCAAAGGCGCCGACCTCCATACCTTCCCTGGCAATTTCCAGGCATGCATGCCCTGTCAACATGATGACTTCCAGCAGGGGGTTGGTTTTTTTGATCTTTCTCAGCGTTTCGATGCCGTCCATTCCGGGCATGCGCACATCCATAACCACGATATCCACGACATGGTCCTTCAGGTAGGCCAAGGCATCCTCGCCGCTGTTGACCCCGAAAGCGTTCAGTTGCCGCTTTTTCATCCGCTTTAGCAAGGTTTCCAAAAAATCAACCTCGTCATCTACAAACAGTACATTAAACCCTTCCACCTGTTACCTCCTTAGGGAAACCGCCTCCTGGGTATTGTAGATCAATACGTCTAAATCTTAGGGTTCGATCAGGTAATCCATTGCTCCGCATTCAATGCCTTTCATATCTTTCATCGCGGCCATTACGGATATCCTCAAGCTTGCCGGGATGCAATTTCTTTCATCCGCGCCTTGGTGATTTTCTCTTCGTGCGACCGTCGCCGCAGGACTGCGGCTTCGACCTTGGCAACCAGTTGCTCCATATCGCAGGGCTTCATCAGGTAGTCGAATGCGCCCAGCTTCATGCCCTCAATGGCTGATTCGACGGTGGCGTGGCCGGTCAGCATGATGACTTCGGCAATGGGAAATTTGCGTTTGATTTCCTCCAGGGTCTGAACGCCGTCCATTCCCGGCATTTTGACATCCAGAATCACCACCTCAATGTTGCGGTGGGCGGAAAGCTGATCCAGGGCATCCTGCCCTGTATGTGCGGACAGAATGTCAAAACCACGCTTGTTAAGGCGCCTGGTCATGGTTTCCACAAATGGCACCTCATCATCGACTAAAAGTATATTGGTCAGACTCATGCACTTTTTCCTTCCAAAGAATTAAATCGTTTGAACACATCGCTTCCGGTATCCGGAATAAAGCTGCTGTTCGGATGGATTCATCATTTCATCATTCCATATCCAGAATGTCTTTGACGGCCTGTTTCAAATGATCGACACTGCTTCCTTTTTTTTCAACGAAAATGACTGGATGCAACGCATCCAGTTGATAAATCATCTCTGTCTGCAGTGTATGAATCACGATAGGCAATCCCGGAACTATCTGGTGTATGCGATGGACCAGGGACAGATCATTTGCATCCGGAAGATCAGGGTCCAGAATTACCATGTCTGGCAAGGTATCAGGATTGTGAACATCATCAATGAGCTCCTTACCGCTTTTGACCAGTCGAATCTGGTAGCCATCGGCCATCATCTCGCGCTTCAAAAATTCCCGGACATGGGGATTTCGATCTGCAATCAACAGGGTCACCGTTTTGTTCACAAATTACCTTCGATGGCTTCGTAAAAAAGCCTATCTACGTTGAACTCCATCCTTCGATAGAATATCTTTTGGCACCATATTCAAGGGTACGGCAGACGGAAGGCCGATACTTCGGCATCCCAATTTTGCCAGGCGGTTACGCCGGTACGAGTTCATCAATGTTAATAATGAAGCGACTTTTTCCTTGATATCTGCAATTCACATACCAACGATATGAAAAAAATAAAAATGCCTTAATATGCTGGTATTGTTTTAAAATTAGCATGACATTCTGCCGCATGGAATATCTGTCAGAACATGGAATTGTCGGTTTTTTTTACAGCATGGAAAATGGCGGTGCGGTATGGCGGCGCGGGTTTCTCAAATCTGTTATTGACAGAAGGCCATATCATCGCATACTATCAACGGTGTAAAATGATGGCTGATGCTGCTGTTTCAGCCCTGAACTCACGCCAAAGTGTTGATTTTGTCTTTGTTTTACAACGATTCCGGCATGTTCGGAAATTGTATTGTCAGCATCGTTTTTTCCAAAGAAGCCTTCTGTATGGTCACTTGTAGTCGTGTATTTTTTAAGGATAAAATAGCTTCGTGAAAAGTCCAATGTTTCTGCTTTGAGCTTCTTCCTTCGCCAGAATTTTTTTTGGTGCCGTATGTGCCGTACGCCCTACGGACAGGATTTGCGTGCCTTGATCTTGGCCGGCGTTCCGCCTGCGGAATGCCGATGTTTTGCCGTCCCAATTTCGATTTTTTACAAATTCTTTTTCGTATGGTCTGTTCTGCATAAAAACCTATAATAACATTTCCCAATCTCTGCCTAAAGGAGCCCTATTGATGGATGATTTCCTCCATAATTTACGTACCGGAAAAAACAAACCCTTTGATCGAACCCGGAAACAATTCGATAACAATGGATATAAAAACCCCGACAGACAAGGTCCCAATGACAACCGTCGAAAAGACACATTTCAGAGAACACCTCCGGTAGATCATTTCCCTGCCATAAAAATACTTCTTGGAGATATTTCAGAGGGTCAACGGCATCTGGCCGACATTGATGAACGCCGTGCAACGGCGGAAGAACGCATTGCATCGGCACTGGAAAGAATCTCTTCGAGTTTTTTTGAAAAACCCCCGGCGGCCCTTGTCGCTGAGCCAGAAAAGAAAACCGACCCGGAGTCCCGTTTAATTCCGGAAACCGTGAAACCGGTGAGCGTTTCTCAGCCCGCAACACTGGATGCCATTTCCATGACCGGAAATGCAGACGGCTCAGCAGATACCATCAAATCCGGAATGGACAGGGAAAGTGTTCTTGAGATGATCGGTGTCTTGCGGAAAGAACAGATGAGTTTTGAAAAAATTGCTCGCACACTGGAGGCACAGGGTATTCCCACATTTTCTGGAAAGGGCGCCTGGCACAGTCAGACTGTATCCAAGCTCTGTCATCAGTTCTATCCATCCCTGTGTTTATAAGATTATGAACGATGGCAATAACGAGGGGGGGCTCTTCCGGCGAGGTATGGAAAGGGGGCCATGGGGGATAATGAATGCAGAAATGGTAAGCTGGCCTGGCGTTTATTGAGATCGGTTTTGATGCCGCGTTTTTAACGGATAATTTGCTGAAACATATAATAGGCCAGTGGCATGAAAATGGCTGGAAGCATATTACCGACATTCATTTTTTTGATTTCAAGCAGGTTGAACCCAAATGCCATGATAAGAATTCCGCCGACCGACGACATCTGATCCACTACCAGAGGAATCAGGTACGGTTTCATTAAAACCGCAGACATGGTTAGAATTCCCTGATAAACCCCCACTGATATCGCAGAGAACAACACGCCGGCACCAAGGCTCGACGCAAAAATAATGGCGGATATACCATCCAGAACAGACTTTGCATATAATGTCTGATGGTTTCCGGCAAGTCCGCTTTCCATGGAACCCACTATGGCCATGGAGCCGACGCAATAGATCAGGCTGGCGGAAACAAACCCCTTGGCGATTCCTCCTCCGGATTGTGAACATTTATTTTCCAGCCAATTACCCAACTGGTTCAGCCGTGTTTCAATCCGGAGACTTTCTCCTACAAGGCTTCCAACGGCCAAACTGAAGATGACCACCAGAATATCCTGGGTTTTCAGCGCGCCAGTTATTCCGATCAGAACAACAGCCAGTCCGATGGCCTGAATTACGGTCTGGTGGTAGTGGAGCGGAATCCCGCCTCTGAAAGCCAAGCCGACAAGGCTTCCTGCTACAATGGCCAAGATGTTGACAAGGGTTCCAAACACAGTTGCTGCCTTTTGTCCATGAAAAATCAAAAATCCGGCATTGACCATCGCGTCAGTCGTCCTGATGAAAGATTTCACAGCGGGGAGTTTTTCTGATTGTGTTTCAAAAAGGAAGAATCGGATCGTTTTTTATTCTCTTCTTCATCCAGTATATAAAAGCGGCTAAGACGACAATGAATAAAATTCCCAGCGCAAATACTTTTTCATAAGTTTCAATATCGTTTCTGATCATGGCACCGAACGTATATCCCAAGATACTGAATGATATAGCCCAGATCGTAGCGGCGATGATGTTCAGTATTAAAAACTTCATCGCATGTACATTTAAAATGCCCAGTGCAAATGGCGTTAAATTTCTGAATCCGTAAACGAACCGATATGCCATGATGATGATATTTTCCCGTTTTTCGATCAGCGCGCTGATTCTTATCCATTTCTTTTTTAACTTGGGCCTTTTCTGTATAAACGAGATTCCCTGTATCCGACCGATGTAAAAATAGGTTTGATCCCCCAATACAGTTCCGGCTACCGCCGACAGCATAACCAGATAGATATTCAGCATTCCCTTGCTCGCCAGATACGCAGCAATGATCAATATGGTTTCGCCTTCCAGAAATGTTCCGATAAAAAGCGCTAAATATCCGAATTCTCTTAAATATTCTTCCATCAGTCTCTCTTTTTTATAGCATGATGCCACCATTGCATGTCATTTAAATCCGTTATCATTATACAGATCGGTGTGGAATTGCAAGAAAGGATTCAGAAGGGGGGGACATCCAGAGCCTCCCGCAGAGGAGGCTCTGGAAACGGAAGAATTTATCCAAGAATTAAATGTCGTAGTACAAAGAGAATTCGTGGGGATGAGGTCGAAGCTTGACCGGATTGACCTCTGCATCGGTTTTGTATTCAATCCACATATCGATAACATCCTTTGTAAAGACATCGCCTTTCAGTAAAAACTCGTGATCCGCTTTCAAGGCGGCCAAGGATTCTTCCAGGGACCCTGGGGCGGAGGGCACATTGGCCAGTTCTTCTGGCGGCAGATCGTAAATGTTCTTATCCAGAGGATCTCCTGGATCCATTTTATTCTGAATGCCGTCAATAACCGCCATGAAAATGGCGGAAAACGCCAGGTACCCATTGCAGGAAGGATCAGGGGTGCGGAATTCGATTCGTTTGGCTTTTGGCGAAGATGAATACATGGGGATTCGAATCGCAGCGCTTCGATTCCTGCTGGAATAGGCCAAATTCACAGGTGCTTCAAAGCCCGGAACCAGGCGCTTATAGGAGTTGGTCGTGGGGTTGGTGAATGCGCACAGAGCTTTACAGTGCTTCAGGATGCCGCCGATGGCGTAGAGCGCCTGCTGGGAAACACCGGCATACTGATCGCCGGCAAACAGCGGCTTTCCTTCTTTCCAGATACTGACGTGGGTGTGCATTCCGCTGCCATTATCGCCAAAGAGCGGTTTTGGCATGAAGGTTACCGTATGCCCGGCCCTGTTCGCCACATTCTTCAATACATACTTAAACCATACCAGTTGATCCGCCATTTCCAGAAGGGGTTTGAACCGCATATCAATTTCGGCCTGCCCCCCGGAGGCAACCTCGTGATGCTGAGCTTCGATCTCGATTCCAAGTCCTTCGAGCACCAAGAGCATTTCTGTTCTCAAATCCTGAAATTTATCCATGGGAGGAACCGGGAAATAGGCTTCCTTGTACCGTGGTTTGTAGCCCAGGTTAGGGCCTTCGTCTCTGCCGGTGTTCCAGGCGCCTTCAACGGAGTCAATTTCATAAAACGCCCGATTCGGCGCAGATTCAAAGCGGATGTCATCAAAAATAAAAAACTCAGCCTCCGGCCCGATATAAACGGTGTCGCCGATGCCGGTGGATTTGAGATAATTCTCGGCCTTTCGGGCAATAAAGCGGGGATCCCGGGTATATGATTCGAAGGTGATCGGATCTTTGATGTCGCAGATCAACACCAAGGTCGGGACTTCAAAAAATGGATCCATTTTTGCGGTTGAGGCATCAGGAATCACCAGCATGTCGCTGGCGTTGATCGGCTGCCATCCCCTAATGCTGGATCCGTCAAACCCGAATCCTTCTTCAAAACTGGATTCGTCCAGCTCTCTGAGAGGCACGGTAAAATGCTGCCAGACTCCTGGAAAATCCATAAACCGCAGATCGACAACCTTTGCGCCTTTTTCCTTTGCCATTGCTAATACTTCATTTGGTTTCATGCGAATAAGCCTCCAATGTAAGTGTGTAGTGATGATTTATGCATTAATCCTAAATCGCGTCTTTTCCCCGTTCTCCGGTCCGTACGCGAATGACCTGTTCCACTGGAATCACAAATATCTTTCCATCGCCAAGTTTTCCGGTATTGGCCGATGCTCTGATTTTGTCCACCACCTGATCCACCCTGTCGGATTCGACGATGACTTCGATTTTAATTTTTGGAATGAAATCAACGACATATTCTGCTCCACGGTAGATTTCCTTGTGCCCTTTCTGGCGGCCATATCCTTTGACTTCGGATATGGTCATCCCCTGAATCCCGATTTCATTCAGGGCTTCCTTGACATCGTCCAGTTTGAATGGCTTGATGATTGCCTCTATTTTTTTCATGCTGCATTCTCCTTATGTTGCGATCCCTGCAGAAAATTCGTGATGACCGTCTGAATGGCCGATACCTGGTCTGGAGAATCCACTTTCTGACCATCAAAATCCCTGACATAAAACACGTCCACCACCTGATCCACTTTTGTGGCGATCTTGGCGACCCACACATCCAGTTTGCACCGGAAAAGGGCGTCTGTAATACCGAACAGCAGACCCGGAAAATCCATGGAGAAGACTTCGATGATGGTGAAAAAACTGGAACTGCGATTGTCGATGACAACGCGGTGCGGTCTTTCCGTGACTCTGAGTTTATTCATCCGGTATGTTTCCATTTTCTCTTTCAGGGCCTGAGCCAGATCCAGATTCCCGGATAGTGCAGCCTGAAGGTGTTCCCCGGCGCGCTCCCATTTTTCCTCCTCAAACAACTGGTCCAGCGGGGGCTTGACATGAAAAAGATCAAGGGCGATGTTATTTCGCCAGGTAAATATCTGGGCATCCAGAATATCCAGGCCATTGAGAGTGAAAACCCCTGCGATTCTGGAAAACAGACCGGGATGGTCTTTAGCGCAGATAGTGACCATTCGGGTGCCCACTTCAGGGGTTTCATCAATTTTCCAGACGAATTCGCCATCTTTTAGTTGTCTGTAAAGCTGAATGTGAGAGATAATATCCTGAGCCGATGAATAGAGCAAGTATCGCGGAGACATGATGTTAAACAGTGCGTCCATCTCTCTGGCGGCCTTCTGGGTTTTGGCGGAATACACGACCTGCTCTTTTTTCTTTTCGACGGTATCAACTGCATCGTGGCTGGCAAGCTCACCTTTTTCAAGAATATTCAGTACTTTGAGAAAAAAATCCCTCAAAAGCGCCGCTGTCCATTCGTTCCATGCCTTTGGCCCGGTGGAAATGGAATCGGCCACGGTCAGCAGATACAGCATTTTCAGACGGGCGACATCCTTGATTTTGCGGGCGCAAAAAACCGCAGTTTCCTCATCATTGATATCCCTGCGTGTAGCAAGCTTAATAAGAAACAAGTGCTCCTCAATTAAAAAACAGACGGTTTCGATGTCCTTGCGCCGCCAAAAGACATGCTGGCTCTTCCTGGTCAGCAGAACGGCGGCAATGATCGCTCCCCGTTTCGCATGGTCTTTTCCGGCCCCGCCTTTGCCGATATCATGTAGAAGGCCAGCCCACAGCAGCCATAAGGGAGTGTCAAGCTCCTGGTAGAGACGTCCGCAAAGCTGGCATTCACTGGGATATTCCGGAAGCGCGAATTTTTTAAGTGTCTGCACTACATGCAGGGAATGCTTATCCACCGGAAACAGGTGATAGTCATCATACTGCACCCGGTGAACAATTCCCTTGAATTCAGGAAGAATCTGGATGAGAAACCCCGAGGACAACATTTCATCCAGAGCATTGACTTCGCCGGGCCGGGACATCAACAGCTTTTCAAACAATTTAACAACCCGTTTCGAGGAGATAAATGTCTCATCGGCCAGATACTGGAATTCCTTAAGCAGCCGCTTGGCTTCGGCTGACAGCGGGAGTTGAAATCGTGCGCATTCCTCAAAAATCTGCATCAACAATAACGGCGAGCCGGGAATGGCTTCGGAAGAAACAAAATTAATGGCGCCTTTGCGGATTTCCAGATTCGGGTTCCGCGTTCGCTGATTGCCTCTGTGTTTTCTTCGTTCACCTGAATCATGCGACAGTTCATGGAGAAACATCTGGAGCTGCTGATTCAAAAACTCCATTTCACCCTGAATTTTTCCCAGCATACTTTCTACTGGCGACTGTCCATCAATTGAATGAAAATCCAGTATTTTGGCCAGTTTGGGCTGGTATTCCGTATATAGTTGATCGCATTTTCTGTTTGCCAGCCGGTGAAGATGGTTTCTGACATGCCAAATAAAGGTCAGCGCCTGGGATAGCGACTGGAATTCATCGTTTGAAAAATATCCGTAATATTCCAGATCACGCCGTGATCGAATATCGGATTTAATTTTGGCTATCCATCGAATGGTATGATAATCCCTGAGCCCCCCCCTTCCTTCTTTCATGTTGGGTTCAAGTAGATAGGCCGAATCTCCGAAATGTTTGTGACGGCGAGTATTGGTCTGAATCAGCCATGAAATCAGGTCGGCGGATTGGTTGTGAATGATGTTTGCCCGAAGATGGTTCATCAACTGGGTATATAGCGGAGACATGCCGCAGACAAAACGGGCATCAAGATGCGCCGTAAATGTTTCGATGTCGGTTCTGGAAATCTCAGCGCATTCCTCAACCGAGCGGGTAGCATGGCCCACATCCAATCCCACGTCCCAGAGCGGATAAACCATTTCCTGAATCAATGCTTCCGCCGTATCCGGAACGGTATTTTCAAACAGAAACAGCAGATCCACATCAGAGTGGACGCATTGCTCTTTTCTGCCGTATCCGCCCAGTGCGATAATAGCATAAGGATTTTTTTCGATGCGAATCCCCGGGCCTATAAGGCTGGTTTCGTAACAGGTCTGAAAATAACTATCCAGAATACCCGTATGCTCGATCATGAAATTCTGAGAATTTCCCTTTAATCCGGAGATCAG
>CAIMCT010000457.1 GCA_903839535.1 uncultured Desulfobacteraceae bacterium
AAACACATATACTCTTGCGGTAGGCGAAGCTACAGTTTATTTAAATAGATTTCAGGCAATCGGAATATTTTAGGTAAAAATGAGTATTATTCAAAAAATAGAACAGGGACAGATACTTGATAACGATCAGTTACGTGAAATCTTTAAATGTAGTCCACAAGGTGGGATGAGGCGTTCACGTACAACAAATACGCTTGTGATTGTCTCTAATCATATTAAATCAATTTATGACGACAGGTGGATTAACGATGTTTTTCACTATACAGGTATGGGGCAGAAAGAGGATCAAAGTATTATATTTAGTCAAAACAAAACTTTAGCAGAATCAAATTTAAACGGAATTGAAGTTCATCTCTTTGAGGTTGAGCGGAAATTGTCAATGTAGTTGTCACCTCGACGGTTAAAACTTACGCTACTTTTCTTGTCTGAATATCTATATCTTTCGCATCACCTTCTTTGGCTTTATCAGGGTTAAGATGAACCTTTTCGATTCTTTGCCAATTTCGTGTGTTTCCACTCCAGCGGTCTGGGTTTTTTGCATAAGCAGCCTCGTAGACGGCTTTGCGATTACTTAGAAGCTGTTCATCTAAGCCTTCATGTCGCTGCACTGGCGTGACAAAGCCGATAGCGCTGTGACGATGCTCATGGTTGTACCACTCTACTAATCCTGTGATCCACTGACGTGCTTCAATGACATCAGCGAAAGGCTTTAATGGATATTGAGGTCGATATTTCAAGGTCTTAAATAATGATTCTGAGTACGGATTGTCGTTGCTAACTGATGGTCGACTAAATGAGGGCATGACACCGAGCTGTTGCATGGTTGCTAGCATAGATGATCCTTTCATGGGGCTGCCATTATCAGAATGTAAAACAAGCTGTTTTGACTGCACACCTTCACGACGACAAAGGTCTCGTAATAACTCACCTGCTAAGGCACTGCTTTCCTCTTCATAGGCCTGCCAACCCACAATCTTTCGGCTAAAAATATCAACAAATAGATAGAGATAAAAAAACTGTCCACGAATAAGTGATGGCAGATAGGTAATGTCCCAACTGTATAGCTGGTTAGGCCCTGTGGCGCATATAGCTCGTGGTTTAGTGCGAGTTTGAACGGGTCGCTCGCTACGGCGATGGCTCACCTGACTTTCTGCCCGCAAGATACGATAGAACGTTGATTCAGATGCAATATAACTGCCTTGATCCGCTAGTCGAGGCACAATCTGACTCGGTGGCAGATGGCCAAACTCATCGGAATTAGCAATGGTTAACACTTCCGCACGTTCGATTTCTGTTAGCTTGTGTGACGGTTCATAGTTGCGTAATGGGCGTTGATCGCAGCGAACAGTTTGATCTGTCTGCCAGCGTTGCAAAGTTCGTTTGCTTAAACCTAATATGTCACAGGCTGTTGCTTGACGCGCACCCGCTTTTATCGAGTCATTAAATAAAGTAATTACTTTTTTGCGCTCTTCGTGGCTAGTCATTCGACCTCTCCCCCCAAGAGCGCTCGGAACTTTTTTTGCAGTACCAACAGCGCTGCGGCCTCTGCTAACGCTTTGTCTTTACGTAACAATTCCCGCTCAAGACTTTTATTTTCCACTTTCAATGCACGTAAAGCACTGGCTTCTTCGCGCTGCAGGCCTACCTCATTATGGCTACAAAAGTTCGCTTTCCATTGCTCCAATTGATGGGCAAAAACACCACGCTCACGACACCAGGCATTTAAATCTTCACCAAGCAATCCATAGCTTTGCTGTAAAGCTGCTAGACGCTCTTCAGCACTCCAATCCTCTGGGCGTTTTGATTTCTGTGGTTTAGGGTTATTGTTGCTCTGTTCGCTTTTCTTCATCCAGCTTATCAAGGTAGTTAAATTCATGTTCAGTGAGTTAGCGATCGATTGTATAGATTGCTCATTGCTACGACTATAAACCTTTACTAAGGCCTGCTCTTTAAAGTCGGCTGAATACTTTTTATATTTCTTCATTTCTAATCTCAAATTTTATTTTTTCTTAAAATTTGAGGTGACAACTATTCTGACTCAGGGGGCGGTATGGGCTACCAATATTAAAAGATAGCCATCTACTAGGCCTAAGGTTTGCCAGCGGTGCTCACCGTTTTCAATGCGGTCCTGCTTAACCAATGCGAATAAGTCTGCAA
>CAIMCT010000458.1 GCA_903839535.1 uncultured Desulfobacteraceae bacterium
GCCATAGTTGACACTTTTTCCCGGCATTAAAGTAAATCATTCTCTTCGTATCCATAAGCTTTGAAAATATCAAGAATTGTTTTGGTGGAATAGGATTCCTCTTTGTAGAGAAATGCCTTATTAAACGCTGTTGTAACTTCCGAAATCCTTTCATAAGCTTTGTTTATGCCTTCATTGAAGAAGCGCACATCTTCCATTAGCGCTTGCATCTGCTTCAGGATTACCGGAGAATTTTCCCCATTGGCGAGTTTCTCGACAAGCTTATCCAGGGATATCAAGTCCTGACCCAAGTCTTCCTTTGACCCGGAAAGGGTCATCAAATGCGTGTTGAGGTAGTGGCATAAGCCGCCAGCCATGTTGCGCATGACCCTGTTTCTCTGGTCTTCCAAAGCTTTGCTGATATTGTGTACGATCCCCTCATGACATAGAAAGTTCCCGAAATCATCCATCTTCGCCCTTGATGTGATGGCGACCTCAATTATCTCTCCCGCCTTGTTCATGAATTTCACTTGCTTGCCTTCGACATGGCCTTTCCCGTAGATTTCTTCGAGAAGTCCGGTTCTCTCCGAGATATCAACATAAAAGTTCTTCACATTACTGCCGAGTGCTTCCGCTTTGCTCTCAAATCCAAGAAGTTTCAAACCGGCCTCATTGATATCTATGAAGTTTCCATCCTCGGTGAGAGTGAATGCCATATCACTGGTTGATTCGAAGAAATCCTTGTATTTCGCCTCGCTCCGCGTGAGGGCATCAATTGCTTTCTTCTCCTCGGTGATGTCCCTGATCACATGATCAATCCTTCGTATCGTCCCTCGGGTTGAATAGACGACATGCCCTTCATCAAAGACCCATCTGATTTTCTTGTTGCTGCCGACAATCCTGTACTGAGCGCCATCAAACTCGGCTTCAGAAAGATTGTCGTAGAATTGCCTGACTTTCCCGATATCGTCCGGATGGACGAAACTCATGATATGGTTTTGTCCGCTGATGAAATTCCTGAGAGGAACCCCGTAGAGCGCTTCGGCTGCAGGATTTATGGCCAAAATCTGATAACCGTCCGGCGACATGGAGACGACGACTTCATTCATGGAATGAAGAATGCTTTCAAGCCGTTCCTTGATTTTTTGCAGCTTGACCCGAGTCTTGCGTCGTTCAGTGATATCCGTCAGTGCTCCAAGTATTGCAGGGATTCCTCCGCATTCCACGACACTGACCTT
The DNA here is from genome assembly GCA_903839535.1 of uncultured Desulfobacteraceae bacterium. Classification (GTDB taxonomy): domain Bacteria; phylum Desulfobacterota; class Desulfobacteria; order Desulfobacterales; family Desulfatirhabdiaceae; genus RAAP-1. Next base: position 1,218 of record CAIMCT010000458.1, read on the forward strand.
CATCATGACAATCGCTTCGCCATTCTCCTTAGGCATAACGAATTCGATCCTGTCGGAGATGCCTTCGGTGAACAGTTGTTCCGTGCAATATCGGGACACTCTTTCCCGGTCTGCCGCAGATATGAAATCTGAGAAAGCTGAGGAAATAACCTGATCCGGCTTTTTCTGAGATATTTCATAAAACGCGTTGTTTGCAAAGACAATTGTCCCTTCCCTGATGATTACAACACCGTCATTTATGTGTTTCACAATGCCTTGATAATCAATGTCTCCCTGGCATACCCTGATGTCTTCAACATCATCGAATTTATTACAATGTGTCATGGTAACCTCTCTAATTCTGTTTGACTCAGATGATCTTCGTTTGCTTTGTTTTGAACGTAAGAAGGGTGCAGGTACAATTACAGCGAATATGCGCATCTGCAAAACACCTGGCCAAATCCGCTTCCGGTGGAATTGCACCCACGTTGAACGACGTGATGGGGGGATTGGGGGACAACTATTACAGGTAAACGCGCCATAATTTGTTGATTTATACCTATGACCGCAAATGACAGTTGGCACTTATTTTGCTAATTGAAAAAAAGCAATGATATTTTAATGACACTACAGAAATGCAATCAGTCTGTTTTATCGTTGACATTTGCTATAAACCGATTTTGGACTCAACTGCGTAGTATATGATATTTATAATTCAAAATATCATATACTACGCAATTCATGAAGGAAAAAACCTATAGTCGCAAAATGCAGTTGGATTTTGCTACTATAGCAAGAGAGTCAGGCAGAGTTGGCTTTTAGTCATTGCCCGAAATCCCTGCAAAATACTACCTGTGTCGACCTGAGATTCCGCCGAATTATTCTTCAAGATTTGCATTATTGCTTGTCCAAAATTAAATTGAAGAACGTGGAGTACACCATCCACCATTGTGGGTACAACAGGTTTGGGCCAAAAACTGCAACCTGATGGAATCGAGTACCATAGCGGTTGTCATCATGTACTCCTGATAAAGTATTGCATATTGATTTACAAAAGGTGACATTATGCATTACTTTATCACTCGATGTTCAAGTTTTTTTTGTAACACGTTGATATTGTTGTATTTAAAAAAACAAAGATTTTTTCAGTATCCTATTAAATCAAGCACTTACATTTTTATAGACAAAAAAACTTGATAATCGAGTATCAAGCACTAAATGAACAGACAACAATTTTCGAATTGCTATCTTTTCAGAGTAAACATATTTAGATAATATATCTTGGTTATCGCATTTTGTATCCGCTTCTCTAACCCCCTTGCCTGCGCTTCCGCATA
>CAIMCT010000459.1 GCA_903839535.1 uncultured Desulfobacteraceae bacterium
AAGGGCGAATACAAGATTCGCCCCTACGAAATAAACCCAACTGGCCGAAACGATGATCAAGGCCGTATATTCTTTATTGGAAATCACCTAAGATGTCGGCGGTGCATATCCATCCGATGCATTCAGCAGCTTTTACATATCAAGTATCCGCCGCTTATCATAAATGTTTGAATCCTGCAAGCAGAAAATAAGGCAACTTATATCCCAAATCAGACTTCAGTTTTTAACATTGCCACCAGTCCTTTGAGGGGTTTTTCAGCCAGCTCTGACCGGATGCTTTGAGGATATTTCAATATTTGCTGGAGGGTTCGAATTTCATCAGATTGAACCAGTAATGATAGTATTGCATTACTAACCAAGTCGCACTATAATAGTAATCTAATCCTATTATGGAGACTGACATGATCGACAACATCGTTTCACTCAGCCAGACATTACTTCGCATTCGCAACAGGGAATTCAAGCGCTACTTTCTCCGGGACCATTCCCTCAGCAACCGTTTTTCCATCATTGTCGGACAGCGGGGCATCGGTAAAACAACCGCCATGATTCAGCATCTGCTTGGCAGATACGGAAATGACATCTACAATCACAAGTCGCTTTATATTCAGGCAGATCATTTTCTTGTGTTCCGATCATCACTCTATGAGATTGCCGACGAGTTTTACAAGCTCGGCGGCGAACTCATCTGTTTCGATGAAATTCACAAATATCCCGACTGGTCCATGGAGCTGAAGAGCATCCATGATACTTTCCCCAATCTGAAGATACTGGCATCGGGGAGTTCAGCCCTGGAAATAACCAGGGGGAGCCATGATCTGAGCAGGCGCGCTATTGGGGTGATAATGACCATTTCACGAAGCGGCAAAGGATTACGGGAACTGGAAAAGCCGGAAAAAGTCTATCTGAACAATCCGAATCTCTACCATGCCTTGGCGGGCGGCAAGGCGCCGGGCATCGGCGCGATGCGGGAGACTTTTTTCCTGAATATGCTGGGTGTAAACCACAGCGTATCCGTACCGGTAAAGGGGGATTTTCTGGTGAATGACGAAATCACCTTTGAGGTAGGTGGCAAAAATAAGGACAGCAGCCAGATCAAAAACACTGAGAACGCCTGGCTGGCACTGGACAACATCGAGATCGGCCAGGGCATCCGGATTCCGCTCTGGCTTTTTGGGTATCTCTATTGATAGAATCGTGGCGATGCGGTCAGTTATTCATAAAGAACCAGCGGAATGCCTGCTGAACAGCCTTCTCTTATGGTAATCCGATGACAAAACCACGCCATTTTAGAGAGCAATTAATGCCGGTTTCCAGGATAACTCTTCAAGCCGTCCTATAAAGCTTTGCCGCGCACGCCTTATCTGGTTCAGGACAACAATACGGTGGTGATTGGCGGGCTGATGTCAAGGGTGTCAGCATCTGCGCAGTCATAAGTATCTGGATGGAACGACGATCAAGGCCGCCAAAATATATAAAACTGGTAGCTTAGAAATAAAGCTACACTCAGAAAGTGTTAACAAGAAAATGAAGGATGACTAAATTAAACGCAATATTAGTTTAAGTTGCCCGAAAGTCATGTATTAAAAATGGGCATCCTTCATTTCCTTGTTGACACTTTAATGCCGAAATGCAATTTGAATAGTGGAAAAAGTCACGATGTCCGGTAAGGAATGTGAACAACAAATTCACTCCCTTTTCCCGGGGAGCTTTCCACAGTAATCTTTCCTGCATGAGCATTAACGATATGCTTGACAATAGCAAGCCCCAGGCCGGTTCCACCCAATTTTCGGCTTCGGGAGGGGTCCGCGCGATAAAACCGCTCGAAGAGTCGCGGAAGGTGTTCCGCCGCAATTCCGATGCCGTGGTCCCGGAACGAAACGCTAAGCTCGGTGTCCTTATGTTGCACCTCAATTTCAATGCTGCCGCCCGCTCCGCTGTATTTGACAGCATTATCCAGAAGATTCACGAATGCCTGCTCAATCAGCGCTGCATTGAGATTTATCGAAAGCGTTTCTTCGCAAGATAGAATGATTTCTAACGCTTCTTCATCGGCCATTGGCTGGCAGACTTGACGGGCGGACTGCAGAATCGGCAGCAATAGACGGTTTTCCAGAAGTATTTCCTTCTTGTCTGTTTTCTGTTCGATAAGGGAGAGTTTCATCAGATCGTCAATGATAGCATTCAGCCGGTTGGTGTGTTTTTCGATGATCCCGAGAAACCGGACCGCTTCTTCCGGGTGATTCAGCGCACCCGTTTTCAGTGTTTCCACAAAACCTTTAATGGCGGTCAGCGGCGTTTTGATTTCATGCGAAACATTAGCGGCGAAATCCTTTCGCATGTTTTCAAGGTGTCTTAACCGGGTCACATCGTTTAAAACAATCAGAGTCCCGATGCGCTCCCCCCTGGCGTTTTTCAGCGCACTGCTGCGAGACTCCAATACTGCCTCGCCGTTGATGTAAAAAAACAGATCTTCCTTGCGACAGGTTTCGTCCTGAAACGCCAGTCTGACAAAGCGGTGAAAATCAGGGTTGCGGATGGCCTCCTGAACGCTCCGGTTGATCAGTTCAGAATGTTTGCGGCAAAACATCCGGGCGGCAGTATGATTAATGCTGATGATTGTCTCTTTTGGATCAAGGGCGATGACCCCTTCAACCATGCTGGAGAGGACTGCTTCAAGCTCGTTTCGCTGACCAACGATTGTCTGCATGCGCTCATCCAGACTTGCCGCCATATCGTTCATGGTCCTTGCCAGAAGTGCAGTCTCTTTTGATGCAAAAACCGGCAGCCGGTAAGATAATTGTCCTTTGGCAAAATATTCCGCACCTTCACGGATTATTTCCAGCGGCTGGCTGACACGCCGTGAAAACAAAAGACTTGCTCCCGTCGCCAGCAAAGCAACCGCTATTCCACCAAGAGATATATCACGGTGAATTCTCTCCAGTTTTATGTCAATTGCACTGACATTGACTGAAACCCGCAGCACTCCAATATACTTTTCACCATCAAGAAGCGGGACAGATAGATACATCATGGACTCCCCAAGGGTATCGCTGTAACGGGTGAAAACGCTGGTTTCCCCGGACATCGCCTTCACAAACTCCGGCCGGTTCGAATGATTCTCCATAAGGTTCGGATCGACCTCAGAATCGCCCAGAACTTTTCCCAAAAGCTGTATTACCGTGACCCGCATATCAGCGAATTTACCTGCACGTTTGCACAATAGATCAATCTTATTCCAAGCCTCGGCCTGAAGATAACCTGTCATCTGGTCTCTCAGGAGATTGGCTCTGGCCTCAAGATTGGTAGCCGTATGGTCCAGAAAAAAACGGCGCATTGAAAAGTCGGCGTACCAGCTTACCGCCAAAAGCGGAATCAGAACAATGAGCAGAAATGGTGGATATAATTTCCAGAACAGGGGGAACCGTTTTCTCATGGATTTTCCTTAACAGATATACTGCCAACTGTCACAATCTGCACTTTTGGACCCCCACCCCAACCCTCCCCCGCTGGGAGAGGGAGCATAAGGAAAGTGCAGATTATGCCCGT
>CAIMCT010000460.1 GCA_903839535.1 uncultured Desulfobacteraceae bacterium
CACTGTTGCAGGACTTGAAACAGTTTTTCTGTCGGTCATGGAGGAAACAGGATTGAAGCTGGGGAAAATCGCCCAACCAGTTAGGGTTGCTCTAACAGGGAAAACCGCAAGTCCGGGGATTTTTGAAATCATGGAAATACTGGGAAAAAACCGGGTGATTGTCAGGCTGAATCGTGCCATCAGATATATTGCTGACAAATAATGACGGCGACAAAAAAATTTTATTACATACCTTAACCTTTAAAAGATATAAGAGGAACTATGTTCAGAGTAAAAGACATCATGACGGCGGATGTTATTTCGGTTTCACCTGAAACAGAGATCGTCCATGCAGCTCGAATCATGCTTGAAAAACGAATTAACGGTCTTCCTGTTGTGGATGCCAAAGGCAGGGTCGTTGGTATTCTCTGCCAGAGCGATCTTGTGGCTCAGCAAAAAAGCGTTCCGATTCCTTCGCTCTTTTCTCTTCTGGATGGGTTTATGCCCCTGACTTCATTAAAGAGGATTGAAAAAGAAGTCGAAAAGATCGCCGCCTTGACTGTAGCTCAGGCCATGTCGCCAAAGCCGGCTACAGTTACTCCGGAGACCGGTATTGAAGAAGTGGCCTCGCTGATGGTGGACAAGGGTTTTCATACTCTTCCTGTGGTACAGGACGGAAAGCTGGTGGGTGTTGTTGGCAAAGAAGATGTGTTAAAGACGCTGCTTCCATCCTGATTGTTTGAAACCCGGGAAAGCACAAAAAGAGCCGGTGAAAATCGGCATCCTTCATTTTTTTGTTGACACTTTCCAAGTCTATGTTGGAAATCACTTAAAGAGAAATCAACGATGAGAATTCTTGTCGCAGAGGATGATATTACCTCTCGCCTCATGCTTCAGGGGGTGCTGAGCAAGTTTGGCTATCTGGTTACAAGCGCCACGGACGGTGAAGAGGCATGGAAAATTCTGCAGCAGCCTGATGCACCCCTGCTTGTCGTTCTGGACCGGGTAATGCCAGGCATGGATGGCCTCACTCTTTGCAGGAAACTGCGCGCTCAGCACCGTCCTGAACCCTTCTATATTCTTCTCTTAACTTCAAAGGCGGAACCGAACGATATAGTTCAGGGACTCGATGCCGGGGCGGATGATTATATCGCCAAGCCTTACGATATTACAGAGCTGCTTGCCAGGATCGGCGTGGGACGGCGTGTTCTGAAACTGCAGGCTGAAGTCGCCATGCGTCAGAAACTTCAGGGTGTACTCGAGATGGCCGGAGCTATCTGCCACGAACTGAATCAGCCGCTTTATGTTGTTTCAGGGTACTCTGAAATGTTGCTGCAGGATCTGGATGAGAATGATCCCCATGTTGAAACGATCAGGACCATCAAAACGGAAATTGACCGTATCGGGGAGATCACCAGAAAAATCATGCACATTACCCAGTACCGAACCAAAGACTATCTTGGAGGACGACAGGCCATTGTGGACATTCAGAAAGCATCCGCTTCTTCCTCATCACCTTTTCTCAAGGGGTGACTTTCCGAATAAATTTTTTAAACCACTTAAATCAATGATACTGGCAACGAACTTGAAAACGATGTCACAGAGGATGCTTTTGCATGAGTGAAACACTACCAACCGCGAAATCCTGGCTACTCGTCTGACCTCTTATGGCATGCGCCCATGGAGGCGCGGGACGGAGCCGGTGATGCAGTCCATCGCTACGCGCCATACTGCTCATGAGACGTTGAACCATCTCGCCGGTCGTGAAATGCTGGGCCTTTTCGCCATGACGGCTCATGCCATGCAGGGCGACCGTGAGCTTTGCCTGGCTGTGGGCATGAATGATTACATCACTAAGCCGGTGTCGCCCCAGGCGTTGGTGGAAGTGCTGGATAAATGGCTTCAAAAAGATAGTAATGAGTGATAATAGTGGCGAAATACATATATGTCGGAATACCGACATCTCGGCATTATCATTATTTTTAACGGATAGGAACTGAAAAAAATGATATCGGATCAAAACAAGGCTCGTAATAGTTTTTGGATAGCATGGGTTCTGCTGTCTGCCGGGCTTATTGCCACAATCATTGCAACTATTCATGCAAAAATGGATGATGAAGCCAATGCAAAAATAGAGTTCGATTTTGGATGCAGCCAAATTGAGCTAAGGATAGATTCGCGGATGACTGCTCATGCACAGATATTATTAAGCGCCGCCGCTTTTTTTAATGCTTCGGATGAGGTTACACGCGATAAATGGCAACTCTTCACTTGGCGACAAAAGGTGGATCAGCATCTCCCCGGCATACAGGGCATTGGTTTTTCGCTTGTGATCCCACGAGGTCGGCTTGCGCAGCACATACAGGATATCCGCAGCCAGGGCTATCCTGATTACAATGTGAAGCCGGAAGGCGATCGGGAGATATATACCTCCATTATCTATCTTGAACCTTTTTCAGGAAGAAACCTACGGGCTTTCGGCTACGATATGTTCTCCGAACCTGTTCGCCGCAAGGCAATGGAACGGGCGATGAATTTGGATGCGCCTGCTCTCTCCGGAAAGGTAATTTTGGTACAGGAGACAGATCATGATGTTCAGGCAGGAACTTTGATGTATGTTCCAGTTTACCGAAAAGGGATGTCAACCGATACCGCAGAGCAGCGCAGTGCTGCGCTATATGGATGGGTTTACAGTCCCTATCGGATGAAAGACCTTATGAAAGGTATCTTGAGAGGATGGGATGCGGGAGCAGGAAAGCGGATTCGCTTGCAGATTTTTGATAACGAGCAATTGCTTGCAGATTCATTGCTTTACGACAGTCAGTCGAAGGAGGAGATGGAAACATCAAGCACATCACGATTGACCTTGCAAACTTCTACAGCTTTCAACGACCACTTATGGTACTTGCGCTTTACCGAGGTGGGTGGGCAGTTGAATTACGGCCGTGTTTATGGCATTCTATCCGGTGGTGCTATCATCAGCATTCTGTTGTTCGGGCTGTTCATGTCCCTTTTGAATACTAGATTCAGGGCGCAACATCTGGCTGATCAGTTGACCGTGGATATTATAGTAAGGGAGGAATCATACCGCAATCAATTCGCCAACAATTCAACGGCGATGATGCTGATTGATTCTGTAGGTGGAGCGATTGTTGACGCCAATGCTGCAGCTCTGAGTTTCTATGGCTATACGCGGGAGCAGTTGCTGACTATGCGTATCACCGACATCAACATCCTGCCTGCTTCCGAAGTCCGGCAGACCCTGTCTGCAATCTTGCCGAAAGACGGTAAGCGGTACGAAATCCAGCACCGCCTGGCGGATGGTTCGCTGAAAGATGTGGCGGTATCGGCAAGCATGATCCAATATGGCGGGCGCAGCATTCTGCACACAATTATACAGGATATCACCGAGCGCAAGCAGGCGGAGGAATTGTTACGACAGGCCACTGACCGCTTGACGCTGGCCGTGCGTGCGGGCGGTGTGGGCATCTGGGATTATGACGTTGTCAACAACAAGCTGGTCTGGGACGAGCAAATGTTTCGCCTCTATGGAATCACGCCGAATCAGTTCGGCGGTGCTTACGAAGCGTGGCTGGCTGGAGTCCATCCGGAAGATCGGCTGACAAGCGACAAAGAACTCCAGTGTGCGTTGCGGGGCGAAAAGGATTTTGACACCGAATTCCGGGTGGTCTGGCCGGACGAGACCATACACAACATCCGCGCCAGCGCGCTTGTGCAGCGTGACACCTCCGGGCACCCCTTGCATGTGATCGGCACCAATTGGGATATCACCGCCCATAAGTTGGCGGAGAATGCCCTGCGGGAAAGTGAAGCCAATTTTCGCAAACGCTCCGCTGCGGTGGAACAGAGTCCCGTCTCCATCGTCATCGCTGACACCACTGGCGCCATTGAATATGTCAATCCTAAGTTCACTGAAACGACTGGCTATACATTTGCTGAAGTAGTTGGCCATAATTCACGAATTCTAAAGTCGGGAGCGTTCCCCTTGGAGGCGTATAAGGAGCTTTGGAATACGATACTTGCAGGGCGAATCTGGCAAGGAGAGTTCCATAACAAGAAAAAGAATGGCGAACTCTTCTGGGAACATGCATCCATCTCACCCATCAGGGATGATCATGGGGTCATCACCAGCTTCGTAGCAGTGAAAGAGGACATTACGGAGCGCAAGCGGGCGGAGGCGGAACTCCATAAAATGAACCTTTATCTTGAGGAGACTACGGCGCTGTCCAACAGTTTGGCGGTGAAAGCCGAGATGGCTAGCGCCGCCAAGAGCGAGTTTCTGGCTAACATGAGCCATGAGATACGCACCCCCATGAACGGGGTTATAGGCATGACCGGGTTGCTGCTGGATACGGATCTAAACGATGAGCAGAGGCGCTACGCCGAAATAGTTCGTGATAGCGGTGAATCGCTGCTCAAGCTGCTCAACGATATTCTCGACTTCACCAAGATTGAGGCTAAGAAACTTGATCTGGAGACGCTGGACTTCGATCTGTCGAACCTACTGGAGGATTTTGCCGTCTCGCTGGCGGTGTCGGCTCACGAGAAGGGGTTGGAACTGCTCTGTGCAGCCGATATGAATGTGCCAACGCTGCTGAGTGGCGACATCGGCCGTCTGCGCCAGATTCTCACAAATCTGGTGGGCAACGCCATCAAGTTTACATCTGCAGGCGAGGTGGCGGTCCGCGTATCTCGGGTGGAAGACGATGGGGCAGCGGGCAGGGTTCAGGGGGCAGGTGGACGGGAAACTGTTTTGCTGCGCTTTTCTGTTCGCGATACGGGCATCGGAATTCCGAAAGACAAGATTGGCTTGCTCTTCGAAGTGTTCAGCCAGGTGGATGCATCGAGTACGCGCAAATACGGTGGCACCGGCCTGGGTCTTGCCATCTCCAAACAACTTGTCGAGCTGATGGGCGGTGATGTTGGCGTAAACAGTGAAGATGGCACTGGTTCGGAGTTCTGGTTCACAGCGCGCCTTGCCAAACAGGCCGGAGGGGTGCATACGGAAAGTATCCCGATTACCGATCTGCAAGGGGTGCGTGTACTGATCGTGGACGATAGCGCCACTAACCGCGAAATCCTGATTGCCCGCATGGAATCCTGGGGCATGCGTCCGATGGATGTGCAGAATGGCCCCGCCGCGCTCCGTGCTTTATATCTGGCGATGGACGATAATGACCCTTTCCGCATCGCCGTGATTGACATGCACATGCCGGGCATGGACGGCGATGCCGTTGGTCGCGCCATCAAGGTGGACAAACGATTGGCCGAGATACAGATGGTGATGCTGACTACAATGGTGATGCATGGCGATGTCCTGAACTATCAGGATGCCGGTTTTGCTGCATACACGACCAAGCCGATACGATATCAGGAACTGAAGTCAGTTATGTCCATGGTGCTGGCCGATAGTGACGGTATGAAGCCTACGGATATGGATGCTGCGGAGCAGCCGCCTGTCGCCATACGCCATACGAACAGCGAGACGATGAACCTGTTCGCCGACTACAAGGCGCGCATCCTGCTGGCTGAGGACAACATCACCAATCAGCTGGTGGCCCAAGGCATCCTGAAGAAACTGGGTCTGCGCGCGGATGCAGTCGCCAACGGAGCGGAAGCGATTAGAGCTCTGGAAACCCTGCCTTACGACCTGGTGCTGATGGACGTGCAGATGCCAGAGATGGATGGAATTGAGGCTACGAAAACAATCAGGAGTTACGAATTACGAATCAGAAATGAGAAAGCTGCTGTGGAAGGCGGAGTTCACCCACTACCCGCCATTCCAATTATCGCCATGACGGCCCACGCCATGCAGGGAGATAGGGAGCGCTGTCTGGCGGTGGGTATGAATGACTATATTACCAAGCCGGTTACGCCAACGGCGTTGGCGGATGTGCTGGATAAATGGCTTCCCAAAGAAAATGATGAATCAAGAATGTTGAAACATAAAGAGAAAATTGATGAGGTGGGGTGCCTTTCATCATTGATCACTGATAACTCGCCGCTTGCCGCTCGCCGCTCGCCGCTTATATTTGACCGTGAGGGTATGCTGGCCCGGTTGATGGATGATGAGGACCTGGCCAAGATGGTGGCGGAAAGCTTTTTGGAAGACATACCGCTGCAGATTGATGCGCTGAAGGGTTATCTGGAAGCCGGAGATGCTGCAGGCGCCGAACGCCAGGCCCACACCATCAAGGGTGCGTCGGCCAACGTGGGCGGAGAACGCCTGCGTGCGGTGGCTTTCGAGATGGAGAAAGCGGCCAAGGCGGGAGAATTGAGAGCCGCCGGGGGATATATTACCGAGTTGGAAGCGCAGTTCGCTGCGCTGAATAAAGTGATGACAAAAGAACTGCTCAAGCAGTAGGGATGTACATAGCTAAATAAGTTGATAAAGAAAATTCTTTATGTACTTCCTCTGTCCTACATCAACCTCATCACCTGGGGAAATCTATCGTGAAACCTGTATCTGCAAAATTAATCAAGCCTTCTCTGACACGCAGTGTTATCGCTTATGTCGTATTGATCAGCCTCGTTCCTCTGATCAGCCTCAGCGCTGTTTCATATAGCATCTCACGTTCCGCCGTTCATGAAAAAGTTCAAAGCTACACCACGGAACTCATGAAAGAAAAGAAAAATTATCTGAATCTGCTAATGCGTGATGTGGAAAGCCTTATGATGAGCCTGTCAAGTCAGGAAGATATTCGAAATGTGCTTCAGGACACCGCAGATTCAAAAAAATTAGACAATGATTATGAGCGTTTGTCAACCCAGGCGAAGATTGGCTATATTCTAAGCGGATACAGCAATCTGGATGGCATTATTTCAATTGATATGTTTTCCCTGGCGGATGCCCATTATCATGTGGGCGAAACCCTTGTGACCGGAGGAATTCAAAAATCTTTCAGGGACCAGGTCTTTGCAGAGGCGACGAGCGCCAAGCGATCCGTAATGTGGATGGGGATAGTCGATAGCATCATTGTCAATTCCCGTCATCCCAAGGTCATCGCTGCGGTTAAAATTATCTGGCATTTCGATGCTCAAACTGCAGAAGAGCGCCCCATCGGTTTCCTGGTGATATCATATAATCCAGTTGTGTTTCATCAAAGTTTCCAGAGTGAAGGTCAGATCGGGCAGATATTTCGGGTGATTGATCAACACCACCGGATTGTCAGTGATCCGGATATGAATCAAATCGGCAGACTACTTGATCCATCACTGGCGGCGGAGGCCGCTTCACCATCAGGCCTGTTCCGCACCCAACTGGAAGGCCATGACACTCTCGTACTATACGACCGATTTGAAGATAGCTCATGGATTCTCATGAGTTTTATTCAGACGGCGCAAATTGATGCCCAGCTCAGTGATATCGCGAAAAATACATTGTTAATAACAGTGATCAGCATCTTTCTGGCTGTTTTATATATTTTTTATTTTTCAAAGCGCGTGGTTGTTCCCATCAAGGACATCACCGAGCGTTTCAAGGCCATTCGGGATGGCAGACCGGAGTCTGATCCTCACATGACAACCACATCACATGATGAGATCGGCGAGTTGGTCTGGTGGTTTAACACGTTTCTGAACAGCCTGGCCGAAAAACGGCTGGCGGAGGCGGAACTCAAAGAGATCAACATCCATCTTGGGGAAGCAACGGAACGGGCGAACCAAATGGCGGTGCGGGCCGAGATGGCCAGCGCCGCCAAGAGCGAATTTCTGGCTAACATGAGCCATGAAATCAGAACTCCTATCAATGGGGTCATTGGCATGACCGGGCTGTTGCTGGATACTGAACTTGACGATGAGCAGCGGAGCTTTGCTGAAATCGTTCGCGTCAGCGGCGAATCGCTGCTCAGTCTGATCAATGATATTCTCGACTTCTCCAAGATTGAGGCGAAGAAGCTCGACCTGGAAATGCAGGAATTTGATCTGTCGAGCCTGCTGGACGACTTCACCGCTACGCTGGCCGTGCGGGCTCACGAGAAGGGATTGGAGCTGCTCTGCGCTGCAGATATGAATGTGCCATCGCTGCTGTGCGGTGATCCTGGCCGTTTGCGCCAGATTCTCACCAATCTGACGGGTAACGCCATCAAGTTCACCAATGTTGGCGAGGTGGTGATTCGCATCTCCATTGTGGAAGATGTGGCTGAAACTGTATTGTTGCGCTTCTCGGTGCGAGATACTGGCATTGGGATACCAGAGAACAAGATAGGCCTGCTTTTCGACAAGTTCAGCCAGGTGGATGCATCGACCACGCGCCAGTATGGCGGCACAGGGCTTGGCTTGGCCATCTCCAGACAACTGGCGGAGCTGATGGGCGGTGAGGCTGGCGTTAACAGCGAAGAAGGGAAGAGTTCGGAGTTCTGGTTCACCGCGCGCCTGGGTAAACAGGCCGAGGATGCGCCTGTGGAACGTATCCAGCCTGTCGTCCTGCGCGACGTTCGCGTGTTGATTGTGGACGATAGTGTTACCAATCGCGAAATCCTGACTATCCGCATGACCTCCTGGGGCATGCGCCCTGCGGGGGCGCAGGATGGTCCCGAGGCGCTCCAGCTCCTCTATCTGGCGATGGAGGAGAACGACCCCTTCAGCATTGCCGTGATTGACATGCAAATGCCTGGTATGGATGGTGAGGCCGTTGGTCGTGTCATCAAGGTGGACAAACGCCTGGTCAATACCCGGATGGTGTTGCTGACATCATTGGGGATGAGGGGAGACACCCAGCGCCTGCAGAGGATCGGTTTTGCTGGATATACGACCAAGCCGATACGGTATGAAGAACTTAAGATTGTTCTGTCTCTGGCGCTTACAGAGCGTGAGTTCGCGCCATTATCTATCGTCACTCGTAATACCGCCAGCGATATGCTGAACCTGTATAAAAACCGTAAAGCCAGAATTTTGGTGGCCGAGGATAACATTACCAATCAGCAGGTGGCATTGGGCATTCTAAAGAAACTGGGTTTGCGTGCGGATGCTGTAGCCAACGGTGCGGAAGCGCTCATCGCCCTGGAAACTCTGCCCTACGATCTGGTGCTGATGGACGTGCAGATGCCCGAGATGGATGGATATGAGGCCACGGGAAGAATCAGGAATTATGAGAAGATAATGATGAATGATGAATTCGGAATGATGAAAGAAAAAGAACCTGAAAAATCAGCAGCATATTCATCACTCATCATTCGCCATTCAGCAATTCCGATTATCGCCATGACAGCCCACGCAATGCAAGGCGATCGGCAGCGCTGTATAGAGGCGGGTATGAATGACTACATCACCAAGCCGGTGTCGCCCCATGTGTTGGCGGAGGTACTGGGCAAATGGCTTCCGAAGGAAAAAGATATCCCCTCAAATCCGTTATAATCAGTTTTTTCAATTCTTGTTTATGATTTGAACCCGCGCCAGGTAGTCCTGCAGATCGGCAATTCCTATTTCAATGCCATCATGCTGGCTGTTCCGGGCTGACTGCTCAATTTGCGCCCCCAAATCCGTAATTCTATGAAACCCGTATCCACCGCCAACACCTTTTAGGGAGTGTCCTATTTTTTGGATATCGACATAATTATCATCATGCAACAGCTCTGACAGATGAGGTATCTGGTCCCTAATGCTTTGAAGAAAATCCGGAATCAGCGCCACCAGATCGGGATCAACCGAAACTATAATGATATCATCCAGCTCATTTTCCTCTTCATTTAACAAATGAAATTCCAGGTCTGCCAGAGGGGTCTCTTTAACAGGAGCAGGTGGCGCTGCCTGATCAGAGGCGAGGGGTAGGGGCGACCGGCTGGTCGCCCCTACTGATTGTTTTTCTCGCCCCTCGTCCATCTTTGCTCGTTCCTGTTGATTTGAAAATACATCCAGGATATGGATCATCGTGGTCAGCAATTTCTCCTTTCGGATGGGTTTACTGAGATGAGCATCACAGCCAATGGCCAAACATTTCTTTACATCTTCACTGAAGGTATGTGCAGTGAGCGCGATAATGGGAACTCTGGATTGGCTACTCACGGCTTCTTGACGGCGGATAGTTTTGGTCGCTGTATATCCGTCCATAACAGGCATTTGCATATCCATTAAAATCAAATCAAAGGACTGCTTCTTGAGATGTTCAAGTGCTTCCAACCCGTTTCGGGAGATGGTAAGCCGCCAGCATGCGGCATTGAGAAAGGCCTGAAGCAAAATTAGATTAGGCTCAAAATCTTCAACCAGCAGAATCCGCCGAGTGGGCAGTTTTTCCAGTACATCTGATGATAGTGACTCCAGACGATTGGAAATTGTTGAACCAACTGGCAAGACATTCAACGGAGGGTTAGAAACCATATCTGGACAGCTTGCCGAGAACGACCGTAATCGCACGGTAAAACGGAAATCGCTCCCCAACCCGATCTGACTGGTAGCATAGAATGATCCGCCCATGAGTTCAGCAAGCTTTTTGGATATAGTCAACCCAAGACCTGTCCCACCAAAACGGCGGGTGACTGATGAATCCGCCTGGGTAAAGGCATCAAAAATGGTGAGCAGTTTATTCTCTGGAATGCCCACTCCTGTGTCCCGGACACTGAATTCCAGTACCAATGTTTGAGCATCGAACGAATCAGCCCCTTGTTCAGTCGGGGAAATGCGATGAACAGATAGAGTGATTGAGCCATGCTCGGTAAACTTCAGGGCGTTGCCAATAAGATTCATTAAAATCTGTCTCAAACGGCTCGGATCTCCCAGCAATTGAACTGGAACCTCCTGGTCGATGGAGCAGTTGGATTCAAGACCTTTCCTGCGGCTCTGAACCTGCAGAATGGCTCCGATGTCCGACATCAGCTCCAATAGGCTGAATTCAAGGTTTTCCAGCCGTAGATGACCTGCATCGATTTTGGAGAAATCCAGTATATCATTAATCAGATTGAGCAGATTTTCACCTGAGGATATAAAAATCGTCACATATTGGCGTTGTTCCGGGGTTAATTCGGTGTCTGCCAACAGATCCGCCATCCCGATGATTGCATTGAGGGGAGTACGGATCTCATGGCTCACGTTCGCCAGAAAATCACTTTTTGCGGCTGTAGCCACCTCTGTTTCCAGAACCATCCGATTGGCCATTTCGATGGCCTGGTTAAGCTCCTCGTTGCTCTGGGTCAACTCCCTTCCCATTGCTTCGGCAGCCTCTTTGGCAGTACGAAGTTCTTTTTCTGTTCGCCGTTTTTCTGCCAGGCTTTTCAAAAATGTGTTAAACCACCAGACCAATTCGCCGATTTCATCCCGTGATGTGGTTGTCAGGTGAAGATCCGACTCCGGTCTGCCATCCCGAATAGCCTTGAAACGCGCGGTAATATCCTTTATGGGAGCAACCACGCGTTTCGAAAAATGGAAAATGAGTAAAACAGCCAGAACGGTGCTGATCACTGTTGTTAGCAAGGTATTTCTTGCAATACCCCTGACCTGAGCATCAATTTGCGATGTCTGAATAAAACTCAGGAGAGTCCATTTGCTATCTTCAAATTGATCATATAGCACAAGGGTGTCCTGGCCTTCCAATCGGGTGCGGAATAAGCCTGATTGTGAATCTATCCTGGCTGCAAGTGACGAGTCGAGTGGTTTGCCGATTTGATTCATATCCGGATCACTGATAATCCGGTGCTGTTGATCGATCACCCTGAATATCTGCCCGATCTGGCCTCTACGCTGAAAACTCTGATGAAACACGGTGGGATCATAAGATATGACCAAAAAACCGGTGGGGCGCTCTTCTCCGGTTTGGGCATTGAGATACCAAATGATTTTAACAGCAGCAATGACCTTTGGATGCTGAGAGTTGACAATGATGCTATCGACTATCCCCATCCATATCACAGATCGACTGGCATTGGTCGCTTCTGCAAATATCTGTTCCTTGAAAGATTTTTGAATTTCTCCGGTCACAAGGGTTTCCCCTACATGATAATGGACATCTTCCGAGGAAATCAGATCAATTGAAACAATGCCTGCCAGATTGATGTATCCGCTCAGAATATAGCCGATCTTCGCCTGGGTTGACAGCCGTTCATAATCGTTGCCCACCTTTTTTGAATCGGCTGTCTCCTTAAGCACATTTCGAATATCTTCCTGACTTGACAAGCTCATCATAAGGCTTTCCACATCACGCATGAGCAGATTCAGATAATTTTTCTTTTCTTCCATGAGTTCTGCTGTGTAGCTTTGAACTTTTTCATGAACCGCAGAACGCGATATGCTATATGAAACAGCGCCAAGACTGATCAGCGGTACAAGGCTGATCAGTACGACATAACCGATGACGCTGCGGGTCAGGGAAGGCTTGATCAATGAGGCAGGGCCGACTTTCACGGTAGATTTTCCATTGTGATGATGTTAACGTCAATGAATGTTTCAAGCTGAGGTTGTTTGCCATGAATCAGATCGACCGCATATTTCACGCCAAGATAGCCCTGTTGACCCGCATTCTGATCCACAGTGACCTGTAGTTTACCGTCCCGAATCGCCTTGACAGCCTCGGCCAATGCATCAAAACCGGCCACCTGAACATTGGTTTTACCTGCGCCCTGAAGATACTGAATCGCGCCCAAAGCCATCATGTCGTTGGCGCAGAAGAGAAGATTCACGTCCGGATGCTCAGCAAAAATTCTGGCTGTTACGGTAAACGCCTCATCAATTTTCCAGTTGGCGGTTTCCATTGTCGCTATTCGAATGCCAGGATTTTCCTGAAACGCCTTCGCTGCGCCCTGCTTACGATGCTCCGCATTGGTTGCAGCGCGAATGCCTTCAAGAATTGCTGCTGTAGCCGGTTGCTTAACCTTCTGAATGATAACTTTGGTAGCCAGATAGGCGCCATGGGTGTTATCGACACTGATAAATGGAACATTGATTAGTCCCATTTTTGCTGAAAGATTTGGATCCAGCCGGTTATCGATATTGACGATCCAGATGCCGGCATTCTGGGCTTTTTTGAGAACCGGAATGAGATCGGTTGAGCTTCCGGGAGCGATGACAATGGCGGCAATACGCTGCCGAATCATGTCTTCGACAATGGCGATCTGCTGATCAATGGATGTTTCCTTTGCACCTGTCTTGACCAGAAGACGAATCCCCAGTTCTTTTTCAGCCCGTCTGGCGCCTTTTTCCATTTCAATGAAAAAAGGATTGGTGAGCGTTTTCATAATAAGGCTCACTGTTTTTGGATCTCCATCCGACCCGCTTTTCGAATCAGCGCCGGGAACCTGCGGAATAATGACAACCAGTAATAAACACGCCAGGATTGTATAAAACAGACCACATTTTGTTTTCATTGATGATAACCCTTTCATATAATAATTAAATTAATTTAAGTTCAAAACTATCCTTGGCCGGGGGAGGGTCTGAACGCTTACGTTTCATGCAGTTTGTTAAGAGCCAGTCTCCTAATTTTTTTTGAACACTGCAGCGCCTCCTGTCCGCTGTATCTCCAGAATGCGATCCAGATGGGAAAAGAAGACATCCAGCACATCCGGATCAAAATGAAGCTCGCGGCCCTCTTTCAGAATAGCCAGTGCTTTATCGACCGGAAACGCTTTTTTGTAGGGTCTGACACTTAACAGCGCATCAAATACATCTGCTACTGCCACAATTCTGGCTGGCAGCGGAATTTCTTTTCCTTTTAGGCCCTGGGGATAACCTGAACCATCCCATTTTTCATGATGCGATAAAGCAATCACTTCCGCCAGTTGAACGACCTCAGAACTCGAACCCTCCAGAATTCGTGTACCGATGATGGTGTGGTTTTTCATGATTTCCCATTCTTCGGGATCCAAACGACCAGGTTTAAGTAAAATCCGATCCGGTATGCCAATTTTGCCCACATCATGCATGGGAGAGGCATACAAAATCATATCCTGCTGTTTTTTATCAAGGCCCAAACCTTCCGCCAATACCTCGGCGGTGTGGCTCATGCGCAGAATATGGTCACCTGTGTCTTCGTCTTTATATTCGGCCGCCCGCGCCAGCCGATAAATGGTTTCTAATGAACTTTCCTTGAGCTGTTCAAATGCTTCGCGCAATTGCCGGGTTTTCTGACCCACCTCAGCCTCCAGATGCTGCTGATAGGATTTGAGGTGGTCATAATAGGCTTTTAGTTTAACCGAAGACTGAATCCTGGCTTTGAGTAAAACCCGATCCACTGGTTTCATCAAAAAATCGTCCGCGCCAAGTTCCAGCGCCCGAGCCCTGGATTCATTTTCTTCCGATCCGGTGACCATTACCACCTGAATACCACGGGTCGCCTCATTTTGTTTCACCTCGGACAGAACTTCAAATCCATTTTTTTTTGGCATCTGGATATCGAGCAAAATGACATCTGGCATGTATTGCGTCACCAGTAACAGCGCTCTTTCCCCATCTGAAGCAGTAATGATACGATACCCCATGCCGCTTAGGGTGACTTCAATAAGTTTTTGCTGCCAGAGGTCATCATCGGTCACGAGAATTGTCGGTGTTTTTTCCATAAATTGTTCTCCCTGCGTAGGTGGTAGCCAGACCGTCCCGGTCTGTCTGCCTACACCAAAATGCCTTTATTAGTTCTTACTAACAATTTGAACCCGCGCCAGGTAGTCCTGCAGATCGGCAATGGCTATTTCAATGCCATCACGCTGACTGCTCCGGGCTAACTGCTCAATTTGCGCCCCCAAATCGGTAATTCTCTGAAACCCGTATCCGCCGCCAACGCCTTTCAGGGAATGCCCTGTTTTTTGGATATCGGCATAATTACCCTCACGCAACAGCTCTGACAGGTGAGATATCTGATCCCTTATGCTTTGAAGAAAACCCGGAATAAGCGGTGCCAAATCGGGATCAACGGAGACTATGATAGTATCATCCAGCTCATTTTTCTCTTCGGTTAGCGGTAAGGGCGAAAAATCTTCAACAGGAACAGATGGAGCTGCCTTATCAGGGGCGAGGGGCGCGCAGGGCGACCGGCCGGTCGCCCCTACTGATTGTTTTACTCGTCCTTCGTCCATATTCGCTCGTTCCTGTTGATTTGAAAATACATCCAGGACATGGATCATCGTGGTCAGCAATTTCTCCTTACGGATGGGTTTGCTGAGATGAGCATCACAGCCAATAGCCAGACATTGCTTTACATCTTCACTGAAGGTATGTGCAGTGAGCGCGATAATGGGAATTCTGGATTGTTTCCCCACGGCTTCCCGCTGACGGATGGTTTTGGTCGCTGTATATCCGTCCATGACGGGCATTTGCATATCCATTAGAATCAAATCACAGGACTGCTCTTGAAGGTGTTCAATTGCTTCCAAACCGTTTCTGGTGATGGTAAGCCGCCAACAATCGGCATTAAGAAAAGCCTGAAGCAAAATAAGGTTAGGTTCAAAATCTTCAACCACCAGAATCCGTCGGGTAGGCATGTTTTCCAGTACGACTGGTAATGATAGCGCCAGACCATTCGAAATGTTTAACCCGGGGAGAGCAACATTCAACGGAGGGTTGGGAATTATATCAGGGCGGACGGCCAGGAGCGACCGTAATCGCGCGGTAAAGCGGAAATCGCTCCCCCGCCCGAGCTGGCTGGTAGCATGGAATGATCCGCCCATGAGTTCGGCGAGTTTTTTGGAGATGGTTAACCCCAGACCCGTCCCACCAAAACGGCGGGTTACAGTTTCGTCCGCCTGGGTAAAGGCATCAAAAATTTTGTGCAGTTTGTTCTCCTGAATGCCCACTCCTGTGTCACTGACGCTGAATTCCAGCATCAATGTTTGAGCATCGAACGAATCAACCACTTGTTCGGTCGGAGAAATGCGATGAACGGAGAGAGTGATTGATCCATGCTCGGTAAACTTCAGGGCGTTTCCAACGAGATTCATTAAAATCTGTCTCAAACGGCTCGGATCTCCCAGCAGTTGAACTGGAACATCCTGATCGATGGTAAAGCTGGATTCAAGTCCTTTCCTGCGGCTCTGAACCTGCAGAATGGCTCCTATGTCCGCCATCAACTCCAAAAGGCTGAATTCAAGGTTTTCCAGCCGGAGATGACCTGCATCGATTTTGGAGAAATCCAGTATATCATTAATCAGATTGAGCAGATTTTCGCCCGAGGATATAAAAATCGTCACATATTGGCGTTGTTCCGAGGTTAATTCGGTGTCTGCCAACAGGTCGGCCATTCCGATGATTGCGTTGAGGGGAGTGCGTATCTCATGGCTCACGTTCGCCAGAAAATGACTTTTAGTGGCTGTAGCCGCCTCTGTTTCCAGAACCATCCGATTAGCCATTTCGATGGCCTTGTTAAGCTCCTCATTGCTTTGGGTCAGCTCCCGGTTGGTGGCTTCGGCCTCATCCTTCAACCGCATCAATTCCTTTTCATGGCGTTTGCTTTCCGAGATATCCAGAAAGCTCTCCAGCAGGTAATGCTTTTCGTCCCGATGGAGTAGCACCACCGTCTTCATTATTGGAATCTGATCACCATTCCTGGTAAGCAACTGACCCTCGAAATTACAACTTTCTTCAGCACAGTGGTCAAATGGGCAGGCATCCATGGTCATGCAAGAAAAAAAATCGTGGCAGGACTGATCTTTGATTTCATCCAGAGTCACATTCAATTTTTCAAGGGTATAGGTATTCGCATCAACGATATGGCAGGTTGCCTGATCAATGATCACAATGCCAACGTGGATCGAGTTCATGATGGTTTTTAAATGCGTCTGGTTTTCCCGCAGGAGTGCTTCAGCCCGTTTAAATTCGGTGACATCATGTCCGGATCCCCGAACATAGATTCCCTGATCATTCTCCGTTACCAGAGAGTTGTTGTACTCAATCAGATGGCGAGAACCATTTTTTGCGACAAACACCGATATCCCCCGGTGTGATCCGGATGCGATGATTTCGGGTAAAAAGGTATTGTAAAAGGCCGAGCGTTGAGCAACCGGCATAAAATCCGCCACCGACCGGCCAATCATGTCAACCGGACTATACCCCAACAGATGCCCGATTGCTGGATTGACGGTTAAAAATCGGCCCTTCAAATCGTGCGTATAAATAAAGTCCTTGATGTGATCGAACAGGTCCCGATATTGTTTTTCGGATTTTCGCAGCGATTCTTCAACCTGGGTTCTGCGCGCAATCTCAGTTTCAAGTAGATGGCGTTTTTCCTGGATAGCCGCCTCCCGCCTGGCGGATTTGGCCAAATGTATCTGCAGGGCAAGGCTCTTGCTACCAAGAAACCAGATCGCCACTAACCCGCCAATCACCAACAGCGACAAAGACCCCAGGAGAATGATCAGTTGCCTGGGAAGCATCCCGTCATAAACTTCCTGGCGAGGCAATGCCCGGAAGAGGTGAAAGGGGGTTTGGGGAATCTGTGAACCCATAGCCAGCATCTCTATACGCTGATCATTGTGGTAAACGACGCTAAAAAATTCGTTTTGATCCAGTAGCGTTTTGTCAATCTGATCAGATGTCAAAAAAGGTAAGTCATCTGACGGAAAAGCACCGGGCAATACCTGATGATTGGCATAGAGAAAATGGCCGCGGGTTGGCCCATCTCCCGCCTGTTTTACAAAATGAAAAAAAACATTATCCAGAGAAATCCAGCTCCTGATCTGCCCGACATACATATCCTTGAAAGAAAGGGCAGTGACTGCGCTGAAGCTGAGGGGGGATTGTGAGGAGTTGAACAATATCTCCACGTCTTCGGGTATATCGTGAGGAACGGCTGTGGTGTCAGCAGGCAAGTCGGCCGGTAGAATTCCAAATTGGGTGTCCACCAGTATCTGCCCCTGAGCATCCATAAACGACAACCTGGAATATACCGGCTCACCGCCGATCCGACGTTCATCCTGCAACTGCTTCAAGATGTGGTAGATGTCAAACAGGCTGGCTCTCAACCCATAAGCCATGGTCATTCCCAGAGCCTTGTTTTCAAAATATGTCTGCAATTCTTTGCGGGTGGTAATATCTTTCAGGTCATGCCTGCGCTCCGCAAAGAAGAATCCGATAGCGGATGCCTGTCGGGTCAAATCCATTTTGATCTGGTTAAACACCGACTGTCGGAGCGCCACCTGCGAGCGATAATTGGACACCATCATAAATCCAATCAGACCCGCCAGAAACACGCCCAAAAATAGAACAGCCCATTGGTGTTTTTTCAAACTCAAGTGGTACTGGGATGGGATAGATATCATGGATTATCGATTGTCGGTGGACGATTAGAGCCAATAGAAAGTTTGCCGTTTACCGGTTACCGTGAACGGTGAACAGTAAACATTGGTGAGAGAAACAGTGGGGGGCTGGAAGCCCCCCACTACCATGGTCCACCCCTACTTCACCGGAAAAAAATCCGGAAAATAACTGAATACCGCGGGATAATATTTTTTGACCAGTGATTGATATGTCCCATCTTTGATCAATTGTTTATAAAAAGCATTAAACGCATCCATCATATCCTTTCCATCAAGGGCAAATGCAGGTGCCATGTCCTGAACAACAGAAATTGGCCCAATGATCTTAATCTGTCCACCCCATTTTCCCAGGGCTACCAGCGCATCCGGCACATCCAGCAGCGCGGTTTCGGCATCTCCGTTCATCACCGCCGGGGCCAGTTCATTGAGATTGCCAGGAAAAAGGATTTGTTCGGATACAATGGATTCCAACGCATAGAGCGATGGCTCCAGACATGTTCCGGATTTGCCCAGGAGCCGATGCCCTTTCAAAAGGTTTTTGGTCTGAACGATATCCTGTTCGAGAGCGCCGGTCGGGCGAATGGGAGTGATGGGAGAATCTGAGCGGGTCATCAACCAGACTTGGGTCGGGAAGGTGGGCGCGGAAAACAGGACCACTTTTTCGCGCCAAGGCAGTATGGTAAACCCGTTGGCGATCACATCTCCTTTTATTGGAGCCTGTCCAATCACTTGAACCATATCCCCGGAAGGTTTCACGATTTTACCGGTCAAATCCTGAATGATGGTGGGCCAGTCAGTTTTGACATACTCGTACCGGACATTTAAATGACGAGCAAATAACTGCATCAATTCCACATCCAAGCCATCTCCGCTGCCAGTGACAAAATTGGCGTATGGCACCCCCAAGTGCCGTAACACGCCATTTTTTTTGACAGTGGCAATATCGGACCCCCAGGTTTGCGACGTGAAACTCCCAACACATAGCAATAAAATGACTGCGCCAAAAAACTGTCGTAACCAATTCTTCAATTGTTTTTGCATCCTTATTCTCCTTTCAAGTGCGATAGACATCTGATCATAAAAGACCCATTATAACGTTAACTTGAACCTGATGCACCAAAATCGTGCAATTATCGCAACATGGAATCAGAGTCAAGATAGCACAAGTGAACCACAGTATATCCAAACCGATCTATTCTTTCAATTAATAAATATGATGTTCCTGTCCCGAACCACAAACCTTAAAATATCATTTGACAGAATGTGGGGGTATAACTTAATCTAACCGTCAAGATTGTTTTCAATCTTGACGGTTAGGGGTGCCCAATCAATAAGATATTGCAATGGGCTGAGAATATACCCTTGAACTTGACCTGGATAATGCCAGCGTAAGGAAACATAAAGAATTTCGCTAAAGCAGGTGAAACGTTTCTTACGCGTTCACCTGCTTTATTTGTTTTGGAAGGGGAGATACCATGAGCACGATCATAGAAGCGCTGCAAAAAGGCGATGTTTCGCCATATATTTTACAACTTTCGGAAGCTGAAAGCATCCCTACGCCACAATTTATCCAAAGTATCATCAGGGGGCATGTCGTTGTTCCACGAAACAATCGGCATGGTTCGTTGACTCCAGTTGCCATTGGCTTGGGCGCTCGCGTGAAAATCAATGCCAATATCGGCACGTCTCCTGCGAGTTGTGATTTCGAAAATGAAATTCAAAAGCTTGAGGCTGCAATCTCCGCTGGCGCCGATGCGGTAATGGATTTATCCATTGCCGGTAATAGTTCTGCTTTCAGAAAACACATCATCGATGGATTTGATATCACCCTGGGAACGGTTCCGATTTACGATGCGATGATCGGTTTGGATACCTCGGACAAGCTGACTTTTTCTCATTTTTTGCGGATTATGGAAAAACAGGCGGAGGAAGGCGTTGATTTCATGACCATTCATGCCGGATTGTTAAGCAGGCATCTGCCCCTAATTGAAAGGCGGGTTCTTGGCGTGGTCAGCCGAGGCGGTGCCATCCTGGCGCAATGGATGAAACATCAACAAAAGGAAAATTTTCTGTATGCACATTTTGATGAAATTCTTGCCGTGGCGAATGCCTATGATATCACGCTGTCCATTGGCGATGGTTTGCGACCCGGCTGTACTCATGATGCCAACGATGCGGCGCAGTTTGGAGAGCTTGAAGTCATCGGCGAGCTTGTACAGCGATGCCGTTCGGCAAACGTCCAGGTGATGGTTGAAGGGCCGGGGCATGTTCCAGTCAATCTGATAGAAGAAAATGTCAGAAAGGAAAAAGAAATCTGTGACGGCGCGCCGTTTTATGTGTTGGGGCCATTAGTCATCGACTATGCTGCGGGATACGATCATATTTCAGGGGCCATAGGCGGTGCATTAGCCGGGATGTTTGGCGCAGACTTCCTTTGCTATGTTACGCCTGCAGAGCATTTGCGCCTGCCGACGATTGAGGATGTTCACGAGGGCGTTATTGCATCCAAAATCGCAGCAGCAGCAGCCGATCTTGCCAGAAAACGACCCTCTGCAATATCCAGGAATCTGGAGATGTCAAAGGCAAGAAGGCGTTTTGACTGGGATGCTCAGGAAGGGCTGTCCATTGATAAAAACAAATTCAGTCGCTACCTTGAAAAAGTCGGTACTGAATCGCCGGATGCCAAAAGTGATTTGCCATGCACCATGTGCGGTGAATGGTGCGCGATGAAACGTCTTTAATCAAAGGAATTTTTCGCATGAAGATAACTGCACAATCTGTCTGGGCCGATGTACTTGAAATTCGTCACCATGCGCCTCTGATTCATAACATTACCAATTATGTGGCGATGAACACTACTGCAAATGCGCTGCTTGCTCTCGGTGCATCTCCGGTGATGGCGCATGCCCAGGAGGAAGTCGCCGACATGGTCGGGATTGCCAATTCGCTTGTGATCAACATTGGAACATTGAGTGAAAAGTGGATCCAATCCATGCAAAAAGCCATGCTTCAGGCAAAAAGATGTGGCGTGCCGGTCGTCTTGGACCCGGTGGGCGCAGGCGCAACTCCGTATCGCACGGAAATGGCGCGACAGCTTCTTTCCGTTGCGCCTGTCGCAATCATTCGGGGGAATGCCTCTGAAATTATGGCTATCGTGCAGACTGACCCTGTTTTGAAAACAGGGACCATCTCGAAAGGTGTTGATAGTATATCGGGTTCAGAATCCGCGGTGGGTGCCGCACGGGAATTAAACAGGGCTTATAGTGCTGTAGTCTGTATCACAGGGGAAACCGACTTTATCGTTTCCAATAATATCATTGCAAAAGTACAGAACGGTCATGCCATGATGCCAAGGGTCACGGGCCTGGGGTGTACCGCCTCTGCGCTATGCGGAGCATTTCTTGGTGTCAATACCCTGGCGTTTGATGCGGCCGTTCATGCAATGGTAGTTATGGGAATTGCCGGTGAATTGGCAGCGGAACAGGCAAAAGGGCCAGGAAGTTTGCAACTGCATTTTATTGATGCGCTTTACACATTAACGGAATCAGACATAGTCACACGGATAAGGTTGATGCCAGAACATTTTTTGGTGTAAAAAATCCAACATCTGTATATGCTGCGAACGGGCATAATTTGTGTCTGAACGGAAACCCATTAACAATATGATAATATTTATGATATTCACCATTTTTTGAAACGAAAATTTTTAACAAGCAAAACTAATGCCAAATGTCAACATATTAATTTTGCAAGTATCTATTTTTAGGAAATTATAAAACTAAGAGTACCGTCACTTTGATGTCATCAAGATCAAAGCTGAAAGAAGTGCTGATCTGATCAAAAACATTCACTGATGTGCAAGCTTCTGGCGTTGAAAGCGGATGACAGAGATACGGATTGTGAAACCCTTGTTTACGAGATTTATAGTGCTGCTGAGAGA
>CAIMCT010000461.1 GCA_903839535.1 uncultured Desulfobacteraceae bacterium
CGCGGATGCAACTGTCCTGACATCGGGTCGAAGGTGGTTTTGGCTTGGCGTGCTTCGAACCACGCTGATCAATCAACTGGTGATTGCCGGATACCATTGTGGCGTAGCGCCTGAAAAGTTGAGAAAATTTTACATAAACGCTAAAAATGGGCAGTTAAGATGCTGAAGCCGGTGCGCTTAAAACCGCCCAGGAATTATCGCACCATGCCAAATGGCTTAGATTCGGCGTGTCGCTGTCGGGATAGGCTGAAGGCTGAAGGAAGTTAAGTTATCTAATGGTGAGAAGATATCTGTGAAAAATTGCTATTTCTGGAGGTAATTGCAAAACCCCATTTGTTTCTTGTGTTTTCTCTGATTTTCTTCGATTTTCATATCATGTTGGCTAGTTTTGCAATTGGCTCTCTGATATAATAAAAGAATGGGACATAAAACAATTCACAAATTTTCATTTTAAGGAAAAGGAATAGGATATGAGGAAATATATTTTAATTATAGCGACGGTGTTTGTTATTATAAGCAGCACAATTCATGCTGCAGAACTGTTTATTTCCCCAAGCGGCAATGATTCATCGGGGGACGGAACAGTACAATCGCCTTACAAGACTATTCAGCATGCTCTGAACAATGTTGCTCAATCCGGTGATATAATTACTTTGAGAAGCGGGACCTATAATGAAGAGGTCAGAATCCGAATATCTAACATAACCATCAGGTCGAAATCAGATGAATGGGCGAAAATTTCAACCACCCCGACTATTGATGGTGATAATGCTACATGTACAGTTTCATTTGATGTCGGTTCAGATGGAAGCAAGCTTCAGCGGGTTGAGGTTACAGGTGGATTTTACGGAATTTTTTTCTTTTCCCAGTGGGATTGGGATGATACTCCGCTTGATAATGATACGGCAACCAACATTGTTATCGAGGATTGTAAAATTCATGATACCGGCAGAGACGCCGTAAAACTACCTGCAGGATGTGATGACATTACGATAATACGGTGTGAAATTTATAATTCGGGAATCGGGTATCCGGCGGGAACACCTGATGATGATAAAAATGCAGAGGGAATAGATGTTGTCAACAGCGACAGAATCCTTGTTCAGGATTGTTATATTCACGATACCGCAACAACAGGTGTTTATATCAAAGGCGGTTCTCTGGATGGAATCGTTGAAAGGACAAAAGTAGAAAACTGCGGCGGCCTTGGAATAGCTGTCGGATTTGACACAAGCCCTGAATATTTTGATCTGGTTGCAAATCCGGAGTATTATGAAAATATCCGTGGCATAGTCCGCAACTGCATTGTTTTAAATACAAAATATGCCGGAATTGCCTTGTATGGCTCAAAAGATGCGGTTGTTTATAATAACACAATTGTAAATAC
Source organism: uncultured Desulfobacteraceae bacterium (assembly GCA_903839535.1). GTDB lineage: Bacteria > Desulfobacterota > Desulfobacteria > Desulfobacterales > Desulfatirhabdiaceae > RAAP-1. Next base: position 1,388 of record CAIMCT010000461.1, read on the forward strand.
CGCAAAACTGGCTCATAGTCCGATATATTTTGGAATTACCTATCAGGACTGGGATCCAAACGCCAAACGCCCTGCAAATGTCAATCCGGTTATCATGAACAATATTATTATGCAGGCGGAAGCCATCAATTCTCCGTGTGTTTCTATACGGTATTCTGGTGATTTAGGCGGTATGAGCGCTTTAAAAGGTTCCGCTGTAATGAACAACAATTGTTATTATAAAACCGTCGGGAGTTGTGTTTTTGAGGATAGCAGACCGGACAGCCTGCTCGAAAACGGTACTTTTTCCCAATGGAGAATTCATATATCCGGCGAATCCCAATCCATGGAAACCAATCCTCTGACAGATGCCGGTTATCATCTTACTTTAGGCTCTCCCTGCATTGATAAAGGGAATAATGTGATTCCCGGCGGTATATCGTCAACAGATAAGGATAACAAGCCTCGTATTGTAAATGGTATAGTTGATATAGGTGCTTATGAGTTTTCAGGTTCGGCTATTTCTGTAACTCCGGCTACACAGGTCGTAACAAAAGATGCCGGTGCAACAACGTTCAGCGTTTCCAACACCGGGACCGGAACCATGCCTTGGACCGCCGCAGTAACATCGGGCGGCGGCTGGCTTTCGATCACATCGGGGGCCAGCGGAACGGATACTGGAACAATCACTTGCAGTTTCACGTTGAATACCACTACATCAGCTCGTACTGAAACGATTCGGGTAACGGCGCCTGGCGCAACGGGCACCCCGGTGGATGTGACCGTGACACAGGTACCAACACCAACAGTAAATCCCGTAAGTGGTTCAAATTCAATAGACTCAATGGATTTGGTCAAGATCACGGACATGTCGGGTTTGCTTCCTGATACTGGAAGTCCTGTCACTGTCAGGGCGTGGGATAAAGACGGAAAGCAGCTCACAGCAGCGGGGTATGCCTTGCCATTATCCATTATCAATCATGGTACTACCAGCATCCTGGGCGCTGATCTCAAGGACAGATTTCCTGATGGCGCTCCGGCGGCCTATACCTTTTCAGTTGAATCATCGAAAATGTTTATCACCAATATCAATAACAGCACTGATGGCGCAGTTAGGGTACCCATCATTTATGCAAACGGGCTAAGCAACTTTGTCTCAAACTCCATCGGGGCCAGAAACACCATTAAAGTGACGGATATGTCTGGTACCATTGCCGTTGCTGGCATAGCTATTACCGTTACGGCTTGGGATACATCCGGTAATGCTATTCCGGAATCCACATCTGCGGAAACCTTGAAGCTTTATAGTCATGCCACAACCACCATTGCCGGGTCATCCCTACCTGCCCGTTTTCCATCTGGTACGCCAATGACTTACGAGTTTACCATCGCATCACCCAAGTTGATTGTATCCAATGTGAAAAACAGCAGTGATGGAACCCTGAACATTCCAACCGTTTATACAGTTGGTGTCAGCAACTTTGTATCAAACAGCATAGGCTCCCGAAACACCCTTTATATTTCAGAATTTTCGGGTACATTGGGTACAGGGGGAGCTGTTATCGTCATAAAGGCGTGGGATGCTTCCGGTAAGGAAATTCCCGAATCTGGATCTGTCACTTCTTATAATATTTTCAATTATGAAACGTTAAAGATCACCGGCGTAGAGCTTGCCAGCCGGTTCTCTGCAGGTACACCCATGACTTATGAGTTTACCGTCAATTCATCAAAGGTCGTAATCACCAATGTCAAGAGCAGCTCGGATGGCAGCATCAATATCCCAACGATTTACACATGCAGTGGGATAACCAACTATACGACCAACTATGTTAGTGATCTGAATACCATTCGAATCACGGATATGTCCGGCAGTATCCCGACAGGCGGGGCCAGTATAGCCACTACTGCCAGGGATGTGGACGGAAAAACGATTCCCGAATCCGGAAGCGCCATTGCGCTGAAACTCAATAATTATGGCACAACCACTATTGAAGGAGATGATCTACAAAATCGTTTCCCTGGCGGTGTTCCCGTCACTTACGAATTTTCCATTGGTTCATCAATTGCGGTCGTCACCAATCTCACGAAAAGTTCGGATGGAACGATCAATATCCCGACGGTATTCACCATCGGACCTTATGGAGGGATATAACCAACATCTCAAACGCTATAGAAAATATTACGGATGGTAAGGTGATTCGCAACAAAGAATATACCATCGATAAAGCAACCATTTAGGACTGAAAGGCCAACGGTCTGGTCCAGATAGCCCAGGGCATCGCCCTGGGTACGCAGTCCTGAACTGATGAATGCGCAGGTATTTTCATTGGGTAATGATAAACGTACGACATGCAAAAAGAAGAGCTAAACTATACAAACTTCCAGAATCTGCTATTGAAGAGATATTGAAAAAAATAGATTTGGCTGATGGTGAATATGAGATAATCCGAGATGTAATCGGGTTCACATTTTAAAAATAAAGGAGGATGCTATGGATGCTGTCACCACTCATCAGGCAGGTCAAATTTTAGATTTACTGATTGAAAGAGTTATAGCAAATGCAGAACCTACAATACTTTGTAATGACAAAGGCAATCGTGCAGTATTGATGGCATTAGATGAATTTAATTCGTGGCAAGAGACTTTATATTTATTATCAAATCCTGCAAATGCGGAGCATTTAAAAAAATCTATTAGAGAAGCAGAAAAAGGCAGACTAACAGAGAGGGAATTAATAGAAACATGAAACTGGTATTTACAGATTCATCGTGGGACGATTATCTATGGTTTCAGGAAAATGATCGAAAACTTTTAAAGAGAATTAACGTATTGATTAAAGAAACCAAAAGAACTCCATTTGATGGGATCGGAAAGCCTGAACCTCTAAAAGCTGATTTGTCAGGATATTGGTCAAGAAGAATCAATTCGGAACATAGATTTATTTACGGTGTTTCGGAAATAGAACTTACTGTTATATCCTGTAGATTTCATTATAATAAATAAGATCGAGAATACAAAAAGAATAAAAGAATACAATCCAAATCATGGCGCAACCGGCATTTATGGTTCATCTCTTCCCGCCAGGGATTTGTGCAGGATGAAGTGGCTGAGGAATTGTTCTACCGGAATGTAACAGGGATATTCCTGTCAATGGATATGCGATTTGCACGAATACGCCGGAATGTGAAGGTAAAGAGATTCGGGGAGTATGATATTGTAGCGGATGGTCTGCTATAGACGAACAATTTCCAAAATATCCAAACCTCGCAACATCAAAAAAAGGAGAAGATCATGAAAAAAACATTGGTAAGTGCGTTCGGTTTTATTATTTTGATGCTTACTTCAGTTGCTTTTGCAGCACCAGTTCCGGATACCGGTCAGAGCAAGTGCTATAATGGCACAGTCGAGATCACTTGCCCTTCACCAGGCCAGCCATTTTACGGCCAGGATGCCAACTACACCATAAATCCGATGTCCTACACCAAGCTGGATGGTAGTGGCAATGTACTGCCCGATTCTGCTACGTCGTGGGTGATGGTGAAGGACAATGTCACCGGCCTGATATGGGAAAATAAGATGGATGAACGTACAATCCATAACAAGAATGACAAATACGCGTGGAACGAATCCATTTCCATTTTTATAGCTACCCTGAACGGTACATACTTTGGCGGCCACAACGATTGGCGACTTCCAACCATCAAGGAACTGGCATATATCGTCAAATATAGCATTCCTTCTCCTGGGCCAACGATAGATACTGTATATTTTCCGAACACACAATCAAGCGGTTATTGGTCTTCTACTACCCACGCCGAAAGTACGAACCTTGCGTGGGGCGTGAACTTCGACAACGGCATTGGCGGCTACAACAGTAAGAGCGGCAGTAGGCCTTCTTATGTCCGCGCTGTTCGTGGGGGACAGTCTGGGGCATTTGATGCTGTGGACAGATCGATGGATGATGCTTCGACTGCCGACGGCAGTTACACAGATAACGGCGATGGAACGGTTACAGATACTTCTACGGGCCTAATGTGGAAACAAACCGGTTCTTCCGGCACATGGGAGCAGGCGTTGTCATACTGCGAAAATCTATCTCGGGCAGACTATACAGACTGGCGACTGCCTACCATCAAAGAATTACGAAGCCTGGTGGATTACAGTCTGCTTAATCCGGCGATCAGTAAGACTTATTTTCCGGATGCGGTTTCGTCCTTTTATTGGTCTTCGACTACCTACGCACGCGATCCGTACGGTGCGTGGGGCGTGAATTTCACCGACGGCCTCGACGGCGGCTACTATAAGTACTACAGTTACTACGTCCGCGCTGTTAGAGGTGGACAGCCTGAATCATTGGGGCATTTGGTTATTGCCCCAGCCAGCCAGGATGTGACCAAAGAAGCAGGCACCACTACATTCGGCATTTCCAACACCGGAACCGGAACAATGCCGTGGACAGCCGCAGTAACATCAGACAGCAGTTGGCTTTCGATCACCTCTGGTGCCAGCGGGACGGATACTGGAACAATCACTTGCAGCTTTACGTCGAACACCGGCACCTCAGCCCGAACTGCTACCATCCTGGTAACAGCAGCCGGAGCAACCGACAGCCCCCAAGATGTTATTGTGACACAGGTTGGGACTCCACCCCCAAATCCCATAATTGGTTCAAATTCAATCGACTCGATGGATGTGGTCAAGATCACAGACATGTCGGGTTTGCTTCCTGATACTGGAAGTCCTGTCACTGTCAAGGCGTGGGATAAAGACGGAAAGCAGCTCACAGCGGCGGGACATGCCTCGCCATTATCCATTATCAATCATGGTACTACCAGCATCCTGGGCGCTGATCTTGAGGACATATTCCCTGATGGCACTCCGGCTGCCTATACCTTTGCAGTCGAATCTTCGCAAATGTTTATCACCAATATCAATAACAGCAGTGATGGCGCTGTTAGGGTGCCCATCATTTATTCAAACGGGCTAAGCAACTTTGTCTCAAACTCCATCGGTTCCAGAAACACTCTTAAAGTTACGGATATGTCCGGTACCATTATCAGCGGTGGCATTGCGATTACCATCACTGCTTGGGATGTATCCGGTAAAGCCATTCCGGAATCCACATCTGCAGAAACCTTGAAGCTTTATAGTCATGGCACAACCACCATTGACGGGAAATCCCTACCGGCCCGTTTCCCATCTGGTACGCCAATGACTTACGAATTTACCATTGCCTCACCCAAGCTGATTGTTTCCAATGTGAAAAACAGCAGTGATGGAACCCTGAACATTCCAACCGTTTATACAGTTGGCATCAGCAATTTTGTATCAAACAGCATAGGTTCCCGAAACACCCTTTATATTTCAGAATTTTCGGGTGCATTGGGTACAGGCGGGGCTGCTATCGTCATTAGGGCGTGGGATGCTACCGGTACGGAAATTCCCGAATCTGTATCTGTCACTTCTTATAATATTTTCAACTATGAAACGGTAAAGATCACTGGTGCAGAGCTGGCCAGCCGGTTCTCTGCAGGTACACCCATGACTTATTTTATCGAATTGTTGGAAAATCTTAAAGATAAAATTATCCGAAATGAGCCCAAGGAAGAACTGGTAGGTACTGTTGATTCAATTCAGAAGCATATTAATTTCGCCATGTCTCATACGGAAGTTTAATCGAAAGAAATACTAACCAATCGTTGGGGTGGATTAAACATGAAGTCCGTTTAACCTCCTCTTTTGTTTTTTACTTTGATCTGCCATTTACCCATCAACGATTTGAGGAGGATTCATTCCGTGAGGTATCCCAAGGAAGTTGTTCTGAAAGAAGGAAAGGAAGCTGTCATTCGTCCGCTGGAAAAGCAGGATGAGGGCCTGCTGGGTCAATTCTATGCTGAACTGCCGGATTCGGACAGGTGGTTTATGCGATATGATGTCCTTGATTCAAAAGTGATTCGAAAGTGGATTGACGGCATCGATTCCGCGACGGTTTTTTCCATGATTGCGGTTACGGAAGATAAAATCGTGGGACACGCCAGTCTTCACCTTAGGGGTTTTGGCTGTACCCGGCATGTGGGGCGAATCCGGGTGATGATTCTGCCCCAATACCGCCATATTCGCCTTGGAACCTGGATGCTTCTGGATCTGATTCAACTGGGCATGGACAAGGGTCTTGAAGAGCTTCGCACCGATCTGGTTGTTGGGGTTGAAGATCCGGCCATCGAGGCTGCGCATAAACTGGACTTTTTTGAACGGGGTGAATTGAAAAATTATGTCAAGGACTCCTGCGGCGATTTGCACAACATGGTCATCATGACCAAGCGGCTGCACAAAAACTGGGGCGATTTTTGAGTGTGTAAGTCTGTGTGTGCGGGGGTGTGGATGAATGGATGAATCAGCATCAAAAACAATCGTTTGGGAAACACCTGTCGGAAAGATTCTGATCCGGTCGTTCTGTAGCAGGGATGAAATCCGGATTTGCAGTTTCGATAGTCAGTTCGGAATTCATCCCCATTATAAATCACTTTATACCCGGAAAGAGACGCTTGAAAAGATCGCTGGAATGCCGGATGCCAATGTTGTCCTGGCCTTGATCGACTATCAGCACATCATCGGGTTCGGGGTGCTGGTGCATCCGGAGCCGGAGGAACGGTGGGCGGAGCTGGGTGCCGGGATCATGATCGAGATCAAGGCCATTGAGGTTTGCAGGGATTGGCGATCCACGGGAGTCGCCAGCGGCATAGTTCAGCTACTGGTGAATCATCCACGGATTGAAGATATGATAGCCTATATGGTGGGATATTCCTGGACCTGGGATCTGGACGGCGCGCTTAAAACAGCGCAGGAATATCGCACAATGCTCATTCGCCTGTTTGGGCAATTCGGATTTCAGGAATTTCAGACCAACGAGTCTAACATCTGCCTGAAACCGGAAAATGTTTTCATGGCAAGAGTCGGCAATGCCATTTCAAAAGAGGTTCAGACTCAATTCAAATGGCTTAGATTCGGCGTGTCGCCGTCGGGATAGGCTGATGGCTGAATAAGTTATATGATGGTGAGAAAATATCTGTGAAAAATCGTCATGTCTGATACAATGTAAAAATGCCACGAATGGGGTCGGACCACCACAACCGACAGAAATGTATTGCAAGTCGTGAGGATATCGTATGGATGAAACGTCTAAGGAATTCAAACATCTTTAAAAGCAGCACACAAGGGAAAGAACAAGAAATTAAGACCATCCTCTAACCCGGAGCCGGGGCTGGTAGGCGGCGAGGCTATGCGAGCCGTAGCTTATGCAATTGAGCAATCCGGAAGTAGTGGCGACCTATCCGCCATCGCGGCCCGCCTGCCGGAGTTGGAAGCGCAATTCGATCGCTTGCAACAAGCGATGGCAGCCGCGTTTTGACGGACTTATACTGTAAACGGGCAGAGGAATGACATGGAAACAGTTCTGATCGTTGACGATGAAAAAAATTATCCGCTCATCCTAAGCGCCGTGCTTCAGGATGTTGGCTATGAAACCTTGACTGCCAATAGCGGCATGGAAGCGCTGGAGATTTTGAATCACGCAAATGCGGACGTGGATCTGGTCCTGACCGACATGAAAATGCCCGTTATGGACGGTATTGAGCTTCTGGAAAAAATAAAGACCATAAATCCGCATCTGCCTGTCATGATGATGACGGCTTATGGAACGGTGGAAAAGGCCGTGGAGGCCATGCAAAAAGGAGCTTATAATTATATTTTGAAGCCTTTTGACAATGAAGGCCTGATTATTTTTGTCAAAAAAGCCATCGATATGTACCAGGTTATCAAGGAAAATCTCAGGCTGAGAGATGTTGTGGAAACCCGATACAATTTCGGCAACATCGTTGGAAAAAGCAAGCGAATGCAGGAGGTATTCGAGCTGGTTAAAAAAATGGCTCCTTCTTCCGCAACTGTGTTGATAGAAGGTGAAAGCGGCACCGGAAAGGAACTGGTGGCCAAGTCCATTCACTTTAACAGTCCGCGTAAAGACAAACCCTTTATTGCCGTCAACTGTTCGGCACTGTCTGAAAATCTCCTTGAAAGCGAACTCTTCGGGCATGAAAAAGGCGCCTTCACAGGCGCCATCGCCATGAAAAAAGGACGATTTGAACTGGCTGACGGTGGCTCTCTTTTTCTGGATGAAATCGGGGAGCTTTCACAGAATCTTCAGGTAAAACTGCTGCGCGTATTGCAGGAAAGAGCATTCGAACGCGTCGGAGGGATAAGATCGGTTCCCGTTAATATCCGGATTATTGCAGCAACAAATAAAAATTTGAAACATGAGACCGAACAGGGGCGGTTTCGGGAAGATCTGTATTACCGGCTGAATGTTCTTTATCTTGTACTGCCGCCACTAAGAGATCGTGTTGAGGATATTCGTCTGCTGGTGGATCACATGATTGAAAAATATGCATCAGAGCGCAGGCCGGGCCAACAAGTGACCGGTGTGGATCAGGAAGTGAATCGTCTGCTGTACGGGTACAATTGGCCAGGAAATGTTCGGGAACTTGAAAATGCCATCGAAAGAGCCATGGTACTCTGTCCCGGAAACATTATCCGGGTTTCCGACCTTCCCAAAGAATTCAAAAAAAGCATTGGTCATTCTCTTCACCTGGAGGGTATTTCCGAAAATGCCAAATTGTACGAAACTCTCAATATGGTAGAAAAATTAATGATTGAAAGGGCTCTGGCCACCTCTCACAGTGTGCAGTCCCGCGCCGCTGAACTGCTGGGAATCGGGAAAAGCGGCCTGAACCAGAAACTCAAGAAATATGGTATAAAACCGTAAAGGCGTGAGAGTACGAAATGCTGTCATACCAGCCACTTGCCCTCCCCCCGGCCCCCTCCCGCTGGGAGGGGGAGAAAGGCTTTGGCACACGTCCACCAAAAGGGGGCCCCGGCCCCATCCCGCTGGGAGGGGAAGAGAACCATGTCACCACGGTTTCTATACAACGCCCTGATCAATCATGGCATTGACTACCTTGACGAATCCTGCAATGTTTGCGCCCACAAGATAATTGCCGGGATTGCCGTAAGCGGCTGCGGCATCAAGGCAGGTTTTATGGATGCTTTTCATTATTCCTTTCAATCTATTGTCCACTTCTTCTCTTGGCCAACTGATTCTCATGCTGTTCTGCGACATTTCCAGGCCGGATACAGCGACTCCGCCGGCATTGGATGCTTTTCCCGGCGCATAGAGAATTTTCTTTTCGATGAATATTTTGATGGCTTCCGGAGTACTGGGCATATTGGCACCTTCGCTGACTAATGAAATGCCCAGATTGACCAGGTTACATGCGTCTTTGTCATTTATTTCATTCTGAGTTGCGCTGGGAAATGCACAGTTTGCCGGATAATTCCACATAGGATTGTAATCCAGGGTTGAATCCGCCTCAATGTAAACGGCCTTGGAATATTTATCCACATATTCCCGGATGCGACCCCTTCGTACATTTTTCAGTCGTTTAACAAAGTCCAGTTTTTCACCGTCAATGCCTTCTTTATCGTAAATATATCCGGAGGAATCGGAAACAGTAACGACCTTGGCGCCCAGTTCGATCAGTTTTTCGATGGTGTACTGCGCCACATTTCCCGAGCCGGAGACTAAGCATGTCTTTTCCTTGAGTGAATCTCCGCGTGTGGCCAGCATTTCTAAGGCGAAATATACATTGCCAAAGCCGGTGGCTTCGGGCCGGACCAGGCTACCGCCCCAGCCCAGGCTTTTTCCGGTAAGAACACCAGTGAATTCATTGCGCAGTTTCTTGTACATTCCAAATAGATAGCCGACCTCCCGCGCGCCGACTCCGATATCACCGGCCGGAACATCGGTATCTGGCCCGACATAGCGGAACAGTTCCATCATGAAGCTCTGGCAGAATCGCATAATTTCCTGATCGGACCGGCCTTTGGGGTTAAAATCCGATCCACCTTTTCCGCCGCCCATGGGAAGTGTCGTCAATGCGTTTTTAAACGTCTGCTCAAATGCCAGGAATTTCAAAATACTGAGATTGACGGACGGATGAAACCTAAGGCCGCCTTTGTAGGGGCCAATCACACTGCTCATCTGAATGCGATACCCGCGGTTGACATGCACCTGGCCTTCATCATCCACCCAAGGCACACGGAATTGAATCACCCGCTCCGGTTCAATCAGTCTTTCCAGAATCGCGGCCTGCCGATAATCCGGATACCTTTCCAGAACAGGCTGAACCGTTTCATAAACTTCTTCGACTGCCTGGTGGAATTCTTTTTCATAAGGATCCCTGTTTTTCATGTATCGAATAATATCTGTCATAACGCATCTCCTTTTCGTTTAATGGTTAACTGTCAGTTGATCACACCGATGGACTTCTTCCCCTGAATTTTGATTGTTACCGGATGGTCAAGTCGAACATGCCGGATATATCTGGTTTCCTGAACAAATGAATATGCTTCCACCCTTTTCCAATTCAGGGTATCGTCCGAATCTTCCACTACTGTGATATAGGGAATGCCAATTGATGTGATATTCTGGAAAAAATGAGAGCCTTGGGAAGGATCAGCATGAATCTGGCTGTTATTCATTTCGATGATAGCGCCAACGCCAGAGATATTTCGCCATTGTACCGGAATGCCCAACCATCTGTCCGCAGTTCCCCATCTTCCCGGACCGATAAGCAGATAAGGCTGCTTTTCCCGGATCAGCGTGGCATTGATCCTGCCGATCTCGTCAGCCATTTGCTCTGTGGCGTTGATTTGAAATTCCAGCGGCTTCACATAAACGATGTCTGCAATGCCAACATTCTTTCCATTGCCCAGCGCGTGCCGTGAAAAGCACAGGGGCTGCTGAATATCATCGTCTGTAATGACCACATCAAGCCTGTCGATTTCGGTGGCCATAGGGCGCATCTGCAGAAAATAGAATTCGTTTTTCCGCTGCCCCTCGTTTCCCAGATTGACTGCAAACTCGATTTCCACCGGGCATCCCATGCCCTTTCTACCGAGATCCAGCAGATCGGAAAGCAATCGGGGAAGGGGGAACATGTCGTGTTTGAGTATTGATGCAAATGTGGCGATTTTTGAACCCGGCAAATGGCCGCTGTCCCGAATCCGGTGTTCGTCCCGAATATAGACGCTGGAAAGCATTCGAATGGGGTACTCGGTTTCAGCCTCGTCAATTTCCCGTTTTTCAAGATTGGAGAATTGGTTGATCCCTTCTTCAAAGATTGGCGAGTCATCCGGATAACCCCGGATTTTGAGTGCATAAAAATACCTCTGACAATTGTTTAAAATGTCTTCGACTGTCGTAAACTGAGGTAAAATACGGGGATATCTGGGGGAGAATCTGACAGATTTCTCGCCTTCCACCACGGTTTTTCCCATGCCAATGGCAATATGGGCAATGCCATCTTCAGACTTCATATCGGAGACTGGATAAAAATTATGGGATTGGACCACACCGGACAATGCGGGATAAAAATAGTCGCCGTAAGCCTCTCCGGCCAGTTGTTGAACGATCACTGCCATGGATTCTTCCTGGGGCTGACTGACCGAATTGCGGGTAAATGACCTGGGATTTTCGTAATAAGTTGAGGCATACACCAGTTTGATGGCTCTGATAAGTTGTTGAAGACGTATGGCCTGATCCGGGTGGTTGTTGGGAATCATGAAGGTCTGGTACAAACCTGCGTAAGGTTGAAACTGTGCATCTTCCAAAAGGCTGGAAGACCGGATGGACAGGGGATAATGAACCTGCGCCAGAAATGCCTCAAGATCGGATACTAACCAGTCCGGCATTTTCGCCTTTAAAAAAATATCCGAGATATCACGATCCGAAAAACCGTTTTTTGCACAATACTGCAGTTGGTTTGATGTGATAAACGATTCAAATCCCTGGGTGGTGATGACTAAGCTTTTGGGGATTTGCACGGACACTTGTGGATAGGTGATGCACAGCTCGGGATGCTGAAGCAACAGGACAGACATGAACGCAAGGCCTCTTGCTTTTCCGCCCAGAGACCCATCCCCGATTTTTATGAAATCCATGATGTCGGAATCAAAGTTCTGCGCTCTGAACTGCGCCACCACACCTTTTTGCTGAAGTTTTCTGACTGTGTGCAGACCGGAAATAATATACTGACGCAGGTCCGCCGTATTCCTGAATTCGCAGGCATGAACCTGCCGGAATGTTGATGCCAGGGCGAATTCCGAGCGGGCCATCAGCCAATTGGAAAAATGGTTCCGGGTGGCGTGATATAACAGGGATTCCTCCGGAATTTGGGATATCTTGAGTTCGAGTGTTCTCAGGCTCGAAGCCCTGTCAATTTCTGTTCTGTCCGGCAACCGGAAAACAAAATCACCAAAACCCAGATGATTCAGAAAAAAATCCCTGAGTTCAACCAGCAGATTGGGTGAATTCTTGTCCAGGAATATCGCTGGAATGCGATCTGCCTTCATCCTGTTATGAGAATCCGAACTGAGCATCAGAATCGGGAGATCAGGGATTTCCTGTTTCATGAATGTAAGAATATCCGGACCTGCCTGGTCATCCAGTTTGCCATTTCTGGGAATTCGGGTGTCGGATATGATGCCAATCAAATAGGAGCGGTATTTCTGGAAGAGATTCATGGCTTCCTCATACGTTTCAGCCAGCATGATTTTTGGCCTGGATCGCATGCTCAGAAGCCTGTGTTCCTCGTTAAGCCCAACTCCTAATACCGCCTGGGTCTGCTTTACGATTTCTTTGTAGATCAGCGGCAGAAAAGATGAATAATACTGGGGAGAGTCTTCTACCAGAATCAGCACTCTAACCATGGCTCGCTTAGTATCCAGGTCAATATTCAGCCGGTCTTCGGCGTTTTTAACCAGCGCCAGCAAGATATCTGAATTTCCGGACCAGATAAATACTTTGTCAATGCCCATCAATTTCCGGTATTCTCCCTGTGGAAAGACAGACCGGAGGCTGTGGCTGAGCAAAATGACTGGAAGATCGGAATGCTTTGCCTTGATTTTAACGCCCAGGGTCTGAACGTCCATGTCATCAACATTCGGCATTATTATGACCATTTCAAACGTTTTTTGATCCAGAAGGGCCAGTGCATTCCGTCCGGAAGATGTCCGGGTTACCCGTGGCGGCAGGCTTAAATTCAGACCGATATACTCATTAACAATGCGGGAGGCCAGACTGCCATCCTCTTCCATGATATATGCGTCATAAGGGCTTGAAATCAAAAGAATTTCTCGAACCTTGATGGACATGATCTCATGGAACATTTTGAACTGGGAACATTCGTTGGGAAGTTCGCTGTTTTTCAGGGTCATGGGAGATATCGGTGTCAGATAAAGGGTAAACTTCATGAAAAAGTTTTAAACTGGAACAAACACCTCAATTATGTATTCTAAATCTTTATCGTTGTCTTTGCAAAAACATTTTCGGCAAAACCCCGTATTTAAAAACGGGCATCCTTCATTTTCTTGTTGACACTTTCTGAGTGTATCCTTTATTTCCAGGCCACCAGTTTTATATATTTTGGCGGCCTTGATCGTCGTTCCATCCAGATCATTATGACTGATTTCCCCCTTTAGAAAAGGGGGATTAAGGGGGATTTGA
>CAIMCT010000462.1 GCA_903839535.1 uncultured Desulfobacteraceae bacterium
AGGAATATTTGGTATTTGAAAATTAATCAAGCTCATGGGCTATTTCACTAACAAACAAAATTGATATTGTCCAGATATTTTTCATCTTTTATAAGGACTTTTTGAGATGTTACAGTACATTGTTATCAGACGGTCATCTGTATTGTCCGAAGGAATTCGCCCAAAAGAAAAATGCTCAGTTTAAAGTGATTGTTATATTTGAAGACGCTGACACGGAGGTATCTGAACACGATATGGAACTCTCGGCTGTCAATGATAATTCGACTGATTTTCTTTCCGAGAAAGAACTCGGTTATTATTTCAGACTGGAAGAATTATGAAAAGATTTCAACGTGTCAGAATGGAAAGTGACAAAATTGGCGCCAGATACTACTGACAACTGTTATTTTAAGAGGCATTAGATTCCCATTCGTGCAGTTCTTCGTACATTTCGTTTTGCATAAGCCAGATAGGATCGGCATTCATCCGGATGAACTCGTCCACTGGAATCCCGTCCACGGTCGGTTCGCGTTTGACCCGCTTCTGCTTTCCGTTGACAAAGATCGTCATATACTTCTGCTGAAGGCGCTTTTTTTCCGCCTTTTCGGCGGGAGTCTTCTTTCTATTCCTTTTATTCATCAATCGCTCCATCAATTCCCAACATTCCATTCATTGGTATTTGTCACACAGAGTTAGGCATTGCTTCAATTATTGCGTACTTGAGATTATCCAGGACATCTGTCCACCGGACTTGATAGCACCCACTGAGTGTGACAATATCATCTTTCTTTCCTGTTGGCTTTGTAATAGACCCACTTAGAAGTTTCTGTTTTCGGAAATAGCCATAGATACCATCGCCATTTCCGGAATAAAATAATGGATCATCCGCAAAAATAACAAGGAATGTCTGGTCAAAACCTGAACGCCTCAATTGTTCTGCGAACACAATGTCTTTACAGAAGCTGAACATCTGTTCCGGGTATTGTCCGTTACGAGGGAACTTCAGCTCAATGGCGCAGTTAAGTCTTGATTTGTCTGTAGTAAATATGGAGATGTCGATTTCCTTCTTTACGAATTCGCCTGTATTCTGGAAGAAGAACGAAACATTTCGTTCAAATTGTACTTTAAGATTGACTAACCGAGATCGGAGATAGACGCCTAATTCATGCTGCAAACTGAATTCATTGTATATCTCTATTTTTTCGGTTTTTATTATATCAATGAAGTTTTCAATTTCTCTAATCATGTCTTTTTCCTCAGTGAGCCACTTTTGCGGCAGTCCTTTGATGGATGGCAATCGGTACTATTCACTGATTCCGGCGCTAATGCTTGGAAGAAGGCCAAGACTGGCCTTCACCGAACTGGGAATGCAGCGAGGCGGAAGCCGATGATTTTGCCGTGGCTGCCGGGGTCGTCCCTGCCGCGGTAGGCTGACCGGCAGTGCCACGCGACATCGTACCAGCAGCCGCCGCGGAACACACGGAGGGTACCCGATGATGGTCCAACAGGATCAATCCCTGAACCCTGCGAAGAGTCTTCATACCAATCCTGGCACCACTCCCACACGTTGCCGTGCATGTCATACAAACCCAAGGCATTCGGCTTTTTTTTCCCCACAGCATGTGTTTTCTGATCTGAATTGTTTCTGTACCAAACGTATTCTCCCAAAAGGCTTTCATCATCCCCAAAGCAATAGGTTCCGGAACTTCCGGACCGACACGCATATTCCCACTCTGCCTCCGTGGGCAGCCGATACAGGTTTTCTCCTATTCTTTCATTCAATTTCGTGATGAATTCCTGAGAGTCTTCCCAAGAAACATGGTCAACTGGATGGTTTTCTCCCTTGAAATGGCTTGGATTGTTTCCCATAACGGCTTGCCACAATGCCTGGGTAACGAGATACCGCGCCATATAAAAATCTTTGGTCAGAGTCACCTGGTGCAGCTTCCCCTGTTCTCCCATAAGAAAAGTTCCTGCCGGTATGCGGCAAAAATCCATGCTCGCAATGACCGGACCATTAAAAGAACGAATTTCAAGCCGTTCGACACCAATGGCGCATTTCCTCAATATTTTGTTTACCATGTGGGTTTTGGTTTCCGTGCGGTATTCAGCCTTTCGGAAAAACCCGCCGGGTTTGACGCGCACTTCTTCTTGATACGTTTCGGCTTCCTGTACCACCCGTTCAGCAGAAGTGATGTCCGGCAGTTTTGAGATCAACAGCCACTCTTTTTCGGCTGTCTGGTTCCATTCGGCATCCAATCTCAAAACATTCTCCAACGTCAAAGATGTACCTTCAGCCAAAAATTTTTCAAATTTTTCTGTCACCCCACCTAAGCCTTTGGGAAGTACATATCCACGAAGGGTTTCCAGAGCCTTGGTGATTGTCAGTGTCAGTTGGCGGCGCGTCGCATCTTTTAAGAAATCGCGCAGTTTTTGCCCTAATGCCTGACCGCGCTGGCGGATACGCTGTTCCTGGATATCGCGGTAAGCATTAAAAAGATGGTTATGCAGGTAATGACTCAGTTCATTGAAATGGCTTTCCTCCAATTTCAACGTATCCTTTTGCTGTCGCCCTTCAAAGGCTTTTTTCGCCGAAAGCAGGAACACATGCTGAACAATTCCCTGCAGTTTGATGCTGACCGACTTAAAAACATCGTCTTTTTCATTCGCCTCCAGCGTATCAATCTGATTGATGATGACAATCAGGGGGCTGTCGGGATTTGCTGCATGAAACCAGCGAATATTGTCCTTATCTTCTTTACGTAAACCTTCGCTGTGTAATAGCCAGATAATAGCATCAGCCTTAGCCACCCATTGCAAACTGGTAGCGCTGTCTTGTTCGCTATGATCCAGACCTGGAGTGTCAATCAGTGTGAACCTGTCCAGAAAAACTTGATCCGTACAGGCAATTTCGACATGGGCAATAGACTCATGTTCATTTTCCATGAGAGAACGAATTTTTTGATTAATGTCGCAGTCGCTGGCATACTGGGTTGGCGCATCGCGTGTACCGTTTTTTCGGAAAACCACACACTCTTTCCGTTTTCCTGCTATCAGGCAGTTAACCGTTGCAGTAGCTCGAATTGCTTTCACCGGCATGATACCGCGATTAAGGAGTGAGTTGACAAACATTGATTTTCCAGCATTGAACCCCCCGGCAATCACCACCTGAATGGGTTGATCAAGCTGGGTGATTAGAACGTCAACTTCATCCAAAAGCTGTTGACATTCTGGCTCAAGATTTTTATCTGAAACGGATATCAACCGTAATTGTTCTTCATAACCGTACATTTGGTTGATAAAAATGTTCTCGCCGTGCGGACGGCTTGTAAAGCGGAGATCAATTTGATTCTCGTTCATGTTTATAGCCTATGGTGGAAGTTAGTGATTCGTTGGTTAAACCGGTATCAGGGTGCCCAATCTGTCCAGGGTGGAAATGATGTAACTGTTCACATCCCCCCAACCTCCCCCCGGTGGCGGGAGATTTGAACAATCACATCATGTATGTTGTATAAAAGCTCCTGACTGTCAAGCAAAAAAGCTAAATATCGATATTGAAAAAAATAAGAAAATGTGAGACTTGGGTGGGTTGAAAACACCTTATTCTGCTGTTTCAGGGCGTTTTTACCTGGTATGGCGGACATGGTTTATTGTGAGGAATGTTCGGACCATTGCAGAATGCATGATATAGAAGATCAAGTTGAGACAAGGTTTGCTTTGTTGCTGCAAAATTATTTTGTAGTAAAACCCATGTTGACAAACGTAACCCAATAGGTTACGAATGGGATGTGATAAAATCATTCAAACATAAAGGATTAGAGGATTTTTTTTATACCGGTGACAAGAAAGGGATTAAAACAGACCATGCTGACAGACTTTCACGAATCCTTGACCGGCTAAATGCAGCAAGTCAAATAAGAGATATGAATTATCCAGGTTCCTTTCTCCACCAATTGACGGGGAATAAAAAAGGCTTGTATGCAGTGAAAGTGTCCGGCAATTGGCGTGTCTTCTTTAAATTTATTGATGGTGATGCCTATATTGTCGATTACGATGATTATCACTGAGAGGTATAATGATGAAAAAAATGACAAGATGCCCAACACACCCTGGCAGCATTATAAAAGAAGATTATCTTTTGCCGCTTTGCTTGACAATCAAGGATATAGCTGAAACGCTGGGGGTTTCCAGAAAAACATTATCGAAAATCATCAATGAAAGAGGAGCAGTTACCCCGGATATGGCTCTACGTTTAGCACGCGCTTTTGACACCACTCCCGACTTTTGGCTTAATTTACAAAAAAACTATGATTTATGGCATGCGGAAATGGCATCGCAAGAATGGTGGAAGGTAAAACCATTCCCTCGTCAAATGCTCCATCCGGGAGTATGTCAAAAAACCTGTTGACTGCGGTCTTTCGCGAGCACTCAGGTGCTTAACGTAAACCGCGCAGATTCTCCCGTCTGGTTGATTTGCTTGTTAAACATTCGGCTAATGTGTCCTGGACGGCTCCACGAAGCATGTCCGAAAGGGTAAGACCTTGGGCAAATTGTTTTAGTGCTTCGTTCATCAGGGTCTGGTAATTGCCTCCGACCTTTTCGGCGCGTGCCTTGAAAATGGCAAGAACATTGCTATCGACCCTCATCGTGATGCGCGATTTGTTGCCAGATTGGGCTTGGAGTTTTGCCAAATGCGGTGTTTCACTAACCGGTTTCGCATCGGCAAAATCGTAATCTTTGAATTTTTCATGGAAGTTATCGGAACAGCTTTTCATAACGCCTCCGTTGCGGCTGATTGGCTTTCCAAGCTGAAATCAGCCGTATTGTTTCTTTTCCATATGTGTAAACAACCACCAGTATCCGTCCCTTGCCTCCCATACCCAAGGTTACGAAACGTTGCTCGCCCTCAGATAAATCGTCTTCATGCGTCAAAGCAAAAGGGTCGAAGAAAACATGTTTGGCCTCTTCGAATGTCACGCCAGCATGGTTATTAGGGTTTGCGGCAGCTTTATCGGGATCCCAGACGATTTCCATGTTTCAGTTGTATGTACAAAAAGATGCACTGTCAAGTTTTTTTGTAAGCTGTTGTATTTTTCTGAGATTATTTTTGGTTTACATAATCTGGCATCATTGCCGGCCTGTTTTATTATAGACATTCAGAAAAATAATTTCGCAGCGTTATCGGTCGGTGATATACTACAGTATTATCTCCTCCCTGCTGCCTTGCGAAATGAATTTTCTGAAAGTCTATAGTATGTATAGTTGCTCTTCACCGGCTTCCTGATTGCTGTCATTCGGGTCAAATTTTTGTTCCATGATAATTTGCATCGCCCTGTTTTAGATACTTCAATTATTTTTCAATGGGGAGCCTAACATGGGCATACCAAACGATCTCATATGAGGTATCCAGTGCATCCATAAGTCTGCATGGTGTAGAGATTTTCTTTGTCCTGGACGCGTAAGGTACGCTCGGACAGCCCGGAAGTCCCGATCTCCGCAAGAATCTCCGGAAAGTGAGACAAGGCAAAACCATATACATTTCACTGAACAAAATTATGGATCATAATCTTTAAACAAAATATCATGAGACATTCAGATGGGATTTTGATATAGTTCACGGTTAACGTCTTATGCCAGCAAGAAAAGAAAATTTCATTGGAAGACATTGCCGGAGATTGCTGGAAAACACCAATGATTGCAAAATCGTATCTGTTATGAAATCCATCAGAAATCTGTAGTTGATAGCCGATTCTGTTGTTCACCGTTTCATCCGTTTTCGATAACCCATTCCCAGAAAGGAATCATTCATAATGAGCATTGACCCCAATAAAGTAATTTATTCGATGATCGGAGTCAGTAAATTTTATCAGAAAAAACCCATATTAAAGGACATCTATCTGTCCTATTTTTATGGCGCAAAAATCGGAGTCCTGGGGCTGAACGGCTCCGGGAAAAGCACGCTGCTGCGCATTCTGGCCGGAGTTGACACTGAATTTAACGGAAAAACCATTCTGACGCCGGGTCACACCATCGGATACCTGGAACAGGAGCCACAGATAGACCCCGCCAAAACGGTTCGGGAAATCGTTGAACAGGGGGTTCAGTCCGTTGTTGATCTTTTAAAGGAATTCAACGATATCAATGAAAAATTTGCAGAACCCCTTTCAGATGACGACATGAACAAGTTGATCGAAAGACAGGGAGAGGTGCAGGAAAGCCTGGATCATCAGGAAGCCTGGGATCTGGATTCCCGCCTTGAAATGGCCATGGATGCCCTGCGCTGCCCGCCCGGCGACACACTGGTTCAGGTTCTGTCCGGCGGAGAAAAACGCCGGGTGGCGCTTTGTCGGCTTTTGCTGCAAAAACCCGATATTCTGCTTCTGGACGAACCCACCAACCACTTGGATGCCGAATCCGTAGCATGGCTGGAACATCATCTTCAGAATTATGCAGGAACCATCATTGCGGTCACCCATGACCGGTATTTTTTGGACAATGTCGCCGGCTGGATTCTGGAACTGGATCGTGGTCAGGGAATTCCCTGGAAAGGCAATTATTCCTCCTGGCTGGAGCAGAAACACCAGCGCCTCAAAAACGAGGAAAAATCCGAATCCGAACGCCAGAAAACCCTCCAGCGCGAACTGGAATGGATCCGCATGAGCCCAAAGGCAAGACAGTCCAAATCTAAAGCCCGTATTCAAAGTTATGAAGAACTTCTGAAACAGGACATCGACAGCCAGGGTCGGGATATGGAGATATATATTCCGCCCGGACCCCGGTTAGGGGATGTCGTCATTCAGGCGGAGGCCGTCTCCAAAACATATAATGACCGGATTCTGGTTGAGGATATGACTTTTTCACTGCCGCCCGGCGCAATTGTGGGCGTGATCGGGCCAAACGGCGCCGGTAAAACCACCCTTTTCCGCATGATCACAGGACAGGAGAAACCGGACTCCGGCGCAATTAACGTCGGCAAGACAGTTCAACTGGCTTATGTCGATCAAAGCCGCGATGTTCTTGATGCTAACAAAACAATATGGGAAGCCATTTCCGAAGGCAAGGACTTGATTGATCTGGGAAGCCGTCAGATCAACTCCCGCGCTTATGTGTCAAAGTTTAACCTTTCTGGTACGGATCAGCAGAAAAAAGTGGGCATGCTGTCCGGAGGCGAACGCAACCGGGTGCATCTGGCGTTGATTCTGAAACAGGCGGCCAATGTCTTGCTTCTGGATGAACCGACCAATGACCTGGATGTCAATACTTTGAGAGCACTTGAGCAGGCCCTTGATAATTTTGCCGGATGCGCCGTAGTAATCAGCCATGACCGCTGGTTTCTGGATCGAATCGCCACCCATATCCTTGCATTTGAAGGAGATAGCAAGGTCGTCTGGTTTGAAGGCAATTACTCGGATTACGAAGCAGACCGCAAATCCAGACTGGGCATTGCCGCAGATCAGCCACACCGGATTAAGTACCGTCAATTGACGCGGTAGGAAAATGCCTAAACAAACCTTAAAATTGACATCCTGGAATGTGAACGGGCTTAATGCTCTTATGGCCAAAGGTTTTGTCCAACTGGTCAAGGATATGGATGCCGACATTATCGCAATTCAGGAGACCAAGCTTCAGGAATCCAAACTGACCGAAGCGATGAAGAATATTGACGGCTATCAATCCCACTGGTCGTATTCAACCGTGAAAAAAGGCTATAGCGGGGTGGGAATCTACACCCGAATCCCCCCACTTTCAGTCCGCTACGGCATCGGCATTCCCGAATATGATCAGGAAGGCCGAATTTGCGAAATGGATTTTGGGGACTTTATTTTCTTCAATGTGTACTTCCCCAATGGTCAGATGGGAGAAAACCGCCTGCAATACAAACTCAGCTTTTATGAGGCGTTTTTTGCCTATACAGATCGCTATCGACTCCAGGGCCGGAGCGTAATCATCAGCGGCGATTTCAACACGGCTCACAATGAAATTGATCTGAAAAATCCCAAAGCCAACGAGAATTATTCAGGCTTTCTTAGGATCGAACGGGACTGGATGGACCGCATCCTTCAAAATGGTTATGTGGACACGTTCCGGTACCTGTACCCGGATATGGCGAAGTATTCCTGGTGGACCTATCGGTTCGGTGCCAGATCCAGAAATATCGGGTGGCGGATTGATTATTTTATCGTTTCCCAGGATATAATGGAAAATGGCAGGGTCAAAGACGCCTTCATTGATAATGACATTCCCGGATCCGATCATTGTCCGGTGGGTATTATGCTGTCCTGATGAATAGTATCCCCGGACGATGGGCAGTACTTTCATCACCCATCTTTCATTTCCGCGCCTTCATGGGCGTTCACATCAATAACGGAACATCATGAATCTTTCTGGTCAGCAACAACAGGCTGTAGAATATCTGGATTCCCCCACCCTGGTCGTCGCCGGGGCTGGATCCGGCAAAACCCGAACCTTAACCGCCAAAATAGCGCATTTGATTGAGTGCGACATTCCCTCTGACCGCATTCTGGCCATTACGTTTACCAATAAAGCTGCTGAGGAAATGAAATCCAGGCTGGTGGAACTGACCGGCATTCCGGTCTATCGTTTTCCGTGGGTCCGCACCTTTCATTCCGCCTGCTTTAGAATATTCAAGGAACATTGTACGCTTCTGGGATATCAGCCGCCGCTGCAAATCTATGCATCCTATCAACAGCAAAAACTTATAAAGGATATCGCTGTTGGAGAAATGAACATCGATAAGTCTTTTGTACCCGTCATTGCAGCGGAAATCTCCCATGCCAAGAACTCGGGATCACCAGATACTTATTTTACGATCAAGCCGCGGGTCGCCAGAAAGCGGATGATCGACATTTACCATCGCTATGAACATGAGCTAAAAATTAGGAATGCCGTCGATTTTGACAATATTCTCTTCCTGACGCGCAACCTGCTTAGGGATCATGAATCCGTCAGAGCCTTTTATCAGAATCTCTTCGATTATATTCTCTGTGATGAATACCAGGACACCAACAACATTCAGGAGGAACTGACAGGGTTGTTGATGAAGAACGGCAAGCTCTTTTGCGTGGGTGACGACTGGCAGGCGATCTATTCCTTTCGTGGCAGCAATGTGGATCATTTTCTGTCTTTCCAGGATAAGTACAGAGGCGCAAAAATATTCAGGCTGGAACAAAACTACCGCTCCGCCGATGAAATTGTCCAGGTTGCCAATGACCTGATCGGATACAATACCCACAAGCTCGATAAAAAATGTTTCTCAGAAAAACACGGCGGCCTTGTGGAACTCTACGATTTTGATAATGACAACGAGGAGGCAGACTGGATTTCCAGAAAAATTCTAAGCATGAAAGACATGGAAATTTCACTGGATAAAATGGCGGTTTTATACCGGACAAAGTTCTGTTCTCTGGCCTTTGAGAAGGCGTTCCGACAGGCTGGAATTCCTTATCGCATGTTGGGCGGAAAAGGGTTTTTTGAACGAAAGGAAATTCTGGATTTAAACTGTTACCTCACAGCCGCAGCATTCATCAAGGATGATGCGGCATTTGAGCGAATTATCAACACGCCAAAGCGCGGCATGGGTCCAGGGGCGGTAAAAAAACTAATGTCTCTGAAAACTCCGGAAACCAGCCTTCAGGAAGCAGCCATAATCGCCCTGAACGATACGATTCTGGCCCCAAAAGTCTATCAGGCCCTCAAGTCGCTTCTGGAACTTTTAAATGACATCCGGAGCATGAAGCCGGCGGAAGCCTTACAGACAGTGCTTGATCGGGTAAACTACATGGTCTATCTGAAGGACTACGTCAAGGCTGACACCATGGACTTTACATCCAGGCAGGAAAACATCGAACAGCTCATTTACTCTGCCTCCCAGAAAGACACAATTGTGGAATATCTGGAAGAGGCCGCCTTGGTTCGGGAAGACAAGAAAGAGGATGAGGAAGAAAAATCCTGGGGGGTCAGCCTTTCAACGATTCATGCAGCCAAAGGGCTTGAATTTCATATTGTCTTTGTCGTAGGATGCGAGGAGCAGCTTTTCCCGCACTGGCGATCTCTGGACACAACAGCGGGACTTTATGAAGAACGGCGGCTGATGTATGTTGCCGTAACGCGCTCTGAAAAATATCTTTATTTGACTTGCGCCGGATACCGGAAAGGCCAGTTTAACAGGAAGAGTCGGTTTCTGGATGAGATTGAACAGTCGCTGAAAGGCTGATATATCAAAAGTACTGGGAAATTATTATTCATCACAACATACTCTGTGGAGTAAATCATGAGAAAGAAAAAAGAGCATACATACAATTATGGTGACTGTGAACTGTGCGACACTCATTTGGAAGAGAGATATGTTAAACAGGATTTTTGGATTGGTGGAGAGTTGATTGTTATTGACCATGTTTGTGCAGGAGTCTGTCCCAAATGCGGCGAAAAGGTTGTGAATGCTGATATAGGCCGGAATATAGCTGAATTATTGAAACACACTGAATATATTTCATCTTCCCCACGAATTTCTGTACCTGTAATAATGTTCGATGAATTTACTGAACTGTATGTCAGCAAAGACAGAGTTATAACTATCTGATATAACATAGAACATCTAACCAGTCGTTCACGCGAACAGAGCCGCGCAACTTGTTGTTATGCTTGAGGGGGAGGGGCTGGAGTGATGAAAATCATCAAAAAACTGGTTTTAAATTGATCACATTTTCATTTCTCATAATATAAGCGGAATGAAAATAGGATCAGTTTTTCACTAAAATATATGGCAATTTTCATCAGCCCAGCTCGAGGGTGGGGTGATGAAAATCATCAAAAACTGGTTTTAAATTGATCCCATTTTTATTCCTTGTTTTTTTAACTATCTGAAATTAAAATAATTATATGAGTGGAACAAAAAGAAAATCAGTTTTACACTAAAAATACACGAAACAAGTAAGGGCGACCGGCCGGGCGCCCCTACCGTCTTTGCGTGAGAAACAATTTCATCCACTGTACCAGTGATATAGAGCATGCCATGAGCGTTTATCTGAAAAATTATATAAAAAGCCGCTCAGTCCTCTGAACTCGGACGTTAGCCGCCGAAATGAGAGTTTTGCCCAGTCTGGAGGAAAAGATTATGAGTGTCAGTTTAGCAATAGATTTTAATCAGCTAAAAGTATTAATCACTCAGTGCGGAATTGAAGAAAAAGCTGAGCTTATTCGTATTTTGGAAAAAGACACTTTTCCACTTCGATTTAATCAATTTTTGAGTAAAATCAGATCAGATGACCTGACTTTGGAAGAAATCACCGCCGAAGTAGAAACAGTCCGCCAGAAAAGATATAATGCGAAAATACAGTCCCAGACTGACAAACTCATAACCGAAGATGAGACAGAGGAAGAAATTATTGCTGACGAAGAACACTGGAATTCTCAGTTTGCAGCGACACAAGACAGTTTGAAAAAAATGGCGGATAAAGTGAGATCGGATATTCATGCGGGGCGTAGTATGCCGATGGTTTTTACAAAAGAAGGAAGAATATTAAAAGGATGAAATCTCGTACAGTTCCTGATTTTTGGAAACTGTTTGATAATCTTCCGTCCGAGATTCAGAACAGGGCTTTCAAAGTATCTTTACGGAATCTCAAGTCAACAAACCATATCTTATGAGTTCAGAGGAACATCGCACGGCTTTACTTATTACAAAGATTATTTCGAAAAACTTTGGAATGATGCCGGATTCTGCCGGTAGAAAGAACTGATCGCTTTGATGGAGATTCACGAATTGAAAAATAAGATTATTATAGGGGATAGTTTATCTATCCTAAAAGGTATAGAAAACAATACTTTTGATTTGGTAATTACATCTCCACCATATTTCCGACAAAGAGATTATGGGAATGGAGATTTCGGTATTGGTAATGAAGAAACAGAAGAAGAATATCTTGAAAATTTATTGAGTATTTTCAGAGAATGTGTCCGCACTACAAAAGAAGATGGTGTACTTGTTTTCAATGTGGGGGACAAATATCTTAATGGCGGGTTGTCACTCATTCCTTACAAATTTGCTACTCGTGCAATTGAAGACAAAAAAATTTTTCTGATAAATCAACTTACTTGGTCAAAACTCAATCCGACTCCACGTCAAGAAAAACGAAAATTAATTCAGGCTACTGAGCCATTCTTTATATTCGCAAAGTCAAAAAACTATCATTTTGATTTAGGCAATTATTTGATACATTTAGATTATTTCAACAGGAATGCTAAAAAAAGTCCATCCAACAAAATGGGAAAGAAATATTTTGAATTAATAGATGTTTCCGACTTGCATGAAGAACAGAAAGCAAATGCAAGAAAATCTTTAACTGAAGCCATATTAGCTGTGAAAAATGGTGATATTGACAGTTTCAGAATGAAGATAAGCGGATTACATAAATTGGCTTATGGTGGTCAATCCGGCGGAAGAAATGACCAGATAAAGAATAATGGCTTTACTATTATTAAACTTTTTGGAAACA
>CAIMCT010000463.1 GCA_903839535.1 uncultured Desulfobacteraceae bacterium
AAAACATATGAGCGGTCGAGATATCGGCCGTCAGGAACCGACACCTTCGTTAAATCGCCGTGCAAACATTAGCTCAATAGGAGAAATGATGCCAGCAGCGGCTTGAATAAAAAACTTGATCATCGAGTAAAAGGCGTGGGCCGGCGATTTTGGCTGGTCTCTGTCTATATTCATCGCTCTCTCGGCGAGCCTGAGTGCATTTTCCTTGTCCCCGTGGAGCAACTTCACTTTTGAGTAGTTCATGAAGAAGATAGAATCAAGAGGTACAGGGTAACCCCTTTCTGCTCGTGAAAAATAGTTGATACTTTCCTCAACTCTACCCATCATGGCGTAAGTCGCCGCTACATCCAAGTTCTTCCTGTAGTCATTTGGTGACTCTTTCAAGATATCTTGGAACTCCTGATTTGCCTCTGAATACATTTTGGATGCTAAGTAAGATTCTGCCAGGATGTTTCGAAGGATTGGCTTTTCGACTCCTTTAGCCATAGCATCCAAGGTCACATCGATTGCTTTTAGGAAACTCCCTTTATGATAGTGAGCTTTAGCAAGGTTCCTGTAAACATCCGCTCTTGCTACCTCGACCAAAGGCAGGTCTTCATCGATTAGTCCCTGAAGGAGACCAATAATGAGGTCATGCTGTTTCGTACGGCCATAGAAGTATACAGCATCAAATACCGCACGAGGATGCCTTGCGGACTCATCGACTGCTTGTTTATAGAGCAGTGTCGCACCCGTAACGTCATTCTGTGAATACTCACAAAGTTTAGCACGGGCAACCTTCGACTCCCAAGTTGCTCTCCTCTCTTGAGACAGAGAGTTCAAGATATCCGTGGCCTCATCGAACTGCCTTAACTCAACGTAAGCCTCAGCCAAGAGTTCTTGACACAAAGTCTTCTCATTTGGCCTCAGTGAGACACTGGCATCGAGGATGTCTCTCAATATTTTAGTGGCATCCTCATTACGATCATCAATTATCGACACAAGAGCTTCCTCTATCTTCCCTGAGTAGCCCTCAATGCTGCTGAACGTCCTTTTGGCATCATCTATCCGGCCAAGCACTACCTCAATTTTTCCTTTATGTATGAGAAGACCTTCTTCTCTCAGGCCGAAACCGATGGCCTTCTTGATCTCCTCATAGGCCTCCCTGTGCTTTCCCAGAAGAAAGTATGCTAATGAGGCGTTGGCATAAAACGTCTTAAGACATGCTTCAAGGCCAAGATACTGTGCCAGCTTGAATGCTTTTTCAAACCAAGCAGCGGATTCAGTGAGGTATTTAAAATTGATATCTCTGTTCAAATTGATATCGGGAATCCTCTCTCTTCCGCCAAACGCCTTCATGAGAAAAACATTTCCTAACAGAGCCATAGCCAGGAACTCATTAACGCCTTTTTCAATGGACATGGAGAGGTGTTCGATGGATTTATCAAGCCTGTTCTCTTTGAAGAATAGTTGGCCCAACGTGAAGAGGGCGGACGAGTTTTTAAGAACCGATTCCTTCAGCTCTCCAGCCTCGAAGTAACGCCCCTCAAGGATTGTCGCTAATGAAACTCCTCTTTCATGCCGGATAACGGACTCAATGTTAATGGCTTTGATGTAATCAGGTTTGAGCTCAATGGCTTTTTTTGCCCACTCAAAGGCAGCCTCAGTCTCATTCTTCTCAAAATGGTACCATGCCAGCACCAGACACATCTGCTCCTCATGCCCTGCTCTCACATCTTTGGCCTGATCAAGATGTTTTTTAGTTTTCGCCAGGTATTCCGCAGTATTACCAAGATTGAGATAACAGATGGCGATATTCAAATTGATGGAAAAGAGTGCGGCATTGCTTGCTTTTCCGTACGTCGAAGGATCGCTTACCACCTGGAGGTAGATTCGTATTGCTTCAGAAAACATCTTTTTTTTCTGCAATTCTTCACCTTCTTTAATCTTCAGTGACACTTCAGTCGAGATGACCGGGTCTTCAGTAGTCGAAATATCACTTTTGTCCACTATTTTCTGAAGATTAGCAATATTGCCTGCCGCTTTGCAGATAATATCTGGCGGTGTTTCGCTGTAATAATTGTGTTGGTGGAGGTCTCCGCCTACAATGTTGTGAGCCGACAAGTTGCCACCAGCGTTTGTCCTTACCGTGTTTTCCTGACGCTGTTCCTGGCTGGCGCGACCAAGCATCTTATTTAGGAGACTCTGTATTGTTTTCATGCGTAATTTTCTCTCCACCGACTATATCGCGGAATGTACTATTTCCCTTGGATTTGATGACTATTTTATTATTTTGTGATCTCCTGTTCTTCATGATATTTTTTGCCAAGAATAACCCGAACAGTGTAACCACAATCCCGATGATACCCACCAAAGTACCTGTATCCATAATCAATATCCTGTTAAACATTGAGTTAAGCTGATAGTGAGTTTGTCTGACGAATCAGATTGAACTTTCAGTTAGGTTGTTAATATTCCTTG
Source organism: uncultured Desulfobacteraceae bacterium (assembly GCA_903839535.1). Lineage (GTDB taxonomy): Bacteria > Desulfobacterota > Desulfobacteria > Desulfobacterales > Desulfatirhabdiaceae > RAAP-1. The sequence goes on from CAIMCT010000463.1 coordinate 2,461, forward strand.
CTTATCCGGAACACTGTCAACGATAGTAGATAGATTTATCTTGATATTATCAGCATTACTTATTAGCCACTGCCGCGCACGATCTGCATTCTGGCAAATGCTTTGAACGGTCATCCAGAACCGCCGCGAATGGTCAGGGATGGCTAAGTGAGCCATCTCATGGGTCACGATATAGCGCAGCACATAGTCGGGGGCCATGATCAGACGCCAGTTGAACGATAGATTGCCGAGCGCTGAGCAATTCCCCCACTTGGTGCGCTGTCCCATAATGTAGATGCGATTCGGCGTGCGATTCACCCGCTTGGCAACATCGGCCATATGCTTCTTGATGCTCTCCCGCGCCTGCTTGCGCAACCAGTTTTCCAGCGATCTCGACGCTGGTGTCCGGGCATCTGAACCGCAGGTGATTGAAATCCCGCTTCCCTCCAGTGCTACCTTATTCGGTGCGATCCGCCTGTCAATTCGAAGCACCTTGACCGAAACAAGCTCGCCTCGAAACAGAACTTGCCCTTGCATCCGTTTATCCGGGCGCCTCACAGCGCGGAGCTGCCGGGCACGCTCCAGTTGTGCTGTTACCCAAGCTTGGTTATTGGCAACAAAGGCGAGCCCATCCTGAACTTCGCGATCCTCTGGCACGACAACTTCGACCCCGTCTAACGTAACCTTGATTCTCAATTTTTTGGCAGTTTTCGAACAAACAAACCGACACGCCACATCCTGCCCATCAAGAAGGATGTGTTGCAGCGTGTTCGTGCAAATTGCTTCAGCTTGTGGCATCTGCGTTCACCAATTCATTAACTGCTGGCTGCAAGAACAGTGGATTGGCATCATCCGGATTGAATCCGAGGCCGGCGTAGTTCGGATTCCAGGATTCAGCGAGCAGTGACTGCTCAACTCGCATACGGCCGCCCCTGGAATGACTCCAGCCGGGCAGCATCAATTTGTTACCAAGCAGGTGTGCAACCATCCGTCGAGCGCAGTCGCTTAAATACACTTCGTCTTTGTTGGTAGAGAATTCACGTAAAACAGTGAACAACGCGTACTCACCGGGTCTGTTTAATCCAAGTCGATCAGGTTCCGAGTCGTATTTTGCTTTGTCTTTGGCAATGTCCTGAAAGGCCTTCAGGCGTTGCTCTGCAATCTTGTCAGAAGCATCCCTCTTGGCCTTTATGAGCGTCAGACGCTCACCGAGTTGACGGTACGTAAAGTGTGGATTGTCCTCGGTTAGCTCCGCAGTAAGAATCGCTTCAAGGAGCGCTGCCTTGTCCGCCGCACTGGGAAGTTCATCGAGTTTGGCGATATAGTCCTTGTCGATTTTGAACACCGGCAGTGCCAACGCCATGTCCATGAAAGTCGTATTCTCCTCGATCAACTCACGGGTTTTAGCTGATAACTCGCCGTAAGTACCCTTCTTGTCGGCACAACGTTGCCGGCGGCGGTGAGCAATGTAGATGCCGCACAGCCATTTGTAAACGTAGCGATGCACATAGAGGCATGGGTCGGGCGAAACGGCTTCCCACAGCCGCTCCAAACTCTTGAAGTTGTGCTCGAAGATTTTTGATGCATCTGGGTCTTTGATGGCTCGAAGCGCCGCAAGTAGACATTCTCGCGTATCTGCAATGGTGATGTCCTTGAAGCTCTCCATACAACGTTTCACTTCGCCGGGCACGGTAGCCTTCAACGCATCCCAGTCAATCAGCGATTCTTCGCGGATGTTCTCGTCGAAGTTAAGCGCCTTGGCCAGATCGGAAAACACACCGAAATAATCCACCACCACGCCGGTACGCTTGTCCATTGCCGGCAGCGGCCGATTGGTGCGGGCAATGGCCTGCAGCAGATTGTGATCGCGCAGCGGCTTATCAAGGTACATCACCTGTTCTACCGGCGCATCAAAACCGGTCAGCAACCGGTCGCACACGATCAGGATTTTCAACGGCGGCCGCCATTTGCTGCGGTCCTCGCCAAAAGCCTCATGGTTCCATTCTTCCCACTGCTTCGGAGTCAGCTTGAAATGGTCGATCAGATCGTCCTGCTTTTGTTTGCCGTAGTGGAAGCGAGCCATATCCTCGTCATCGTTCTGCCCCTCGGAAATGATCACGTCTGACCACTCCGTTGGCAAACCGCGCGTTTTGAGTTTTTTGTCCAAAGCGTCCTTGAAGCGAACACACGCAGTCCGATCCACACCGACCAATTGCGCCTTGAACCCGCTCGGATCGGGATAGGCCAGAAAGTGCGCCAACATCTTTTCGATCACGATTTCCACCCGATCCGGATGCCGGGCTAATTCCTTCCATTGCGAGCGCTGACGCTGAATCAGGTCTTTCGCTTCCTCGTCTTCAAGCTCCATTTCTGCGCACATCCGCTCGAAGCCAACGCTGAGTTCCTTCTCTGAGACGATGAACGGAACTTTGTCGCGAATATAATGCACCTCAAGCGTTGCTCCGTCCTTAATGGCGCGCTTGATGCCATAATAGCTGAGGTAGCGCTCCTGGTCACCGTCGGTCACCGGACCGAAATCCCGGTGGGTGTTGGTCATAGCCCGGTCGATAGGCGTTCCTGTGAGGCCGAAGCGGAAGGCGTTGGGCAGCTTTACGCGCATGGTCATGGCGTAGCTCTCGGCCGTGTTGCCTTTCTGTGAGCGGTGGCACTCGTCGACCAGGGTGATGATGTTGTCCTCTTCAAGCGGCTTTAAGTCCCCCATCTTCTGAAACGACTGAACTGTGGTCACCAACGTGCCGCGCCATACCGTCTTAAGCTTGCTCTTCAGGTCTTCTACACCCGTCGCCTTCACGACATTGGGATAATCGCAAGCATCGAAGTCATCGGATATCTGAGTTTTCAGATCACGCCGGTCGACAACAATCATCACGGTCGGATTCTTCATTGCAGCCTGACGCCGCAGTTTGTAGGCTGCAAAAATCATCGTCAGCGACTTGCCCGAGCCTTGGGTATGCCACACCAGCCCGGTTCGGTCCTGTGCACTGACAGGTTTACCGACAAGCGACAGTGTGCGGTCCACGATGTCGTTCACTGCCTCGAACTGCTGATAGCGCGCCACCTTCTTTATGGTCTTGCCTTTCTTTGTCTCGAACGCTACGAAGTGCTGCAAGAAGTCGAGTATGTGGCATGGCTTCAATCGCAGCAACCCCTTCACCGGCGCCTCCAGCGGATCATCGGGGTTGTCGGCCTCGGGCTCGTTCCACCAGCCCTTTTTTTCAGGGTATTGCGACAGCCACGGTCCCCAGGTATCAATATGACGGTCTATGTCATCTTTTTTTGCTTCGTGGAACAGCACCGTGCCGTAGCGAAAGGCATCTTCATCTGCTGCTATGCAGAACACGTTCGGCGTTAGCATCAACGGGGCCTGCCGCTGATAGCGGTGCAGTTGATGTACTGCCTCGGTCCAATCCTTGTGGCTGGAGAGGTAGCTCTTGTATTCAGCAATTACCAGTGGAATGCCATTCACCAACAGCACAGTGTCTTCGCGGCATTGCTTAACCCCCTGAACACGGTACTGGTTTGTTGCAGTAAAATCGTTGAGGTGTTGCTTGGCCGGATCGAACTCGATGAAATAGACAGTTTTCGCATCCTCGCCCGGTGACAGTTCAACCTTCACCCCGTCGCGCAAGCGGTCCAGAGTCTCGCGGTTGGCTGTGAGCCTGTCGGGCTTGGTCATCGTGTTGCGCAAGGCATTGACGGCCAATAACGCCTGGACTGGGGTCGTTACATAATCGTTGATTTTTATGACAGAATCGACCAGCAGTTTCTCCACCAAAGGGTCTTCCAACGGGCGCGCAAAAGCGGACATCTCTGCCTCGCCGCGATAGGTCCAACCCAGCCCATTGTCGCCGGGTGTTTCGCTGCCGTGACCGGACAGCCATTGAATGACGGGGAGTTCGACGTAGCCGGCTTCGCTCATAACGGTTCTTCTTCCTTTTTGAAAAGGGTAGGATCGACGCGCACAGCGCCAGTGAGAAGGTCATGCATCAGGGATTTCTTGAGCTGGATTAGAGCATCTATCTTCGATTCGAGTGCCACGACTTTCGCTTCTGCTGCATCAACAATCGAAGCAATTCTTTCCTGTTCTGCAGGCAGTGGGACTGGAATACGAAGCGGCTTTAATGTCGTGAGGTTGATATTTGCCTGTGCGCTTCGCGGAGCAATTGCCAGCAATCGAGGGCGCAAACGCCGCAAGCACAACTCTACAAATCGGGCTGAATGCGACCCCTTCACAATTACACCAACCAGAGAATCCGGTGCACACATCGGTATGCCGAGAATGGCCGTCTCGCCAATGTTAGCAGCGATAGTGACCATGATTGTACCAGCAGGAAACTCACGACTCACTGCCTTGCCTTGAATATTCAGAGTTTGGGAGTAATCTGTTATCACTCGACCTTTCGCTTTGGCGATCTGTCCGGTTTGTACAAACGGGAATGGTCCGTTGTAGAACCTCGGGTCGTTTCGTGGGCGCGGGCTAAATCGCCCGCGTTCAACACCAGCGACATCGGATAATTTTTTGACAGCCCAAGATTCCGGTAATAGTCCTATTTCGGTTATATGGAATCGATTTGAAGAAATCTCTTTCAACCTCACCGCACCCGTTTCATCAACTCCACACTCGAGAAGGTCTCGAACCAGTGAGCGAGACAACAGCTTAGCATGCTCGGTAGCGGTCCTCGTATGCTCAATCGCGGAATCCACGGAATTGAGAATACTCGCGATTGCGATCTGCACATTCATCTCCGGAAACGCTAAATGCACCCGGCCAATTTCTCGGCGTGTGATAGAGCCAAATGTCGTTCCTCCTGTCAGCCGGTGAAAAGCAAACATTCCATATTTAAGCAAGTGGTAAAGGTAATCACTGCACATCTCGTCATTCTTAGGAACCAGCACCTCGCAAGACTGGTTCGATGTTAATGGCACGCCTGCGATGGCCAAATTACCAACAGTGCCACGAGTTGAAAAGACGATCGAACCAATTGGAACCAGTCTTGCGTTCGAATTCGTCAATCCAATTTCAGAAATATGTTCTGCCCCATTTCGGATGTACTTGCTGTTGTTGGCGGTAAGGTCTGTCGGCGTGATCCAAGGAATGTCGCCATCTCGCCAATAGGAACTATTGTTTCGATCTGGTGTTCCACCACTGACGATACGAACGAGGTCAGACACCTGCCTCTCAGCCCAGTTCACTGGCACCCCCATGCGTCGAATTACAGCATAACTGGCATCAAGTCTTAAGGTCATAACCTGCCATCTTCAAGAGCCGATAGAGCGACGACTCGGCATCCAGCACAGCATTCTCGCTTTGACGGAGGCTCTTGATTGCAATATTCACATCTATCTTTGCCTCAGGCTCGATGGTATCCACATAGCGCGGAATGTTGAGGTTGAAATCGTTATCTTCGATCTCGTCGATGTCTACTACCCGTGCGTGCCTGAGCAGTTCGTTCGCATCGCTGTAGAGTACACCCAATTCGGTGCCGACCTGTTCCACGTCATTCCTGTCGTCGTCGGCGCGGCGTCGGGCTTCGACGATCTTTTCATCACGTTCAGTAACTTTGGCTGCGGTTTTGTCGCGTTGCCCTTCGAGCTTGGCCAGCGCAGCTTCGGCCTTATCCTTGGCTGTCTTGCCGGTTATCTTGGCAAACTCAGCTCGTGCTTCCGTTACTTGGGTTTCCAGTTTGGCCAGTCGCGTCACGTAGTCAGCATATATCGCTTCTATGCGCTCGATCTGATCATGTTCGCGAGCGTTTATTTGCTCGCGGATGTACTGGCTGTGTTTCGCCACCGAGCCAGGAACTTTGGCTGCATCTCCGTAAGCCTGAACATGCACAAGCATCCGCATCACATCCTGCGGACGAAGTTCGTTCTGGTTGGAAAGTTCGCGGAAATGGCGGGCGGCATAGACCAGCAATACCTTGTCATGGCGTTCTGGTGGTCGTTGTTTTTTCAGGATGAGCAGGCACGCCGGAACGCCCGCTCCGTAGAACACGTTGAGTGGTAGGGAGATTACGGTGTCTATTACCCTTGATTTGAGCAGAGCCTTGCGGATCAGGTGTTCATCATCGGCCTTGCGGCGCTTAAATTTCGGGTTGCCGTCATCGTCGAACTCCCCGGTTTCCTCTTCCACCTCGGGTTGACCCCGGAACAGCACACCCTGTGGGCAGACAACCCCAGCTCGGCCTTCATCCGTGAGCGAGGCGAGGATATGCAGAATGAACGCGTAGTCGCCATAACCCGCAGGCGGCGACTTGAACGCTGCACCGCGTCCGAAGCGTCCAAAAGGGTCTTTGTAGCCATCTTTGCCGAAGACTTCTTTCTTGAGCTTGTCCTTTTTTTTCTTGTCGTCCGTCTGCTGTTCCGGCTTCAACCACCAGAACTCGTCGGAGAAAGGGAAATTGGCCAGCACCAGCGAGAATTTGCGTACCTTGCCTTCACCATCCCTGAAAGCCGGGTCGGTAATGGTGCTGACGCCGGCAGCGATGGTGGCCTCCAGACCGTGCAACACGGAGTTAATCTTGCCAATGGCGGCGTTGCCCCAATTCATCTCCTGACCAAAGTACTGGGCTGAGGTGGCATGGTGGTTGTTTTCGCGAAGGAAATCAGCCGCGTGTACCAGCATTCCGCCGCTGCCGCAGGTGGGGTCGTAAATTGTATCGCCGGGCTTTGGCTCCAGGATACGCACCAAGGTGTCCACCACCTCAGGTGGCGTGAAGAACTCGCCTGCCTTGGCTCCGGCATCGTCTGCGAACTGCTTGATCAGGTATTCATAGGCTCGGCCCAAAATGTCAGATGGAACGCTGGCGTTGGAGAGATCATAAGTTTCGAAGTGCTGGATCAGCGCATGTACCACCTCGTTGGGAATCAGCGGTTTGCCGCTGCCATCAGGCGCCGGCTGGTTCCAGTCGACGGTGAATACGCCTTTTAGCTCTTCGTTCGCACTGGAGACAGCGCGCATCGCCTGCGTGAGTTTTTCCCCGAGATTAACCGATTCGGCCAGCACGTCACCCCAGCGGCTGCCGTCCGGAATGGAAAAGCGGTGCTCGCCACGCGCACGGAAAACCGCCTTTTGCGCTTCGGTGAATTGTCGGCCCTGCTGGTGTTCGAGTATCGCAATGGCATCGTCCGCTTCGTTCTCCCACTGATCGCAGAGTCGTTTATAGAACATCAATGATAGTATGTAGTTCTTATAGTCCTGTCCAGCAGTTTTGCCGCGCAAGATGTTGGCTGCGCCCCATAGATGGGCTTCGAGTTGTTGTTGTGTAAGTCTCATTTAGTCGTTTAGTCGCTTTCCTTATTCACCAGTATATAATGCAATTCGTACAATATGTCTCTTTATATTTTTAAAATATTAAGGGGTCAAACCTCGAATTGAAGGGGATATTTTTTTCTTGAAGGTGCGTTGACAATTCGCAACAGCCCGTCAATGGAAATGTCTTCATCCAATAGTGGCCTATGTATCCCATACCCGGACGGCGAAATTTTGAAAGAATTCCTTTCTATTTCAGAAGCTTTTTCCAGCAAAGGAGATATCAGTTTTTAACTGAAATCTCTTTGTAGCCCCGTCCAGCTCCGCCTGAGTTATGCGGCGGAGGGGTTATGACAAATGGTATAAAATCCCACCTGCTTTTTGTGTCAGACAGATTCTGTTGTTATGCCTTTTCATTTCATCGATAAATAGGCATACTCATCATGAAAAAGCTTTAGAGCATTCCTTTTTTCTTCAAAAACATTAGTCCTGTTGAGAGCTTGTTTCAACAGTGGCCGCCAACCTATATCGCTAAAAATTGCAGCATTAGGCTGAAGATATGCTTTTTTAATCTGACATATTTTGTCTGCCTGATAGCACATGCAATCAAATATGAGATATGCCTCCAAGCTTATCATACCTGCTTGAATTTCATCGTTGTCATTAATATATTCACTATTCCACTCCATCGTTGATGGATCACAGACGCGATCAGGTTTTGGATTTGATAAAAAATCATCAGGATAATCAAAACGAGGCTCAACAAGGTAATATTCAGAGAATGATCCCCCACCAATCCAAAGGCCAAGACGTTCTGCATTCCAATCGCTAATTTGCTTATTTGAAATTATTTCTTGATGATGTGAGTTTAGTATATAATTGTTTGAATCTATATGAATAACAAGCCAATCCAAATAGTCTTCATAATCATCAGGATCAATATAGGGATTGCCACCATATTTTACTGGCAATGTAAAATCCGTATAATCAGGAACCCAAAATTCAGAAGGGGGAGGTATGTCTTTTCCGTCAATAATCATATTTTGGTAGTCCTATTTTATTCCTGGAAATACAGACTCAACAATCTGCTTGGCCTGGTCGGCCGATACCCGCTTCTCAGTGATGTACAGCAATCGGATAAAGTGATCATGAGCTTTTGCAGGCTGTTGAAAGTCACGCTCCCATCGGGATATGGTGGCATTGTCAACGCCCATAACCTCTGACAGACGCTTTCCGGTAAGCCCCATGTTCTTTCTGAGAAACCGGATTTCGTTTCCGGCCAGGGGGGAGTCTTTCCGAATCAGGTTTTCTCCGATCAGCGCATTCAATTCCGGCACTCTGGGAACACTGACAATCCGCTCGCCGCAATCGCATTGGAATATATCAATTCCCTTCAGTACAACGTTTTCGAGTCCGGATTCACGGTATCGGTGATCATCCGCTGTTTTTGTCATCCGCCCCTTGCATTTCCGACATTTCATTCCACCCCCACATCAGGACCATCAACCCATCCGCCACAGCGTACCATCGGGCCGATCTTCTATAATGACGTTCATGGCTTCAAGCTGTTTTCGGATTTCATCTGCTTTTTGCCATTCCCTGGCTTTTCTGGCAGAGGTTCGATCAGCGATCATCTGCTCTATCCAGGCAGGATCAACATCGGTTTTCTGAAGTCCCAGCGATCTGCGGTCAGAAGCGTATTGATCCGGAACTTCCCCGAACACTCCCAGAATCCGGCCGATCTTTTGCAGGTCCGACCAGGCAGTCAAAAGGGTTTGCTGAAGGGTCGAAGAAAAAGTTTTATCCGATTCGTCCAGCAGGTGGTTCAAGATTCGGACAGATTCAAACACCAGCCCAATCCCTTTGGCTGTATTCAAATCATCATCCATTGCTTCGCAGAAGCGTTCCCAGAGATCCCCGGACTGAGACAAAACCGGGTTCTTTTCGAGGCGCTTCTCCAGCCTTGCCAGAAGGGTATATACCTTATCGAGTGCCGTACTGGACTCGTCCATGATCTTGTCGTTGAAATCAATTGGGCTGCGATAATGGCTGGATAGCAGAAAAAGCCGAACGACTTCCGGATGATAAGACTTCAGAACATCCTTGATCAGCAGGAAATTGCCCAGGGACTTGGACATCTTTTCATGGTTGATATTCACAAAACCATTATGCACCCAGTATTTGACGAACGTCTTGCCAAACGCTGCTTCAGACTGGGCAACCTCATTCTCATGATGGGGAAAGGTCAGATCCATTCCGCCACCATGAATATCAATGGTTTCGCCCAAAAGGGCAAAGCTCATGGCCGAGCATTCGATGTGCCAGCCCGGCCGGCCTTTTCCCCATGGACTGTCCCATTCCGGCTCTCCGGGCTTTGCCGCTTTCCATAAGGCAAAATCAAAAGGGTTTCGCTTCCGGATGTCCACATCCACCCGCGCGCCGGCCTCCATGTCATCGAGTTTTCTGCCGGAGAGCTTTCCATAACCGGAAAACCGATCCACAGCAAAATACACATCACCATCCAGCGGATAGGCGTGGCCCTTGTCGATCAGTATTTGGACAATGCGGATGATATCATCGATATGGTGGGTCGCCCGCGGCTCGTAAGTGGCGCGCTCTACTTTCAGGGCATCCATATCCACATAGAATTCCTGAATGAATTTTTCAGCCAAATCCATGCAGGACATTCCTGTCTGATTGGCCTTGGCGATGATCTTGTCATCCACATCAGTAAAATTCCGGACATAAACGACATCAAACCCCCTGGCCCTCAGATACCGGACCAGAACATCAAAAACAACCACGGACCGGGCATGTCCGATGTGGCTGGCATCGTAAACCGTTGGACCGCAGACATACATTTTCACCTTGTTGGGTTCGACGGTCTCAAAGATTTCCTTTTTCCTGCTAAGGGTATTATACAGATAGATTGTCATGACAATTTTCCCAATAGGTTTGTCTCTTTCTGGTTAATCATGGCCACACACAAGGCAGCGATTCCCTCACCGTTTCCTATCGCTCCCAGCCCTTCTGTTGTCGTGGCTTTGACATTGACACAATCAGCAGTCAGATGAAGAACAGCGGCGATATTCTCTTGCATGGCGTTTCTGAACGGAGATAATTTCGGAGCCTGGGCCAAAACCGTAATATCCACATTCACCACCGAAAAGCCCCTGGATTCCAGCAATTGAACTGTTTTATCCAGAAGTATCATGCTGGATACGCCCCGGTAGGCCGTATCCGTATCCGGAAAATGAATTCCGATGTCTCCGAGCGCCGCCGCCCCCAGCAAGGCATCGCAGAGCGCATGAATCAGCACGTCCGCATCCGAATGGCCCAGAAGTCCTTTTTCAAAGGGTATATCAACTCCCCCCAGAATCAGTTTGCGGCCGAATACCAGCCTGTGAACATCATATCCTATGCCGGATCGCATATAAAAATATCTCCTCTGATCATTTTTCGACAGCCCTCACAATTTTCTTTCGCCATCCCAATTTTGACTTTTTACGCCAAAAGATATTCCGGCATCAGGGCCAGGTATCTTTTTACCAACAGCAGTAATACTTTCTTGATGGATTATCATTACCACAAAAGACAGTAGCGGTAAAGACGGGTCATACAAAAGAATTTGGCATCCTTCATTTTCTTGTTGACACTTTCTGATTGTATCCTTTATTTTCAGACCACCAGTTTTATATATTTTGGCAGCTTTGATCGTCGTTCCATCCAGATCATTATGACTGATTTCACCTTTTAGAAAAGGGGGATTAAGGGGATTTCAATGAACATTGCATAAAAGTCCATCAATGCCAGTTTACTATTAAATCCGTTGACCATTCTCCGTTCACCGTCAACGGTCATTAAATTAAACACACAAGGAGATAGAAGAATGAAAGATGTAGTCATTGTTTCCGCATGTCAAACCGCTATCGGCGCTTTTGGCAACAGCTTAAAAGATATGAACGGTGCCATTCTGGCCAGTATCACCATGAAAGAGGCCATCAGACGGACGAATATTGATCCTGCCCTGTATATTGGTATAATCCATTATCTGTGAAAAAAGCGCCACGAATAACACGAATACTATGAAACATTGGGAGGCAAACATGTCCGACTGGAAGAACACGCCTTTGACCGGGGAAGAAACGGTCCGTTACAACATCGTCAACAAAGACACCATAGAATTTTTAAAGAACCGATACAACAAGGTCAATCGATGGGTCATCGCAGACATGATCCGCAGAAGCCGGTATCACTATCCGGACAAAAAAGCCCTGATTTTTGGGGATCAAAGCCTGACCTATTCCGAACTCGAAGACCAGTCCAACCGCGTGGCCAATGCTCTTCTGGGGCTTGGGGTTCAAAAATACGATAGGGTGGCGATTCTGGCCCACAACACGATCCACCATGTGCTGACCTGGCTTGGATGCTGCAAGGTTGGAGCCGTCTATCTGGCTATAAATTATCTGCTGCGCGGAAAAGACATCACCTATTGCATCAATCATTCCGAAAGCACGGTTTTTATCGTGGAAGATGCGCTTTACGATCTGGTCAAGGATGTTTTGGATGACATGCCAACCGTAAAAACCCTTATCTGGTCCACCCAGGGTGCAGGAAAACCGCCTGTCAGCGACAGGTTCAGGGATTTTGACACATGGTACCAATCCTTTCCTGTAACCGAGCCGGACACTGTCCTGAATATTGACGATCCCTGCCAGATGACCTATACCAGCGGCACCGAAGCCCTTCCCAAAGGCGTTATCATCAGCAACCAGGCCCTGATGGCCCAGTACATGGGCGCCATTGTCGATGGCGGATACGAATCGGATGATATCAGTGTGAACGCCCTTCCCATTTTCCACTGCGCCCAACGGGACGTGTTTTTAAATCCCATGTTCTGGATCGGCGCCACCAATATCCTGTTGTCGCCTGAAATCAATAAAATCCTTAAAACCATCGCGGATTACAAGGCAACCGTGTTTTTCGCGCCTCCTACGGTATGGATCGGGTTGCTGCGCCATCCCGATTTTGGCAAATATGATTTGTCCAGTTTGAAAAAATGCTATTACGGCGCATCCATCATGCCTGTCGAAGTTCTGAAGGAAATGATGCAACGTCTGCCGGGAAGCAAGGTCTATAATTATTATGGACAGACCGAGCTGGCCCCGTATCACACGATTTTAAAAGCCAAGGATGCCATGACCAAACTGGGATCAGCCGGCATGGCTGGATTGAACATGGAAACCCGCCTGGAAAATGAAGAAAACCTTCCGGTCACCGATATTGGCGTTCCCGGAGAGATCTGTGGCAGAGGCCCACATGCCCTGATGATGTACTTCAAGGAGCCCCAGAAAACCGAGGAAGCCATGAAAGGCGGATGGTTTCATTCCGGAGATATAGGCGTTCTGGATGCTGACCGATATATTGCAGTCGTGGATCGCAAAAAGGACATGATCAAAACCGGCGGGGAAAACGTCTCCACCCGCGAGGTGGAAGAAGTGATCTACCAGGACAGCCGGGTCGAGGAAGTGGCGGTGGTGGGTATCAACCATCCCTCATGGGTTGAAGCGGTCACGGCTTTTGTCGTGGTCAGGCGCGGTGAAAAAATAACCGAGCAGGAAATCATTGATCGCTGCAAAAAGGAACTGGCGCCATTCAAGGTCCCCAAGAAAATCGTGCTGATTGATGCGCTACCGAAAACCCCTACCGGAAAAATACTGAAACGCGACATGCGCGCTTCCAATAAAGAGCTTTTTACCCAGAATAAGTAAAGGTGTTGCCTGTTTTTTTCAGGTAATGGCATAACGAAACCATTATTTAAGGAGGGAAATGAAAATGAAGACTCGTAGGGACGAATCTTGTATTCGCCTTTCATACGCCGTGATAGGCTTGGCCCTGACAGTTGGTATTCTGGTGTCCGGAAACATTTCAGCATCCGGAGGCGCAGAATCTCCATCCGAAACTGCCAGGATGACCTCAATAATTCACTGGCTGGGCCACGACAGTTTCCGGATTGACGGAGATGGGATCGTTATCTATATCGACCCATATAAAATCGCGGATGGGCCCAAAGCCGATCTGATCCTGATCACCCATGATCACAAAGACCATGCTTCTCCGGAAGATGTTGCAAAAATACAGCAAAGCGAAACAACAATCGTTGCCGCTTCGGCGGCTGCCGCTAAATTGTCGGGTCAAATTCAGATAATGAAGCCGGGTGACAAACTCAATATCAAGGGCATTTCCATTGAGGCTGTTCCCGCATACAATACCAACAAGTTTCGCAGTCCTGGAGTACCTTTCCATCCCCAGGAATCCGGTTATGTCGGCTACATCCTGACGGTAAAGGGAGTCCGGATATATCACGCTGGCGATACAGATGCGATTCCGGAGATGAAGTCTGTTCACTGTGATGTGGCGCTGCTTCCGGTCAGCGGCATATACGTCATGACAGCCGAAGAAGCGGCTACCGCCGCAGCGATGATTCATACCAGGGTAGTTATTCCCATGCATGTCGGAAAAGGCATTGGCGGTCTGGAAGATGCCGAGCGGTTTAAGGCCATCTCGTCTGTTCCAGTCACTATTTTGCCGATAGAATAACCACGGGTACTGCCCGGCTTAAGGTGATTTCCAATAAAGGATACCCCATTGTCTGATTCAGATTTTTTCTATGCCTTGATCATTTTTTCGACAGGCATTTATCTATCGCTGCCATCAGGCAATAGTAGGGGCGAATCTTGTA
>CAIMCT010000464.1 GCA_903839535.1 uncultured Desulfobacteraceae bacterium
GCTACAGGTTTTTCGTACCGGTCAAAAATCCGGTAGTTGTAGACAAACATCCGCTTAGCAAATTCCGCTTGTTTTGTTCCTTGCACTTCCACATGGATGAATATCCAGCTCTCGCCACCGTTCAGCACCTGCACCCTGACAAGCCGGTCGACAAAACGGGTGCCTAACTCGGCATCCTGCACGACGGCCCGCAGCTCCTGATCGAGAAAGACGTGTTCTTTTGACCAATCAATTTGTGCACAGGCATCAGGAAAATAAAACGCCATAAACTCCGGAAAATAGCGTTCAATGACCTCTTTCCAAGGGCTGTCGTATTGATCGGTTGAGGTGTCTGTACTTGGCATTTTGTTCAGGTAAGATCAATTACGGCATACCCAACGGTTGGCATATCAAGCTCTGATCACTTTCATCTCTTTTAAATATATATGGGATGGCCGTCAAAAACAAAATGCTTTTAAATCACAGCGGCGGAAAAAGATTACAGCGGGGTGAACAGAAACCACAGGCGACGTATGAGCGGTGGGGAAAGGTAACTGGGTGTTGCGCTGCAATGGCTCCCCTTTTCATTCCGCCGAGGAGGCAATCAAATGGATAAACGGAGGGCTCTTCGCAACATTTAGTGGAATAAGGGGATCGCCGCAGAGCTGTTTTTCAAATCTTAACATGCTGTCCTATTTTGGGGAGTATTTCAATCGGCGGCACTCCCATGGCTTTAGTGGCTTAATTAATTATCAGCCGATTATGGAAACTCAACTGTTCGATAAGAATACCGTCCCCCTGTGTGGACGGTATCTTGCGCCTTTACCGTCCACACGCGATTCTTAAGATTAACTGGGCGGTACACCACATAATACGACCAGCACTCAAAACCCATTACTCAAATATTGACTTTGTTATAAATCATGTTGTGGGGGTGGATACAAGTCAGTTACGGGCAGCGAGAATAGGAGTCCGAGGAGACAACGATATAGTCTGGATTGGACGGGCAGCAAACCATGCAGCAAAACTCACTAATCTTTCAGAAAAGCCGCTATGGATAACGAAAGCAGTTTTTGATAAAATGAATAATGAAGTAAAAACATCGAATGGCGTACAGTTGTGGGAAAAACGACTATGGACATCCATGAATAATGCTGAAATCTACTGCTCAACCTACGCATATCGCATCAACTAAAATAATTTCATCGCAAAACGCTGCCCCAGACAAATGAAAACTTATAAACGTACCTCCCATAGGAAGGCGTACAACCTTCGGCAAAATCTGCGTTGACCCTGATGAGGTTGATAGATTCATGACTTAAAAAATATTAAGCCGGCTTCGGTGAAGAACTGGTTTGCGTCTGCGTGGTTTCTGGAGCGGAAGCATCCTGAACGGTGGGTAAGCGAGAGGCTCCTCCGGCGGATGATCGGGAGCGGGATGAGGACTGATTGACGACAGTTATTATTCCGGGGCGGGAAATTATTCAGTCGCTAATCAAAAGTGCCGTATACGAGCCGCTAAGCAAAAATTTCTAGCCTTTGCTGATCAGCGACGGATTATTTTCCCGGTCAGCGACAACTATAATTCCCGAAAACTACTACAAATTTTTGTGCTCCCCAAGCAAGGAAAACGACTGGATTCCAGTGAGTTTTCCTCATTGA
>CAIMCT010000465.1 GCA_903839535.1 uncultured Desulfobacteraceae bacterium
GCCGAAATGCAAAATCGCTGGGAGCGCCGCACCCCAGGCGAAATGGCGAGATACATATAGGCCGGAATACTGGCATCCCGGCAAAAAGTGTCAACTACTTTTATCGTAATATGAAGGATGCCAAAAAATTCAACATTAATTTTTGAATCAGCTCTTCCGGGAATTGCTGGCCCTACCTCGCTATTATACATAAAGGAGTCAAATCTTTACACTGACCATCGGGAGTCTATAAAATGGAAAGAAGTTTTAAAGTTAACCCTGTTGGAATCATTCGAAAAACTGATGACAGAACGTGGATTGAAATTGACGACTGTTACAAAGATGCCCTGTTGGGACTGGAAGGATTTTCACACATTCATGTGATGTACTGGTTTCATGAAAACGACACTCCGGAGCTGCGAAACACCCTTCAGGTTCATCCAAGAAAAGATCAGAACAATCCGTTAACCGGCGTATTCGCCACGCATTCCCCCATGCGGCCCAATCTCATTGCACTGACCCTTTGTCAGGTTCTGTCCATTCAGGGGACAACCATCGACATCGAGGGGCTTGATGCCAGAGATGGCTCTCCCCTGGTTGATATCAAATGTTATATTCCATATAACCAGACCGGACCGGTTCGAACACCGGGATGGGTCTGAAAAACCGTTTCTGTTAAACGGCGGTGAGACTGTACCGATCCTGATGCACCTCTTGAATATACTGCGAACCGGCATAATTTTACGTTTTTGATCCCCCACCCCCAACCCTCCCCCGCTGGGAGAGGGAGTTTATGAAAAGCGCAGATTATGCCAGTTCGCAGTATAACTTTTCTGTTGACTGTACCAACGCCAGTCTTGGAAATCTGATCCACAAAAAGAATTTCATCGGGAACGATTTTCTCAAAAGGCCGTTGTTGTTTGGGCAAGCATCGGTGAAACGATGGCATCCAATGATACACCGGCTTTTATGGCCTCCAAGATAAGGGCGCGGTGTACCCAGCAATTCTAATTTTGACAAAAAGTGATGACAATGAACATATCAATACCCGTCCCCTACTTCTCCAAAAGTGTTTTTAGTGTAGTTGCCCAGGATTTATTTTCGTTAAGTGCTTTAATATATGCTTTTTTAGGCAAAGAGTTCGCTTTTTCCTGCAGAATTATGCACAATGCCTTCGTTAAACGCTCGTTCTGTTGCGCACTGATAAAGGCAATCAACGATCCTATTTCCCCTTGAAAATTCTTGCATTTTTCAACGCGGTTCTTAAACTGTGCAAGTTTTGCCTGGTATTCGGCTTCGGTGTCAGGTCGAGGAACTGGTGGAGATGCAGATACCGGCTCGGCAACTGCGCGAGAAACGTTATCTCCCATCTGTATCGGGTTCAGAACAAACCGGCTTTTATCGACCGGCCGAACTTGAACCCAACCCAATGGCAGGCAAGGGGTTCCTTTTGCGGGATCAATGGCCAGTCTGCGGGATTTGGGGAAAACATCAGCACCCTTTTTCCCAAGA
Organism: uncultured Desulfobacteraceae bacterium; assembly: GCA_903839535.1. Taxonomy (GTDB): domain Bacteria; phylum Desulfobacterota; class Desulfobacteria; order Desulfobacterales; family Desulfatirhabdiaceae; genus RAAP-1. The sequence continues at coordinate 1,492 of CAIMCT010000465.1, forward strand.
TTTTTCTGATAGCGGACATCACGCAGGTCGTTGTCATTCATCCAGTCGCCGGTCATACCTCTCCACCCGCTTCCCCATGACAGCCGCAAAAACGCAGTTTGTGAATCGGGTTCCAGCGATTTGATCCGATCAATCAAGTTTTTGTAAAAATCTGCGGCATGAGCCGTTTCTGTTCGATATTCTGAAAAAAAAATCTTTTCGCGTTCTGCAATGTGAAGGCTATGGGTGTTGATAGCTTTGGTCAAAGCATGAAAACTTGATAAACCAGCGCATTCCGTAATGCCTCCAATTTTTTTCGTCTGGTTTGAATTCAGGAATGGATCTATCCTTGCCTGCAAACAGAGTTTGACACCTGGTTTAAGGCATTCCACGAATAAACCGCTTGTATCCTGAAATTTGTCCTTTGTCTGCCTGGTTCCAAAGTCTTTCCACCCTGGCTTGTTTTCTCGCTGCAGATTGAAAAATTTGATTTCCTCGCAAAGCAAGGTGTTCTGAGGTTCAATTCCAATGGAATCGCTTATTTGAAGCGGACGGATAAACATATGATACGGGTCACTGCCGCCCAGAGATTTTACGGCTCTGTTGAACGGATTGAATTGGCTTGCACTTGGCAGTTGCGAGCGGTCCAGCATCATCCACAAAGCTGTATGAATGGCACCTTTAAGCGAGCTGCCTGCGATATACGGCTGTCCATGGCCATTTTTTAAAAAACGCCTAAAGCTCTTTGGGGTTACGTTGCCTTTAATGGGCAGGGAATAAATGGGAGAGACGGTAACTTTATAATCCCTCAATAATCGGTCCAGCGCCACCGATTTGCCCAGATCAGTGATGGCCAATGGATAGTCGGAAAGGCATTCAAGAAGGCTATCGAATTCAATCACATCTATCGCTTTATTGCGAAACATATAATCAAGATTGTGCTGTAATTCGGAGCCGTCACCGATATGCAGCGGTGTCAGCAAATCGATTTCCCATGTCTGAGTGTCGTTATCTGTCGTCATGAAAGTTTCTCCTCAAGGTAAGGAGGTTGAATACAGGGGAAAAACAAGGTTCTGAAATCCCTTGGTGCGGAATGATCCAAAGGCAGCTTGTTTTTTTTCCGAATATTTGCAGGCAGCATCTCCACCACGCGACCTTTGGGTTTTCCACTAAAATACGAGCCTTCCGTGAATACGCGAATGGGTGGTCTGCCCAGGGTGGAGTTTACAATCCAGCCAGAGCGGGTTGTCAGCCCATATAGCGCAGATTTTATTAACGATTTCAAATTATCATCGCTTCCAGGGTTGAACAAAGACAGTGTAACAGATCCATCAGACTTGCTTGGCAACGTCATTTGTAGATCACTTTCATCTCTGATTGAAAAATGCCCCAGGCCAGAGCTTCTGTCCGCGCCGATGCCAGTGTCCCCCAAAAATGATAGAGATGCCCTGAACCGGTTCAATTTGGATGCATCCATGTTGGCGATCAGGTATAGACCACTGTCCGGCGCGAAAAACTGAAGCGCAAAGAAAAACAGTCCCCCCGCCCCATCATTTGGAATTCCCAATCGGTCAACCGCAACCCGCTGACGTTCACTTTTTGCCCAACCCTGGTATTTTTTTAAGTTTGGGTTGGCATTCATTTCTTTCTCCGACAGTGCAACGCCTCCTGGAAGCTGCATACCCGTATTATAATCAAGTTCGTTTCCAGCCAGAACCTTCTCGAACAAATCACGGGATATCCATCGAATTTCCTTGATGGCCTTGCGTTTTCCAATGGGCGCTTGTTTCCAGACACGCCAGACCGGTATCGGGAACAAAAGTACGTTTCCGATATAGGGAAACGCCGAGCTTATTTGAAACGGTGGTTCCAGAAAAAAATCCGGGTCGCCATCTTCCGGAAACAGTCCCGACCAAGCCAGCGCCATTGCAGCAGACAGAGTATCTGACCGGATGAATTCATCCGCAACTTCCGGCTCGCTGGATCCTTTAGAATCCACATGAAGAGCAGAAAAAAATTTCAGTTTGTAAACACGCATGAATCCTCCTTCCTACAGAAAAAAGCTACTGCTTTAACGTGTCCGGAACCACAGTTGTAGCAGGCTTTGCGGAATGGTTGTTCCGGTAATCATCTGCGCTCTTTTCCATGATGGGATTCACTTTGAACCGGACTTTGCCGTATCCCCGGCTGCCATGTCCACCAAGATAATCATCCTGCAGCAAATCCATGCACCCGAAAACTGCTTTGATATATTCAGCCTCATCATCTGCTTCATACAAGCTCAGAATCATTTCAAAAGCGAATTCAGCGCCAGCCGGCACCCGCTCGATCTGTCGGGGATTGGCCTGCGAGGTAATGCGGTCGATGGCCACTTCGGTTTTGACCTCGGTCATGGGCATATCAGTATTCCTGGCTTTTTCAAGAGTAGCCGGATTCATCAATTGCGCATCCCGGACAACCAGACGCTGCGGCACGATATTCTCAACCTGATATCCACTTTGTTTGTCTATTGGAAGTCCAAACAGCCGGGTGGACAGTTGGGAAGGACTTGATGACGGACCTGCAGAATTCAGGATGACACCTTCAGCCATCATATCACCAAGCCCGCTGACATGATTTATAACTTTGCTACCCCCCTTGATCCTGATGGTCATTTCGCCGGTCAACCTTTCCAGCAGGCTTCGCATTTTTCCTCTCAGGGAAGAACCAGGGATGTATGGATAATTGGTCAGCGGATCTCGAACCACGATATGATCGGCGCCGCCGATACTCATTTCTGTCGAGTTTCCGCCAATATGAAGTCCAGTCAAAATGGTCAGCGTGCCGGAAATGAAAAGCCTCTTCCTGAATTCAATACGGGATAAAGCGGTCATGATTATCTTCCTCCTTCTGCTCTGTGGTAGGCCAGAATAGCTTCAAAAAAGCGGCAAAAATTTTGAAAACGGACATCTTTTTTCTCCGCCACCAAATCAATGGCATCACTTAGAACGTCTTTCAATATCCGGAGTCCCTGCACATCCTTGTTTCTTCCGAATACATAAGCCAGTTTCGGCTTTAACAGGATCAGTTTTGGAAGAACATCTTCTCTGTCTCCGAGCATATCCAGCTTTTTCACTGTTCCGTAAATGTTCCGTATCTGAGATGTTGTTAGATGGGGTTTACTCTCAAGTGTTTTTTTTGCAATCTCTTCCGCCATGCTAACCATTTTGGATGGATTTTTCCCGTCCAGTATTTCCTTCAAATCCTCTTTAGAAACCCGGTAACTGCTCTCCTGCTGACTATCGCGATTATATCCCGCGCCATAAGAAGTTCCTCTTTGCTGTTGATTTGAAACTATCATCATTTTTCTCCTCTTTCCCGATGTAAATAATCTGTCCAGCGCAGAGGCAACCCCAGCCAGTTATAAACAGGCAATGTTGCTTCCAAGCCATGATGTTTATCCGCAAACAGAATTTCAGACCATTCCTTGATCGCCGAATCATTGTCCCTGAATCGTCTGCGCAACTGATAGACGGTCTGCCACCGCCAGGTGGTATCAGCAATACTCTTCCAGGCATCGATCAGATCAATGTGGTTTTTTTTCGATACATATTCGGCCAGAATCTGATTGGACGCAGTTAGTTGGGTGAGATAAGACGGCCACTCCTTGTCGCTGGCATGAATTTCCTTTTCCAGCAAATTCCGGATTATGACGCACAATTCCATGTCCTCCCACACAATGGATGTACCCAAAAAATAGAAACCATCTTTTTTTTCCGTGGTTTTAATCCATGCTTTTCGGATGCCCTTGGCCTGCTTTTCCGCTTTACCAGCCGCTTGAGCGCCTTTATAAATCGGAAATTTTCCCCCGTGCAGGGTCAGTCCGCCGGATATTGAAAAATCCGGGTTGTAACAGCAGAATTCCCTGAATTCATTCCGGATGGTTTCGGCAAGACCGGGAAGCTGGTCCCAGGAGCCGATCACGAACAAATCATCGCCGCCAGCATAAATAATCTGACATCGATCAAAGGAGTCCCGCTCCAGAAGGGTGGGAATATACACGGAGAAAAAATGATTGAGCTGCCGGGATAGCGTGGCCATTCGTGAAATGGATGCCATCTTCTTCAGCTTCGACTTTCCGGATTTATCCTGAACTACCTTACCCCAGCCGGCTTTTTTCCGTTCCGGAAACTGAAGGCCTTTGATAAACACCATTCCCAGATTATCTACATCCATCCGGAGAATACCCAGCCGTTTGATTCCGGTGGAATGGTCGGCATAATCTTCAAAATTCCATTCCGCTCCATCACTTCCTGTCTTTCGCAAGGATTCCCATTTTACAAGGTACATGGATGAAACCGCGCAGTTGGGAAGAATAAGCTCACTAAAATTTTTGTCACAAAGTTGATTCAGGAAAATACATTCGCCGTCAACATGTTTTAGTAAAGCCAAGCTGGCTAACTGCTTTTCCGACAGCAGAAACATATAAACGCCCAATTCGGAAAAAGAGATTATTTCGCGTGAATTCAAACAGCTTCCAACACGGTCCTTTTCAACATCATCTCCCCAGACCATCAGAATCGCCTGAGTATTTTTCAACCAGATTCCGATATTCAGAAGTCTTTCACAGGCATCGCAGCAGTCGGCATTGTCTGGGAGCCTGCGGCCGCCACAGATATTGCAACTGTTATTTGAATTGAATCCGGTTTCCGGATCAAAAAATGAGCGTTTCATATCTTCCCTGAAACGGGTCAGGCGATCCCGTTCCAGCGCCTCGGCCACAGCCTCCCATGCAACAGCCATCTCTCCCTGTTGGAACATCTTTCCATTAACCGCAGCAATGCCCATGCTCAGAAACATGTCTCCATCAAATTGGAAAGATGTCTTTAAAAGCCATTGGTTGATTTTTGCTCTGGCCTCCACCAGTCTGGATTTTACCGTGGTCGGAATCAGCAGATAAAATTTTCCGCCAGAATTGTAGAGCAGGCCAGCCCTGGTCAGGCCGACATACCGCAATATGTAATCAGCGCAGATTCTGCAGAAAAACTGAACATAAAACGAGCGACTCCGCAGTCCCTTGGCCGCCCCTTTGTTGGTGAGATTGAAAATAAACTTCTGAATTCCTGAAAAATCACAGCAAATCAGCAGCCATTTGTCATCCAGTTCATCCGCCATGCCAACCTTTATATCCTTCTGATCCAGTTGGTGCAGATACAAGCCCTGGGCTATGCCTGCCGTTGTTCGCAGGTGATCGAAGAGGCTGATGTCCGGATGCCGGATATTGGTGGCGGACGGCGCATTGGACGTGTATTTCTCCAACAGGTTTATCAGCGTGATAATCAGATGATCCATAGATAAATCCGGACATTGTTTGGCCAGATTTTCAATGTTGTCGAGCAGTCCCTTTCCCAGGGCTTGATATGCATCGACCATGGGTTCACGGGCCAGAAGATGACCCCAGTTTTCAGGAACGGACACCTCCTGTTCAGGGAGCTTGGACTGTATCAGTCCAAGTTCAACGCCGCTTTTGGGAAACAGGTTTTCCTTACTGGAATCAAGACGCGCCAGTGGATACCTGTAGTGAGTAGCCAGGTTTTCCGTGTTCTCTTCCAAAAACACACGTTCCACAAGTGGCTCCAGCAGAGTTTTGCGGTGAATATCCTGGCGGTAGTACTCTCCTTCTTCCCTCTCGCTGGATGACAGCAGATCGGAAAGCTGAATGACCGAGGCCTCGAAACTGTTTTCATCGTTTACATGATGGGCTGAACACCAAATTTTCCAGCTTTTGTCCGGACAGTTTTTCAGACAGTTGAATCGCTCTTCCAGCCAGTCACAAAAAGCGGCGGTATGCGCCGAATGCAGGTAAGACGGGTGCCCCTTATCCTGCCTGCAAAATGAAAGATAGTGATCGTTCTTCCTGGCATCCGGGAAAATATTCCCCCTTTCCAGGATCTTGCCGATGTCATGCAGCAGGCCGGCCAGAACGACAGCGTTCAATTTTTCTTTTTCCATTATGCGTTTTCCCGATATTTAATGGTTCGTATCAACCGCAGTATATCTGCATCACTTGTACGCTTTTAGCACCTTCTGTTGATTTTTCAAAGTCCAAATTATCATTAAGCTGATAAAATAGGAGCGCCCAGAAGGTATTTGGGCGAACCCGCTTCTACCAATACATTACCCAGGCCCATAGAAGCGCCCTTACCCACATGCACAAGGCTTGCAGCTTGAAGCCATGGCAACAGCCAGGCTTCAGATGCTTCAAATACTGCAGTTCCAACCAGGCCGCCCATGGGTACTTTCTGACGCTGCCGGCTGGAATAGCGGCTGTAGTCCAGCCATGACAGATGGTCCTGAATAGTTGTAATACCGGAAAAAGCATCTGCGATGGCTTCATAACGTTCTTTACCCAGAAGGTCGCCACCAGAAAACAGGCAGTTGAGTGCTTCCAGCCTGCGGGCTATCGCAACAAAAAAATACGGCCATACCATATTGCCCATGTACTTGCCCTGTTTTCGAATCCGGACCGGTGTGATGAACGCAAAAGCTGCTGCTCCCAAAACACCTGGAGCGGCCGCCAGCCAGTCCGAAAGTGAAAACGCCGTGTTCATGCCGATCAAATCATCCGGATCCACCGGGGCGGTCTGCAAGGTTTCACCAGGCAGAATTATGCAGACAGAGGCAACGTGATAGGTAATTCGTGAAGGACCCAGCCCCACCTGTTTTCCGGAATGTATGGCTTTTAAAATGGCGGGGAAATAGCGGATGCAATCGCCCATCAGCGTGACATCAAGGTGCTGGAGAGTTGAATCCATGCCTTCGGAAGGTGAAAAAATATAACCTCTGGGCATTTCGCGAATGCCGGAAATCGAGGATTGATTTTCGAAGAGCCGGAAATACGGACAATGTTCCCGGATGAAGCAGGATTTGCATCCGGGCCGTTTGTCAAAGGGGCAGATAAGTCGCTGAAGCTCCCAGCCGATCAGCCCGCGCCAGGCGGAACCCATGTAAGTCGATTGGTCGATTGGCTTGGACAGGCTGATTTCAAGCCGGTATCTGGCAATCGGCAGACTGCCAAAAAATAAGGTGGGTGATGTGTCTGACAGGGTCATCATGATACCTTCCATCAATTCGAAAACGGGGATAACGCATGGTCAAGCCCATTGCTGTACTTTGTCAATTCTTTACCGTGACAATACTTTTAAACCACGAAACAAGTAAGGGCGACCGGCCGTCCCTACCGCCTTTGTGTGAGAAACGCTCTTGTAGCCGACACAAGAGCGTCGGCTACCAGTTTTATATATTTTGGTCATTCATGGGGGCGATTAGACCATGCCATGAGCGTCTATAAAACTTCTTAATTCAGGTTTCACGCCTGTTGATACCGACTGACTGAACAATGGCATCATCCAATCTTCCGTTCTTTTCCCAAAAACGCAAGATATACTGCGAACTGGCATAATTTTACGTTTTTGATCCCCCACCCCAACCCTCCCCCGCTGGGAGAGGGAGTTTATGAAAATCGCAGATTATGCCAGTTCGCAGTATATACTGTACACTGGCATAATCTTACGCCGTAGAGCCGGCATCTTGCCGGCTGCTGCAGCCGGCAGGATGCCGGCTCTACTTGCACTCCCTCTCCAGTAGGGGAGAGTTGGGGGGTTCAAAAGCGCAAATTACACCAGCTCTCAGTA
>CAIMCT010000466.1 GCA_903839535.1 uncultured Desulfobacteraceae bacterium
AGAAGCCAGAAGAACAGCGGGATTTCAGTTGGGCCAAGCAGTACGCGAGGATTCAGCACGCCGAGGACATCGACCGGGATTTCATTGCCTGGTACACGGCCTTTGTTAATCACGACGAGGTGAGTACACGAACAAACCAGGTCCTGAATCAGTCAGAGAAGGAATCCCGTCTGTATCCATTGAAGACCTTCCTGAAATACTGCCGCCGGAAGGGATACATAATAGATGATTTGTGCAAGTTCATCTTTGTTCCCAACAGGGAGAAGAAGGTTCTGGAAAGGGCGTTGACCGTGGAGGAAATGGAACGACTTCTTGATGTTCCGGACACGGAAGACACTTGGGGCATTCGCAACCAGGCCATTCTTGAGTTGTCCTATTCGGGTTTGCGGTCCGAGGAGATGTTATTACTGAAGGTCAGGGAAGTCGATACGGTGACGAATACCATCACCATCTTGGACGGCAAGGGTAACAAGGACAGGGTGGTGCCGATGACGACCGAGGGCCTGTACTGGATGAAAAGATGGTTGTCCCGGCGGGGACAGGTGGTTCCTGCCAACTGTGTGTTTGTATTCGTCAGTAGGCGCGGGCAGCCGATCACGCGACGGGTGTTCCTGACGATGGTAAAGAACTGGGCGAAGGATGCCGGAATCCTTTTTGATCTATCGCCGCACGACCTGCGCCGGACTACCGGCACGCACCTTGCGGCCCGCGGCGCGCCGATTCGGCAGATACAGGCGCTCCTGGGGCACGCCAGCCTGGCCGTGACCACGAAGTACTTGCGCCTTGCCGACGAGACGATCAAACAGGAGTTCCACAAGAGCCATCCTGCCAGCAGAAGGGATATGCACTACGCGACAGGCAAAGACCAAATACATTGATTTTTTGTTCAAGACGAAAGGGGTATCCCCGAACTATGCCAGCGGATCAGCGGTCAACATCGACAAGGCGATCCGGTTCCTGGAAGACGCAGGCGTCACCGATATCCAACAGGTAACGCGCCAGCACCTGGACCGGTTCCAGGCACTCATAATGGCGAAGGCCTACGCCAACAGCACCAAGTTGAGCATCCTGTCCGCGGTCGCGCTGTTCTTTCGGTATCTATCGGATTACGGGATCATCAAGGACAACCCCGGCCTGGTGATCGAACTGCCCCAGAAGGAAGACCGCATCCCCAGGAACATAATGAACGAGGAGGAGATCCGGTTCCTGTTCACCCTGCCGGACCAGAGCGACCTTCTCGGCGTCCGGGATCTGTGTATTATGAGCCTTCTCTATAGTTCTGCCGTGAGGCCGAAGGAATTGTTCAACCTCAAGTTGGATGATCTAGACCTGATCCGCAACCAGGCCCTGGTACGGAGGCCAAAGAATAAGAGGGACCGAATCGTGCATTTTGACCGGTACACCTCGTTATTCCTGCGGAAGTACTTGGATAAGGTTCGGCCGTGGTTGTTGAAGAACGGCACATCCGACACATTCTTCATCAGCGCCACGGGCAGTGATCTTCTCCAGTCCTCCTGGGCGGCGTATTTCAGCCAGAAGTACAAGCCTGTTATGGACCAGAAGTTCAGGAAGAACATCACGCCGTATTCATTCCGGCATTCCTCAGCGACACATTGGTTGGACAATGCAGCACGCCAGAAGAAGGATGTCTTGCCGTTCATCCAGAGGCAACTTGGCCACGAGAGTCTGGAGTCGACCGTGATCTACACCCACGTCGCGATCGAGCCCCTGCGGCAGATGTTCAAGATGTTCCATCCCCGTGAGATCTCCCTCAAGGCCATCCACAAGATCCCGTCTCCCGACGAGATCATATCGAAGTTGAAGAACGACCTACCGCCGCCGGAAGCCCCGCAGCCGCCGTTCCCGCCGCAGGATTCCTGATCTTCCGCAAACCCCATCTCGTACGCCCGGTTCTGGTTTACAACCCTCTTTTGGATGGTAATATATTCCTTGGACAGCAGGTCATCGTTCTTTGAAATTCCATCCCCAATGCCCGGTCGGAACAAATCTCGATATTTCCGCCGGGCGAATCGTTATCATTTGCAATTTCCAGAATTTGCCGTAACTTCCGACGATCTAATGGATTGCGCGAAATCGTGATTTCCGACGATTACACTATGTCGACCCGACGGGGCATTCGTGGTGGACAAAGGTTCGTGGGTATGTTGTAAGCGCTGTTTCAGCAGTAGTTTCTATTGCATGCCCAGTTTTAGCGCCAGTTATGTGGGCAGTTAATATGGGGATTAGTGCGTACACGGCATATCAAACAGGAAATTGGATGGGGTTTGCCGGAGGGATTGTAGGTGGAGCTGTGTTTGGAGCATTGGGGAAAGGTTTATCGCTAGGAGTGGAATCGCAATTTAGTAGTGCATTTGCGCATACTTTTACAGCGGGAGCAATAGGAGGAGCCATAGAATTTGGATTGGGTGGTTTTGGTGCGGGTTTGGGTGCGGGTTTGGGTGCGGCATTAGGAAGTGGTGCAAGTCTTGGACAAGCGTTTAGGGCAGGAGGTATTGGCGCAGCTATGGGGGCTGTAGCAGGAGTGGCTATTCAGGGGTCATATCAAGCTGGATGGCAAAATACTATGCATGGGAATAGTTTTGGTGAAATTGATGCTGCCCGTTTAAATTCTCAAGCACAAATGGCACAAGCACAAGGTATGATTAACGAAGCACAAAAAGCGGTAAATAATCAGATGAAGAGTTCCTTATCAAGTAATTTGGCGAGTGCTGGAAAGACTGCTGGGTTAGTCCAGAAAGTTTCTATTCCTTTTGCGCTCAATCCTTCCACTGCCGAGGCGGGGGCACCATTGTATCTAATTTCTGGAGGTGTTGCGAATGCTTCTGATTGGGCAGCTTCAGCGTTAATTGGTGACGGGGCAGGTATGAGTAAAGCGATGACAGAGTGGGGAGTGGGGACTGCTGCTGGCGGGGTGGCAAAGACTATATTTACTTCGACCTCTTCTTCAGCAGCTGTCGAGGCGTTTGGAGACGCAGAAGCTACTAGTTTATATAAAATACTTAACCCTTAGAATGTGACTAGATATGGATTCTTCAGAAATGGGATTGTTATATACAATCGGACTTATTGGTTTGGTTGTCATGGCTGTTGCGTTCGATTTGCGCAGGGATTCTAATGAGGATAATAAGATTATTTATTTAGTCCATTTTCGCACTGGGCAGATATTCTTATTATCTTCAATCTGTCGATTGTTAGTATCTATAGGCGAACAAAAGAGTCTTTTTTTAGTTAATCAGTTGTTGCTGACTCGACTTTATTTCTTGCTTGTTGGCATTACTACTATTGTCGGCACAGTTTACGTGTTAAAAAACAAGGATAAGATTTCTTCTTCCTTAATACCTTTTTATTATAGTGGCATGTTTTGGGGTGTATTCATGATTCTTCACGCTTTCTTTTATCCTGGGGTAGCTCATGGTTAAGTAGCAGGCAATTAGGGAGGAAAAAATTAATATATTAACTAAGCTGGTTGTTCTCTTCATAATATCAATTGCTTGTATTGTTTGGTCTGTCTTATCGGGTAGGACGGGATTATTTGGACGTGTAATTAAACGTTCCGATAATCCAAGTGCATTTATGGCATGTATATATTTTTTGGTAGCTGTTGCTACGGCGACTTTAGTTTTTATTATAAAAATTCTCATGCAGAGATAATAAAAAGGTTCGGTTTGAAAATAAATCCACAAGAAACAACAAAGAAGCATTTTGACTCTGTCGTGTCATTGACAAGTCGGTTGGCGGAGCACAATTTAACAATATTTAATCATTCTTTTAATTACCTTTGTTTTGGTAGCTGGGAAATCATTGTAGGGTCTGGGCATAAAGAAAGGAAGTTTTCATGGGATGGAAGAGACTTTCTTTTGGAAGTGAGCGACCGGATAAAGACAAATATGACACAGGGTGGTGAATGGAAGGTTGTGTACCAAAAACCCTTGGGAAATATTAAAGATGAAGAACTTTTCGAAACGGTCTTTCAGTTGGCGGTGGAATTAAAGCATAACTAACCTACAATCCCTTATCCTATCCAAGGGGCGTCAGAACACCAATCTGGCGCCCTTTTTCATAACTCCGACCTTTTGTAATTATATATATTAGGTTGCCCTCAAGCGAAATCCTCATGTTTCGTTAAATTTTCGATTTTCTTTAATAAAACCTCGTCCGTCCAATTATATTTACCATTGCCTTATCAGGATTGGGATTCTTGCCAAAATTCTCCCAGAACGTCCTCTGGTAGCGTTAAAACCTCGTCCTGTGGAGACCTGGGCAAGCATTTACTCCAGATCTGTGGTGATTCCAAAGCATGGCGAACCCCGAGATATATAATGTAATGTATCTGGTCAATTACCAAGGACGCTTAGCATTGACCTCCTACCGGAATGCCTTCCCCGTAAGTGAAGTGAACCGAATTTAAATACCCATGACCTTTAAGTGATATGGGAGGTTCAATCGAATCCGTATTTAAGAGTGTTTCCCGCTGGTTTGTCCGTTGTGGAAATGTACGGGTTCGGTGTTTCAAATGACAAGGGTTCTCTATCTAGGGGAACACAGTCTCTACTAGGGATTAGGATTAAGCGTTAATCATGCTAAAAGGAGGGGTTGAATGAAGCGAGAAAAGATTAAACCATTAACAGAAGTTCAAAAGGCATGTAGGAATTTCATTAACAGGGGTAAGCCTGATTTATGGATATCTACTACAATTTCTCCTTCCATGTTCTTTAAGGACCAATTCGATAACAAGTTCCCTTTGGCGTCCTTACTATCAGATATCCAATCCGCCAATATCCAAATTCCAGACGGCAGGAATGATATTGACGCTCTTAATGAGTTGCTAAGGTGCAAGCGTTTGCGTCATACCCTTCCAGATGTCGTCCTGCCAAGGGAGGCGGATGGTCTAATCAAGCGTGAAGGACGCCTATCTGAAGCGGCATTAATGAAGTTAAATAGATACTTTCTTGAAACTGCTTTTCCTTCATGCCCGCCTTGCCTGACTATTCCTTCTCCTATGCCCTTGGAATTGGTCGAGAAGCGATTCAAGCATTTCTTCAGGCACTTAAATTCAACGGGCACGGTTTATATTAGCAAGTTCGCCTATGCTCTATGCTATTTCGAACCCAATCCCCGAGGCGGTGGGTGGCATGTTCATGCTTTCCTTCAACGTATCCATAGTTCCTACGCCACCGACATTGAACGTGAAATGAACAGGTCATTGGGTAATTCCAAGGTCTTTGCCCATTTTGAGCATGGCGTTATCTTTCCAGACGAACTTGTTCCTTCAATGTTATCTAAACTTGTTGATAGTGGGCACCTCATATCGACGGATTACAATGGCAAACTTGTATATGTCCTTACCAAATCGGCTGAAAACATGCGTATTTCGGTCAACCTCGGCCACCCATTTCGGTGAACTTCGGCCAGTCATTTCGGTGAACTTCGGCCACCTATTTCGCTCAACTTCGGCCAGCCAGTTTTAATTCCCTTAAGCGATGAAATAAAAACCGACTTCCAGA
>CAIMCT010000467.1 GCA_903839535.1 uncultured Desulfobacteraceae bacterium
CCCATGACATTGTTGGCCTTGTGCGCTCCGGTGTGGTTCAGGTCTTCCCGTTTAATGTAGATGCGTGCGCCACCAAAGTGCCGGGTTAGATTTCCGGCGAATGTCAGGGGGGTGGGCCTGCATGAATAGGTTGACATCAAGTCCACATAAGCTTGCCAAAAAGTCGGATCGGTTTTTGCTTTTTGAAATGTCTCAACGAGTTCCTCGAAGGTGGCGACAAGAATTTCCGGAAGATAGGCGCCGCCGAATCCATCGTAATGGCCTCTTTCAATCATCAGTAATACCTCCACAAATAGTTTGAGAAAAAACAAATTAATCTGTTCGGCAGTAAAGCTCTGATAAGGACAAGCCGTGCAATGCCCTTTGTTCGACCTCATCCCGCTAAAACCCAAGCTTCACATAAGAAGAAACTGCGCCATAAGCCGTAGCGATGGCCAGACCGGATCCGCATTTCTGGCGTATCCAGTCTTGATGCGCCAGGATGGAGCCTGCGGCAAAGAGGTTTGAAAACACAGGGATTCCTGATGCGCTAACCGGGCGAAAATTATCATCAATTTCAAGCCCTGCCTGGTGAATTGGATGGCCTTTGGGATCCAGAAAATCCATCCGATACCAATTGGACCGGCTGACTGGCTGAAAAACCGGCAGGTCGAAAAGTGATTCGCGGATTCGTTTTCGATCTGCGGTCAATCCCTTTCCAAAAAAGCGTCCGGCAGCCAGCAAAATGCCTTTGCACCGTATTTTTTGCTCCTGCGCATTTCCGCCCGCAATATTCAGCAGAAAACAATTGTCCAGCTCTGGCAATACAGAGGTGACCCGCTGCTGCAGAAACTGTTGAATCCCTTTTGCTGGCAGAGCTTCTTCAAACATTTCCTTCAGCCTCAGACCCGGAACGGAAGGCGGCAAGGTGGGAATTTCAAATATCCTGGCACCGATCAGGCTCTCCATATCCGCCTGAACTTCCAGACTGCGGTGAATGCCCATAATCGCCGGAATGCCCACGACCTTTGCATTCTGAACATGGGGCAGGATTATTGCCGCCAGTTTCTTCCTGCTTATACCGGCCTCAAGAGATCTGGCCATATATTCCGGATAGATTTCTCCCAGGTGTGTGGAGTCTGGAAATGCGATACTGGCAGAGCGGATATCAGGCCAGGTTTCCTTCAGGTTATCCACGATCTGATGCGAACTAAACCCCTTCAAGCCCTTGATATCCACAAACAGCCCTGGCGGTTTTTTCCTTAAAGCCAATATCGCATTTTTCATGGTCTGGGGAACACAGCCTGTGAGTTTCAGCGTTCCCTGAGGCGTTATCATCTCTATGTTATGCGTCTTTTCCCAGTAATGGGGAACTCCAAAATCCTTCACAAAGGCAAGATACTCCTCAAGTGCGGATTGAATCTCTTCAGGAGTCAGCCTGCTATATGGATGATCGGGACAATCCTGAATCAGTTTGCGCATTCCGGCCCAAGGATCCAGCCAGGGTTTTTTTTCCGAAATGGGATGAATACCCAATATATCCAGAAAGCCGCTTGCGAATATGATTTCACCGGTGACACCGACCTGAACGGTTTTGATTCCCCGATTCGCTGCAAACATTGATGCAGCCATGCCGGTCAATCCGGCGCCAATCACCGCCAGCTCACAAGAAATAATTTGGGTCATTCCGGGTCAATTCCTTTGCATGAAGTTCCAGATTCAGCAGTCCGCACTGCAAGGCTTCCTGAAGTTCGGCCTGCATGAGCTGCCCCCCCCAGAGAACCGGACGAAGCCCTTTCCATCGTTCCCTTAGAAAATCGCTGATACAGGTCAGGTTGCGGTCAGAATACCGGGCATCCCGATCATGAAGATACGTTGAAACCCGCAAACTGCAAAAGGCCCCCTGGCAGGGTCCTTTTCCGATCCGGCTTCTGAGGGAAATGGATTTGAGGTCCGGTTTCATGTTCTGTTCCTGAATTACGGAGATAACACCTTCCACCGCGCTTTTGGGAACCATTTCACACTCGCACAGAAGTATATCTCCAACATCATGCGCCCTGAACCAGAGCTTTGGCGACAGGCCAGGCTCACTCCATCGGCATTCCGGACTATCAGGAAGGGGCTGTGTCCGGGTCAGACAGGGAGATGAAACCCCCAAACGTTGACAGACCAGATCTGCGCCTTTTTCCGCCATCAGCCGGTAAGTCGTCAGCTTTCCGCCGGCGATCGTGACAAAATTGACGAGGCCGTCTTTTTCGTGGTCCAGAACGGCAAAGCCCCTGCTTTGGGAACGGCCGCCTTCTTCGGTATGGCTTCCCATCAGGGGCCGGACACCTGAATACGCCCGGATATAGCGTGCGAATTCCAGTATTGGAATCATAAGCGATGCCTGGTCAACAATCCTGTCGATTTCGGGAATGGAAGGATGGGCGTGATCCGGCGCATCAATCTGAACCGATGTCGTCCCCAGAAGAGATACCGTTCCACCAGGTGCCAGAATATCCCCGTCCCCTGGAGGGTGCAAACGGTTTATGACCCGCTGGGTGATCCTGTCCGAGGTGACCAGAAGCGAGCCTTTGGAATATACCATTGGGATGGAAATGCCGGCCAAGGCGGCAATTTCGGCTGCCCAGGCTCCGGAAGCATTGATGACTTGATCTGCTTCGATAAAAACTTCCTCGCCGCTTTCCGTATGTATCAGCCGGACCCTGCAAATCCGCCTCTTCTCCATCTCAAACCCCAGCACCCGGTGATGGCAGAGCAGGGTTGCCCCAAGTTTCCGGGCGTGGGAGATGTTTTCGAGGGAAAGCTTGAATGGATCAACTGATGCATCAGGGGTAAGATAGGCTGCTATCACCCGATTTGAAAGCTCCGGCTCAAGCTCTTTCGCCGCTTTTGGGTCTATTGCTTCAACGGGAATGCCGCACCGGGCGCATAGGTTAGGAAAATCCGCGATATAGGACGCATCATCCCCTTCAATGGCCACAAACATGCCGCCGGTATCTTCAACGCAGTGCGGTGCCAACGCTTTTAAAAGGAGGTTTTCCTCCCGACATTCCATTGATGTCATGGCATCATTCAGCACATAGCGGGCACCACTGTGCAAAAGACCATGATTGCTTCCGGAGGCGCCAGCATTGATGTCCCTGCGTTCAACCAGGATACAGGCGACACCGCGAAGGGCCAGATCACGGGCAATTCCCGTGCCGGTGGCTCCGCCCCCGATAATCAGGGCCTGGGTTTTATGGATTTGCATGGAAAAGAACTCCCTTATCAGTAAGCATTTAGACCCCTCCCCCCAGCGGGGGGAGGTTGGGAGGGGGGAATTCTGTCATGCCAACCTCTTGCCCTCCCCCGGCCCCCTCCCGCTGGGAGGGGGAGTGAACGATTACTCATTATCAGTAGATAGCCAAGGTAGTAGCCGCATCAAAAATATGAAGCTGGTTGAGGTTCAGGACAATCCCAACCCGATCGTCTATACATATCATTTTTTTCCCGTCACACCGGGCGATAAAAGATGCGCCATCAAAGCGGATGTGAACATGAGACTCATTTCCCAGCGGTTCAACCACATCCACGATACCATTGATCTTCCAATTTTCCGGAAATGGTGATTCGCTGTCCACCACCATCAAATCCTCAGTACGAAGTCCCACAATAACCGGCTGTCCTTCCTGAAACGCCTTTCGCGAAAACAGTGGTTTATCAGGAACCGGGACCTGAAATTTCTCGCCAAAGTCCAGATTCCACTCGGTACCGTTTTTAATTATTCGGGCAGGAACCAGATTCATGGGCGGGCTTCCGATAAAGCCCGCCACAAAAGTATTTACCGGATTCTGAAAAATGTCTATAGGTTTTCCCACCTGTTCGATATAGCCGTCCCGAAGCACCACTATGCGATCGGCCAAGGTCATGGCCTCCACCTGGTCATGTGTGACATAAATGACGGTGGATTGCACTTTGTGATGCAGCCGTTTAATTTCAGCGCGCATCTGGGTTCGCAGTTTGGCATCCAAGTTGGAAAGCGGCTCATCAAATAAAAACACCGCCGGCTTTCGCACAATGGCTCTTCCCATTGCCACCCGCTGCCGCTGACCGCCGGAAAGTTCGAATGGCTTTCTATACAATAACTGTTCAATGCTCAGAATTTCCGCAGCTTCCTGAACACGGGATTTAATCTCATCACGCGGCGTTTTCTTGAGCTTTAATCCAAAAGACATGTTTTCCATCACATTCATGTGCGGATACAGGGCATAATTCTGAAAAACCATCGCGATATCCCTGTCCTTTGGCGCAATGTCATTGACCACTCGATCTCCGATACGAATCACACCGGCGGTGATTTTCTCAAGACCTGCAACCATCCGCAAAATGGTGGATTTCCCGCATCCCGAAGGGCCTACAAGAACAATGAATTCCCGGCTCTCTATATCAAGGGACACGCCGTGAACGACTTCAACCTTTCCAAACTGTTTAACCACCTGTTCGAGGATAACGTTTGCCACGATACGGTCCTATTCGTTAAATATGGATGATGACAATGGATGTTAAAAACATGTTTCCATGGTTCAAGTCAAGCATTCTTTATAAACCGCCGAAGATGCATCATTCAACTGCATGACACTGCGGACAAGATTTATTCTTGACTCGAATGCATATTATCGTTATAGGCCAAAGTGATAAACAATCATCGTTTTATGGCGTATCCATGGTATCAACCACAGTCGATTGATATATTCAAACCATTAATTTTAAAGGAGGGTCCAAATGAAACTAAGACAGTTTACAGTTGTTCTGGCACTGGGGATTCTGATGCTTTTTCCGGCATCGGATGCGATGGCCAACCCGATTGAGATTCAGTTCTGGCATGCACAAAGACCACCTCGGGAAAATACCCTGAATAAAATTGTGGAAGCTTACAACAAATCTCAGACGAAATATCAGGTCGTCGCATCCTTCAAAGGTTCTTATGATGAAACATTGAACGCCGGTATAGCCGCTTTCCGCTCCAAAAAACAGCCGCACATTCTCCAGGTCTATGAAGTCGGAACCCAGACCATGATGCTTTCAAACGCCATATACCCGGTGTTCAACCTCATGAAGGATACTGGCCACAATATCGACTGGAAATCATATCTCCAACCGGTTCTCTCTTATTATGTCTCCTCCAATGGCGAACTCCAGTCCATGCCGTTTAATTCATCGACCCCAATCATGTATTATAACAAGGACCTTTTCAAGAAGGCCGGACTCACCGGCCCCCCCAGAACCTGGGATGAAATGGGCGAATACACCAAAAAGCTGGTAGCCTCCGGTACTGAATACGGAATGACGTCCGCCTGGCAAACCTGGGTAATGATTGAAAACTATAGCGCCATTCAGAATATTCCGCTTGCCACCAAATCCAACGGTTTCGACGGATTGGACACCGAACTTACCATCAACAACCCCATGGTGGTGAAACATATAGAACGGCTGAAGAGCTGGATGGATGACAAACGGTTTGTCTATGAAGAACGCGAATACAAAGGCCCTGAAGCGGCTTTCATCTCCGGAAAATGCGCCATTCTGATGGACAGCATTGGTGCGATCGGCGCCGTGAAAAGCGCCAAATTCGACTGGGGTGCAGCCCCGCTTCCGGTTGAAGCCTCCATGAAAGAGCCCCAGAACAGTATTATAGGAGGTGCATCCCTGTGGGTCTTAAAAGGCCTTCCCCAGGAAGAATATCAGGGCGTAGCGGATTTTCTGGCGTTTCAGGCAAGTGAAGAAATGCAAATAATCTGGCACAAGGAAACCGGTTATTTACCAATCACCTTGCAGGCTTACAACAAACTGAAGGCAGACGGTTTTTATCAGCAGGAACCCCTTCAGGAAGTGGGGATTCTTCAGTTGACCCGCAAGGACCCGACTGCGAATTCACGCGGAATCCGGCTGGGAAGCTTTTCTCAGATCCGCGATGTCATGAACGAAGAGCTGGAAATGCTCTGGCAGGGTAAAAAAACCGCCAAGCAGGCGCTGGATGAATCAGTCAGCAGAGGCAATGATATCCTGCGACAATTTGAGAAACGCAGCAAATAACTCCGGTTTTAAAATGTTGACCGTTCACGGTGAACGGTCAACAGTCAACAGTCAACAGTCAACAGTCTTTATTATCCACAAAAAGGCACCCGCACTTATCCATGCTGAAACGATCTTTTTTTTCCAGCAAATATCTGCCTTACCTGTTGATTCTGCCCCAGACCCTTGTCATTTTGACATTTTTCTACTGGCCGGCGGCTCAGGCGCTTTTTCAGTCATTCATGCTGAGCGATCCTTTTGGCGTAAACTCCCAGTTTGTATGGTTTGACAACTTCAGCCGGCTGTTTAAAGATCGTTATTATTGGAAATCAATCGGTATTACATTTTTTTTCAGTTTTTCAACAGCCCTTCTTTCGATTTCAATCGGGCTGCTGGTAGCCGCCATGGCCAACCGTGTATTAAAGGCCAAAGCAATCATCCGGACGTTTCTGATTTGGCCTTACGCCATTGCTCCAGCCATCTCCGGCATCGTGTGGCTGTTTCTGTTTCATCCTTCTTTCGGAGTGATAGCCTACTCGGTCATGCGCTGGTTCGGCATTCACTGGAATCCGATACTGGACGGAAACGATGCGCTGTTTCTGGTGGTTATCGCCAGTGCGTGGAAGCAGATCAGCTATAATTTTGTTTTTTTCATTGCAGGGCTTCAGTCCATTCCCAAATCCCTGATTGAGGCCGCCGCCATTGATGGTGCCAGCCCCCTGCGGCGGTTCTGGGTCATTACCTTTCCCCTTCTGTCCCCTACCCTGTTCTTTCTTCTGGTCATGAATGTGGTATATGCATTTTTCGAAACCTTCGGCATTATCCACACTGTAACCCAGGGAGGCCCCGGCGGGTCCACGATGACCATGGTCTATAAAGTTTATAAGGATGGCTTTGTGGGGCTGGATCTGGGATCATCCGCCGCCCAGTCGGTTGTTCTTATGATCGTGATCGTTGTTTTAACAGTCCTGCAGTTCAAATATGTTGAAAAAAAGGTGCAATACACGGGATAAGCACTATGGTTGAAAAAACGCCCTGGCTGGATTTATTGACCTATACTCTGTTGATTCTGGGAATCGGCATTGTCGGATTTCCCCTTTTCTACACCATCATTGCAGCAACGCTCCCGGTTGAAGAAGTATCCAGAATCCCCATGCCCCTGATCCCCGGCGATCAACTGCTGGTCAATCTGAAGACCGCCTGGATCAAAGGCAATCTCGGCATCCAGATGTGGAATTCCTTTATCATGGCGGCAGGAATTACCTTTGGAAAAATATCCGTTTCCATGCTGGCCGCTTTTGCCATTGTCTATTTTGATTTTCGATTCAGAAAGATCGCCTTTGTGTCGGTTTTCTGCACCCTGATGCTGCCTGTAGAGGTCCGTATTCTCCCTACTTACGAGGTAACCGCCAATGTGTTTGGTCCGATTCAGCGGATCATGGAGGTTTTTTGTATGGATACGCTCATCGGATTTTTCACGGGCAGCCGTTTTCGCATCTCCATAGAGTTCAGCCTTCTGGACAGTTATGCCGGTCTCATTCTTCCCCTGGTCGCTTCTGCCACCGCAACGTTTCTGTTTCGGCAATTTTTCCTGACGGTTCCGGAAGAACTCTGTGAAGCCGCCAAAATCGACGGAGCATCTCCAATGAAGTTCTTTACACGGATTCTGCTCCCGCTTTCCAAAACCAACATTGCCGCCTTGATCGTCATTGATTTTATCTACGGCTGGAACCAGTATCTTTGGCCCCTGTTGATCACCACCAACCCGAGGATGTCAACTGCCGTTATCGGATTGATACGCTTGATCCCTCAAATGGAAGACCTTCCCACATGGAACGTCGCATTGGCGGGATCACTTATTGTCATGCTGCCTCCGGTTCTGGTCGTGCTTTTCATGCAGCGGTGGTTTGTCAAAGGGCTGGTGGATACCGAAAAGTAAAGATAATGACAGAAGACAGATGACAGAAAAAGTTACCCTCTGTCGTCTGCCCTTTATCATTCAAAAGGAATTGATATGAATTTGGATTTTCAAAACGTTATGGTCACCGGTTCTGCCGGTTTTATCGGTTATCACCTCTCGCTTCGGTTGCTGAAAATGGGTTACCAGGTTGCGGGTATCGATAACATGAATCCCTACTATGATGTCGGTCTAAAGCGGTCCAGACTGAATCAGTTGCTTGCATTTGACAATTTTTCGTTTCATCCGGATGATCTTGCAGATCGATCCGGACTGGAATCTGTTTTCAAGAAGCACAAACCCTTTGACGTGGTAGTGAACCTGGCGGCCCAGGCAGGTGTCCGGTATTCCCTGACCAACCCCCATGCATACATAGATTCCAATATCGTCGGATTTGTGAACCTTCTGGAATGCTGTCGGCACAACCAGGTGAAACATATAGTGTTTGCCTCTTCCAGCTCCGTATATGGTGCAAACACGCTGATGCCGTTTTCGGTGCATCACAACGTGGACCATCCGGTATCACTTTACGCCGCCACAAAAAAAGCCAATGAGCTGATGGCCCACACCTACAGCCACCTTTACAACATGCACTGCACAGGGCTGAGGTTTTTCACGGTCTATGGTCCTTGGGGAAGGCCAGATATGGCCTTGTTTCTGTTTGTCCGGGCGATTCTTGAAGACAATCCCATTCAGGTATTTAATCACGGCAAAATGAGACGGGATTTTACATTTATTGACGATATCATCGAAGGTGTCTTTCGGATCATGGGAAAACTGCCTCAGCCCAATCTTTCATGGAACGGAGATCGCCCGGATCCTGGAACATCATATATTCCTTACAAAATCTATAACATCGGGAACAACAACCCGGTAGAATTATCAACATTTATCGAGATCATTGAAAAGAATCTTGGAAAGACCGCACGCAAAACATATATGGATCTTCAGTTAGGAGACGTTGTGTCCACTTATGCTGATATCGACGATCTTATTGCAGACGTGGGGTTCAAGCCCCAGACTCCTCTTGAAGTTGGCATTGAAAGGTTCATTGCCTGGTACAGGGAGTATTATTCAAAGCCGTAAACTTTCAAAAAGGAGATGAAATGACTTCACAAAGTCTTTATACCGAAAAAACGTGGAAAAAGCTCATGGATAGGGCAGAGGTGATGAATAAGCCGGAAAACCATCTGAAGCATCTTGTCGCCGAACCCAACCGTTTAAATGCATTTTCCCTGTCCGCAGCAGATATTTTTTTTGATTTTTCACGGCAGCGGCTCGACTCAATCACCCTCGAACTGCTTTTTGAATTCGCCCGCACCCGCGGAGTTCTTCAAAAGTTTGCGGCTATGGTACAAGGCGAAAGACTGAATGTGACGGAAAACCGGGCCGCACTTCATACGGCAACCCGCGATTTTTCCAGCACATCCATCTATCTTGATGGAAAGGATATCCTTTCCGAACTCAGAGAGGTTAACCACCAGATAAAAGTATTTTCCGATCAGGTTCACGGCGGAGTGATTTGCGGCTCTACAGGCAAGCGTTTCCGTCATGTCGTGGTTATCGGCATTGGCGGCTCCTATCTGGGAACGGAATTCGTTTCCACGGCGCTCAAATCGTATGCGGACAGATGTATTGATCTTCACTATCTGTCGAATGTGGACATCCATAATTTTGGGGCGATTGTCAAAGAAATTGACCCTGAAGCCACGCTGTGGCTGATTATTTCAAAAAGCTACACAACGCCGGAGACCTTGTCCAACGAAGGCTTGGCCCGGGCGTTTATGGCTGAAAAAGGAATTGATCCCTCAAAACATATTGTCACGGTAACCAGCACGGGAAGTCCGGGGGACAATCCTGCCAATCCCGTGCTTCAATCCTTTAACATGTTCGATTTCATCGGCGGCAGGTACAGCGTTAGCTCCGCAGTCGGCGCAGTTCCCCTCAGCCTGTATTTGGGATATGAGATATTTGAGCGTTTTCTGAAAGGAGCAGAAGCCATGGATTTTCATGCCCTTCACTCCCAGGTTCATGAAAACATACCTCTTGCAGCCGCACTGATTGCGATCTGGAACAATAATTTTCTAAAGTATCCAGCTCAGGCCATTATCCCTTATTCAGCCCCTTTGGCCAAACTGGCGCCACATGTTCAGCAGCTCAATATGGAAAGTAACGGCAAAATGGTCAATACCGAGGGCATATTCATGGAAGAGCCTTGCGGAACCATCATTTTCGGGGAACCAGGCACCAACGCCCAGCATTCGTTTTTTCAACTCGCTCACCAGGGAAGGGCTTTTCCGATCGAATTTATCGGCGTTGTCCATCCGCAGTTTCCTCAATACCAGACTCTGTCCAAGGGGGTAACCAATCATCAGGAACTTTGGGCAAATCTGCTTTCCCAGCCCATGGCCCTTGCCATCGGAAAAGAGGATGCAGATCCGGCCAGGTATTTTCCCGGCAATCGTCCGTCATCCACACTGATTTTAAAGGATATTTCCCCAGAAAGCGTTGGAAAACTCCTGTCGTTTTACGAAGCCAGAACCGTTTTTGAGGCATTTATCTGGGGCATCAATCCTTTTGATCAGTTCGGTGTGGAGCTGGGAAAAGTTCTGGCTGGGGAAATCCGCAAAGAAATGGCTGCCAGAAACAAGGACAGTGCGCATTCATTGGATTCGTCAGACCCCATCACCCGATTTTATATGGAGATGTTGTTTTCAGGCTGAAGGCTATGGGCCACGAGCAGAAAGCTGATGGCTGACAGCCCATGGCCCAGGACTTTTCTAACAATTTTCTTGACATCATTATTTTCATGATATAGAAGGAAGCCTTAAAAGCATAAAGTCCGCCACTTGGAGTGAATACCTAAGCCAATTCTTCGATCACATAATCTCAGAAAATCCTTTATTCCTCCATATCCAGCAATGTACTGAATCATCATTCGCCGGTTGCGTTTTAGACGTGTATCTGCTCCATGAACGATGGTCTGGTAGAGAGTCTTTTGTTTTCGTTCCCATTTTCCGTGTTGTTTTTTCTTTGACGCACGCGAATATGAATATAGCCGAAAGTTGCTTGCTCAGAAAAAGCTTTTAGGTGCGTTACCGGTCGGGGATGTACAAAGATGGTACTATACCCCTCCCTGCCGCCTTTCCGAAATCATTTTCTTACCAGGATATCTTTTAACTATAGTTTTGACCATTTTTCACTTCTAACCCCTGGTACAACAAATAGGAATTGAAATAACCAGCGGGTAAGAAAACAACGGGGTATTGCATTAATGAACATAGCCGAACTTAAAGACAAAAGAATCAGCGAATTGACCCAGATGGCCAAAGACCTTAACATTCACGGGGCTGCTGGTCTGCGAAAACAGGAACTCATTTTTGCCCTGCTTCAGACCCAGTTTGAACAAAATGGTCAGATATATGGTGAAGGAACCCTTGAAATCCTTCCGGATGGTTTTGGTTTTTTGCGCGCACCCAACTACAACTATCTTCCGGGGCCAGACGATATTTATGTTTCCCCTTCTCAGATCCGTCGATTTAACCTTAGAACAGGCGACACCATCTCCGGTCAAATCCGTCAACCCAAAGAAACCGAACGGTATTTTGCACTTCTGAAAGTAGAGGCCGTCAATTACGAAGACCCGGAAGTGGCGCGCGATAAGATACTCTTTGATAACCTTACCCCTTTGTATCCAAACCGAAAGATGAATATTGAAGGTGCTTCGAACAATTATTCCACACGAATCATGGATCTTATGATTCCCATTGGTTTTGGTCAAAGAGGACTGATCGTATCTCCGCCGCGTTCGGGCAAGACCATGCTGCTTCAAAGCATCGCCAACAGCATTATCGGCAGTCACAAGGATGTCATTCCCTTCGTGCTTCTCATTGATGAAAGGCCGGAAGAAGTTACCGACATGGAACGATCTGTCAATGCAGAGGTTATCAGCTCTACCTTTGACGAACCGGCGGAACGCCATGTCCAGGTGGCTGAAATGGTCATCGAAAAAGCCAAGCGACTGGTTGAACACAAAAAAGATGTGGTTATTCTTCTGGATAGTGTCACCCGACTTGCCCGTGCCTACAACGCGGTGATGCCTCCCAGCGGAAAAATTCTATCCGGCGGCGTGGACTCCAACGCACTTCAGCGTCCCAAACGGTTTTTCGGGGCCGCGCGCAACATTGAGGAAGGCGGCAGTCTCACCATTATCGCCACCGCCCTGATCGATACCGGAAGCCGAATGGATGAAGTTATTTTCGAAGAATTCAAGGGAACCGGCAATATGGAAATTCAATTAGATAGAAGACTTGCCGATAAACGGGTATTCCCGGCAATTGACATCAAGAAATCCGGCACCCGAAAAGAAGAACTTCTTTTGGATGACGAAACATTAAACAGGGTTTGGATTTTGCGGAAATTGCTGTCATCCCTGAATCCTATGGACAGCCTTGAATTTTTACTTGAAAAAATGAGCGGAACAAAGAATAATAAAGACTTCTTAAATTCCATGAATGCTTGATGTACCCATACAGCATCAATACTAACAACCAACAGGGAGTTCACCAGCGTAATGAAAGCTACGATTCATCCGTCTTATGCAGAAACTGTCATCAAATGCGCCTGTGGCAACAATTTTGTTGTTGGATCCACAAAGCCCGATATTCATATCGAAATCTGTTCCAAATGCCATCCGTTTTTTACCGGAAAACAAAAGCTGGTAGATACGGCGGGCCGAATCGAACGGTTCCGCAAAAAATATGCGAAATTTCAAAAATAAAGGCTGAAGGCCAAAGGCCGGAGGCTGAAGTCGAGGAACATATTAAGTCCCTTTACACTTTTTGCCTTTGGCTCTTGGCCTGACATGTTATGTTTGACAAACTAAAAGGTGTTGAAAAACGATTTTTGGAGGTCGAAAAGCTTCTATCAGACCCGAAAACCGTTCAAAATCGAGAACTCTACCAGAAATATGCTCAAGAACATGCAGACCTGAGCAAGGTTGTTGCAGCTTATCGCGAGTACAAACGAATCATCGCCGATCTTGACAACAGCCACGAGATGTTAAAGGACAGTGATCCCGACATCAAGGAAATGGCTCTTGATGATATCGAGAAGTTGAACCGCGAAAAAGAACAGCTTGATCTGCAGATCAAAAAGCTTCTTGTTCCTAAAAACCCCAATGACGACAAAAACATCATTCTGGAAATCCGGGCTGGAACCGGCGGTGAAGAAGCTGGTCTTTTTGCCGGAGATCTGTTTCGAATGTATTGCCGATACGCCGAGAAACGCAACTGGAAAGTAGAGGTGATGACCCATCACACAACCGGTGTCGGCGGCTTAAAGGAAATCGTCGCCATGGTTCATGGCAACGGCGCTTACAGCGCATTTAAATATGAAAGCGGCACCCATCGCGTTCAGCGGGTACCCACCACGGAAACACAGGGCCGCATCCATACTTCCGCTGTTACTGTCGCCGTGCTTCCTGAAGCCGAAGAAGTCGAAGTCCACATTGATGCCACTGAAGTCAAATTTGATGTATTTCGCTCCTCAGGCCCCGGCGGACAATCTGTTAATACAACTGATTCGGCGGTACGGGTTACCCACCTGCCTACCGGTTTGGTTGTAATCTGTCAGGACGAAAAATCTCAATGGAAAAATAAGGCAAAGGCTTTGACCGTTTTAAGAGCCAGACTGTTGAACAAAATGGTCAGCGAACAGGATGAGAAACGCTCCCTGGATCGTAAAAGCCAGGTGGGAACCGGGGATAGAAGCGGCAGAATCAGGACATATAATTTTCCTCAGGGCCGCATGACCGATCACCGCATAGGGCTTACACTTTATAAGCTGGAAGCCATTCTTCAAGGCGACATTTATGAAATCATCGACCAGTTGACCGCTTATTATCAGGCCCAGGCTTTACAGAATGCAGAATCCTCCCGGCCCCAGTGAAGTTGAGTGGAACATCCTGAGTCTGCTCAAGTGGGCGACAGGATATTTCACTTCTCACGGTATTGACAGCCCTCGGGCATCAGCCGAAATTCTCCTTGCCACCCTCCTGAATTTGAAAAGAATTGATTTATATCTCAGATACGATCAGCCCTTGTTAAAAAGCGAACTCTCCGGATTCAAGTCCCTGATCAAGCGACGGGTCAACAGAGAGCCGGTAGCCTATATTATTGGCAAAAAGGAATTCTGGTCCCTGGACCTGGAGGTCAACCCGGATGTTCTGATTCCCCGGCCGGATACCGAAACGCTTGTAGAAGCCGCCCTTAACTGCCTCACACCTGTGGACTCTCCTCGGGATTCAGCAGGACAGGTTCTGGAGCTTGGCACAGGTTCCGGCGCTATTGTTCTTGCCTTGGCGTCAGAGCGACCGGCATACCGCTACATTGCAACGGATATCTCACTGAAAGCAATTGGTGTTGCAAGGACAAACGCCATGCGTCATCAACTGTCATCTGTTGTTTCATTTGTAGCCGGCAACTGGCTGGATCCGTTTTCGCCAAATATGCCCGTATTTGACATGATTTTATCGAATCCGCCATATATCCCATCTGAAGACATTGCTGGCCTTCAGCCCGAGATCAATCAATTTGAACCGCTGCTGGCTTTGGACGGTCGATCCGACGGTCTTCACGCTATTCGGCAGATTATTTTTTCTGCGCATACGCTGCTGAAACCCCAGGGCGTTCTCCTGCTCGAAATAGGTTTTAATCAAAAAAAAGCAGTGATCCAGTTGATTCAACATTGTGGTCATTATCATCCCTTTGAAATCATAAAGGACTATGCTGGACATGATCGTGTCGTTGTGATGTACAAAAGCGGGGAGCAGGGCAGGTAGATTCTTTTCTTTATTTTTTTGATTGTGAAAACAGAAATAATTTGGTACAAAAAGAAGATTTAAAAAAATTCGCACGTTCTCTGACCGGGTTTTTGGTGCTTTCGTGGAAAGTGGAAATCCGGGCCGAGGAGAGCGGTGGCAAACCAAAAAAGGAGAAACAAAATGGCTTACGTTACAATGAAAGAACTTCTTGAAGCAGGAGTTCATTTTGGTCATCAGACCAAACGCTGGAATCCCAAGATGAAACCTTTTATCTTTGGAGCAAGAAACGGAATTTATATCATTGATCTGCAAAAAACCGTCCGCATGTTCAGAGATGTTTATGATTTTGTTGTGGATACTGTGGCTAACGGCAAATCTGTCCTGTTTGTTGGCACAAAAAAACAGGCCAAGGAAACCATTTTCGAAGAAGCCAACCGATGCGAAATGTATTACATTCAAAACCGGTGGCTGGGTGGAATGCTGACCAATTTTCAAACGATCAAAAAAAGTATCGACCGATTAAACACCTTGAATACCATTGAAACAGATGGTTCCATCAACCTCTATCCCAAAAAAGAGCGTCAGCAACTGGGAAAAGAGCGCCTGAAATTAGACAGCATTCTGGGCGGTATCCGCACCATGACCCGGCTGCCCGGAGCAATCTTTATCGTTGATTCCAAGAATGAAGCCATCGCCGTCCGGGAAGGAAGAAGACTGCGAATCCCCATCATCGCAATTGCAGATACAAACTGCGATCCGGATGAGATTGATTACCTGATTCCTGGAAACGATGATGCCATTCGTTCCATTCGCCTGCTCACTTCCAAAATTGCTGATGCCTGCCTTGAGGGCAAGCAGCGTTATACCGAGAAAAAACAGGCCGATTCGGACAAAACAATTGATGAATCCGAGATGAGTACAGCAGGTGCAGATCTGAAAACCGGTGAACGCAAAGTGATTTCAGATGGCGCAGATGGCCCTGTAATTGAAATCATCAAGAGAGCATCGTCCAAATATGATGAAATTGATGAAGATGACGACAGCGAATCGTGATGCCATAATATCTTTTGGCTTAGAAAGTCCAGCAGGCGGAACGCCGGACGTTGCGCTGCATCCTTTGCTATTGCAGCGTACTCAAAAGTACGACAGGCAAACTGCCAGTCGTCGGGATTGAAATTTAAAGGAGAAGAAGCATCATGACCACCATTAGTGCATCAACTGTTAAAGAGCTGCGGGACAAAACCGGCGCAGGAATGATGGATTGTAAGGAAGCGCTGAAACAAAGCGATGGGGATGTCAGCAAGGCCATTGATTTTCTTAGAAAAAAAGGGCTGGCGACTGCAGCCAAAAGGGCTGGCAGAGCCATGTCTGAAGGAGCCATTCAAACGTATATTCACACCGGAGGCAAACTTGGTGTCATGGTTGAAGTCAACTGTGAAACCGATTTTGTAGCCAAGAATGAAGACTTCGTCCAGTTTGCCAGAAATATAGCCATGCACATTGCAGCCACCAATCCCGTATCCATTTCTCAGCAGGATGTTCCCAAGGAAGTAGTTGAAAAGGAAATGGAGATTTACCGGGATCAGGTTCGCGCCATGGGCAAACCCGAACAAATGATTGATAAGATTGCAGAGGGCAAGCTGAACAAATTTTATAAAGAAAGTTGCCTGCTCAACCAGGGATATGTCCGCGATCCCAATGTCACAATTTCCGACCTGATTAATGAACAGATTGCCAAAATCGGCGAAAATATCACCATCAAACGTTTTGTAAGATTCCAGGTAGGAGAATGATTTTTTGAAACAACCGCTCTACAAAAGGGTCCTTCTCAAGCTGAGTGGCGAAGCCCTAATGGGAAATCAGGGCTTCGGCATTGATCCGGATATGATCAAGTATGTGGCGGATGAAATACGCTCCGTCATAGACATCGGAGTGCAGATCGCAATCGTGGTCGGAGGCGGCAATATTTTTCGGGGAATTGCCGCCAGTTCCTTTGGTATGGACCGGACCTCTGCCGACCACATGGGAATGCTTGCTACAGTTATCAACAGCATTGCTCTTCAGGATGCTCTGGAACGCAAAGGTGTTCAAACAAGGGTTCAGACCGCTATATCCATGCATGAGGTTGCTGAACCATTCATAGTTCGAAGAGCGGTTCGCCACCTTGAGAAAGGACGCGCCGTTATTTTTGCAGCAGGAACCGGAAGTCCGTATTTTACCACTGATACTGCCGCCGCCTTGAGAGCGCAGGAAATTCATGCCGAAATACTCCTAAAAGCAACCAAAGTGGATGGAATCTATGATGCTGATCCGGTCAAGAACAAGGATGCCCAATTTATCAAAAAGATCAGCTATATGGAGGTGTTGGAACGTCAACTGAAAGTCATGGATATGACGGCGATCTCACTGGCGATGGATAACAATCTGCCATTGGCTGTTTTCAATCTCCACGGCCCTGGAAACATCAGAAAAGTTGTCTGTGGGGATGACGTGGGTACTCGAATTTGCAACTGAATACATTTCTATAATTATCCTGAAAGGTGAGCTTCATGATTGAGTCCATTTGTCAAGAAACCAAAGATGCAATGAACAAATCCCTGGCAGCTTTGAAAAACGATTTCAAGCGGGTTCGAACCGGTCGTGCATCTCTATCCATCCTGGACGGTATTCGGGTGGATTATTACGGCACGCTGACTTCGCTTAGCCAGATGGCTTCTCTTTCCGTTCCGGAAAGCCGTCTTATTACTATTCAACCTTGGGATGTATCGGTCATCAAGGAAATTGAAAAAGCCATTCTGAAATCAGACTTGGGGCTAACGCCATCGAATGATGGAAAAGTGATTCGAATCTCCATCCCTCCCCTTACCGCAGACCGGCGAAAAAGCCTGGTGAAGATCATTCATAAAATGAGCGAAGAGCACAAAGTCGCCATCCGCAATATCCGCAGAGATTCCAACGAACTGATCAAGGGAACGACAAAAGACGGAGCAATTTCTGAAGATGATGGGTTCAAGGGCCAGGAGCAAATTCAGAAAATCACTGACGATTACATTAAAATGCTTGACGCCATCTATAGTGAAAAAGAGAAAGAAATCCTTGAATTCTAAACTGCCGCCTGTTGAGGTTGCCGCCCTGGAAAAAAAGATTGATCTTCAACATCTGCCGGCCCATGTCGCCATTATCATGGACGGCAACGGCCGGTGGGCCAGACAGCGCCTTCTCAATCGGATTCACGGGCATGAAAGAGGGGCGGAGACGGTTCGAACCATTGTTACCGCCAGCCGGGAAATTGGGATACCGACTTTAACCCTGTACGCCTTTTCCACGGAAAACTGGCAGCGTTCTGCAATTGAAGTGTCTGCCCTGATGTCTCTTTTAAAAAAATTTCTCGAATCTGAAAGACCCGTCATGCTGGCCAATGGCATTCGGCTGAACGCCATTGGTCAGATTGATCGGCTCCCTCAGGACGTACAGGATGTGCTTTTTAAGTCCATTGAGGCTACCCGTCATAATCCGGGGATGGTATTAAATCTGGCGCTGAGTTATGGCGCGCGGGCTGAGATAGTTCGAATGACCCAAATTCTGGCGGAAAAAGCCAGAGATGGCAGCTTGGATCCCCAGTCCATCACTGAAGAAACCGTTTCTACTCACCTTTACACCCACGATCTTCCGGATCCGGACCTCCTGATTCGAACCAGCGGGGAAATGCGGGTCAGCAATTTTCTTCTTTGGCAGATAGCCTATTCAGAACTTCACATAACCCGAACCCTGTGGCCTGATTTTTCACGGAATGAATATCTGGATATCCTGAAAGACTATCAGCAGCGCAATCGCAGGTTCGGAAACGTATGACCTCCTCTTCCCATGTCAAACGCTGGTTGACAGGCTTGTCGGCGCTCCCGATCCTTATTTTGTGGCTTGGCTGGGGTGGTCCTCTGATGTTTGCGCTGCTAATTGTTATAGTCTGTATCCTGGCGCTTCGAGAATATTTTCTTATAGCTTTCAGCAGAAATTCCAAGGACATTTACCCGCCACTGGCTATATTGGGTTACACCACCGGACTGTCCATAATCTGTGCGGCATATTCCAATTCATCAGCGTTAATTCTGGTTATCATCACCATTAATTTTCTTTTGTGTGCTTTTCTATTATTGCAACGTTACAAAACCGACCCCTCCATCGTTGATGCTGTCGCCATGCAGATTCAGGGTATGGTGTATATTCCGGTTCTGATTGTCGGTCTTATCCGTATCCGCAATACTGATGCTGGTGTTCTGTGGATTTTTTTTCTTCTATCGGTTGTTTTTGCAGGGGATATCGGTGCATATTATGCGGGTTCGTATCTTGGTCATCATAAACTCTGTCCGTCGGTCAGCCCCAATAAAACCATTGAAGGTTCTATTGGCGGACTCTGCGCCAACCTGCTAATCGGCGGGATCATCAAGGCCATGTTTCTCCCATCGCTTCCCTGGGCGGCATGTATGGTAATGTTTCTGCTCATCGGCACTGCAGGACAAATAGGCGATCTGTATGAGTCCGCCTTGAAACGATCTGCACAGATCAAGGATTCCGGCGCATTGCTGCCCGGTCACGGGGGAATGCTGGACCGGATAGATGCGCTGCTCTTTGCATCTCCGGTTGCGCTCATTTTCAAGGAATACATTCTTTACTAACTGTTTTCTAATAATTTTGATGTCTTTTGAAACAAAAAATAGCAGGAATAGACAAGATAACAGACAAAAACAGCAGTTTAATTTTTTTTATCCTGACTATCCTGTCTATCCATGTTAATTTTTTTATTTTTTATAATTACTGGTTTATTATGAAATCTCTTTGTGTACTCGGATCAACTGGCTCCATTGGCCAAAATACTCTCCGCATTGTGGAACAGTTCCCTGAAATGTTCTGTATCAAAGCCCTTGTCGCCAAATCCAACATCACTCGCCTTGCCGAACAGATCAAAAAATTTCGGCCGGAAATGGCAGTTGTTTTTGATTCTAACTTGGCTCAAAAGTTGTTGGAACTGCTGCCGTCCGGACTCAAAATTGATATCCTATCCGGCCAAGACGGATTAAAAGTCGCCGCCACCCTCAATTCAGTCAACTTGGTGGTGGGCGCAATGGTTGGGGCTGCAGGCCTGATCCCGGTTCTGGATGCCATTTCCGCCGGTAAAGATATTGCCCTTGCCAACAAGGAAACCCTTGTCATGGCGGGAAACCTGGTGATGGACTTGGCTGCGGAACGAAATGTTCAAATTCTTCCCATAGATAGCGAGCATAGTGCGATTTTTCAGTGTCTTCAGGGCAACGATAGCAATGCCATCCAAAAGCTGATATTGACCTGCTCCGGAGGTCCTTTTTGCCATAAGCCTAAAAGTGAATTTTCCGCCATCACGGTTTCAGATGCTCTTTCGCACCCCAACTGGGAGATGGGAAAGAAAATAACCATTGATTCGGCCACCCTCATGAATAAAGGCCTTGAGGTGATTGAGGCGCATCATTTGTTTAAGCTCCCCCGAAACCGGATCGACGTTGTTGTTCATCCCCAAAGTGTGATACATTCCATGGTGGCGTTTCAGGACGGATCGGTTATGGCGCAGATGGGAATACCGGATATGAAAACAGCCATTGCATACTCGCTGTCTTATCCACAGCGGCTTCCACTGGGACAGGCCCTTCCGGATTTACCAGGGATCGGACCCCTGACGTTTGAAACCCCGGACATGGATAAATTTCCCTGTCTCAAACTTGCCTGCATCGCCTGCGATGTCGGTGAAACGCTGCCTGCCGTACTGAACGCATCCAATGAGGTTGCAGTTCAGGCATTCCTGGATGGAAAAATAGGCTTTTCCGACATTCCGAAAATTATTCGGGACACGATGGACCATCACACGGTTTTTACTTCCCCTGGTCTGGATGAAATACTTTGGGCGGATTCCTGGGCAAGGGCTGCTGCGACCACGGCTATAGAACACATGTAGAGCCGGCATCTTGCCGGCTGCTGCAGCCGGCGGAATGCCGGCTCTAAGGAGAAAGATTACAAAATCATTATGACAACCAATATATTTTCATTTATCGTTGTACTCAGCGTCCTTATTCTGGTGCATGAGTTCGGCCATTTTTTGGTAGCAAGACTTTTTGGCGTGGGAGTTCTCAAATTCTCCCTCGGATTTGGACCGCGCATCGCCGGTAAAACCATTGGCATTACGGACTATCGGCTTTCGGCGATCCCTCTGGGCGGTTACGTCAAAATGGTCGGGGATGAACCCGATGCCGAAATTTTGCCTGAAGACATTCCTCTGTCGTTCAACCATAAGCCGCTTTTCAAGCGCTTTCTGATTGTCGCTGCCGGCCCTTTTTCCAATCTGTTACTGGCCGTGATTATTTTTTTCGGTCTTTTTCTCATCACTGGTATCCCCATTCTAAATCCAGTGGTCGGGAAAATCGACTCCGACTCCCCAGCAGCTCGGGCCGGTATTCAGATAAGCGACATAGTAACGGCCATTGATGGACAAGCTATCGACAGTTGGGAAATGATGGCCGGA
>CAIMCT010000468.1 GCA_903839535.1 uncultured Desulfobacteraceae bacterium
ATAGACAAAACGAAACAAGGTATATAAAGCCCGTTAATAATATAAAAAAGTATAAAATCATTTTTGTTTTATACTTTGCCATAACCATGAAACGTGATATCAAAACATCCAACGCTATAACTCCGGCAAAAGGAATTGAAAACATAAGAGAAATATGACGTCCCACGTTCAATATGTCTGAAGATATAATCCATAGAATCACTATTGAGATATTGAAGATAAAAAAATCATAATACTTTACAGCCAGGAATACAGGAGTTAACAACAACCCGATAACCAGGAAAAAAGCTGCAAATTGTTGCGGAGACAAAGTGTAAAAGAATTTCTTGTAGATCAGTATATTAGAGTATTGTAATCCACTAAAAATAGAAGATATAGCGCCCGCGATTGAATTGAATTTCTGTACAAGTGTTGGAGTGACTCCATGGCTCCAAGCATAATAAATATTCTTGTTAACCAGAGAGTCACCAAAGCTTAAATACCAATAAATCGTCAATATAACAGGTAATATAATAATAATTGGAGCCAATTCAACAGACTTCACCCCGGCGCGTCCCAATGATTGGTACCTGAAGAAAACGCCTTTGCAATGTTCAACACGATAAAAATAATAAAAAAGAACGGGGAGCATCGCCATTGCATGTGGCCTGGTAATCAATCCATACGAAATCACGATGCTTGCAGAAACAACACTACCTCTTTGCAGAAAGTAAAAAAACACCCCAACCAATGCAAATAACACCGACTCAGAATAACCGTTCATAAAGTAGATGGAAAAAGGCATAAGAGACCACATCATTACAACGATTGCAGACTTGTACTCACCGATTCTTAACGAAATAACTTTAAAGAAAAACCAACTTCCGACAAGATACCCCAACAGACAAACAATCAGTTGCGCAACAACTGAATTGAGGCCGAAAAGCACGGCAATAACCTTTATGATAAGAGGATAGCCGGGCAGAAAAGCTATATTTTGTTCTACGGTAACATCGCCATTGAAATTATACCCATAGACAACGATATCTCTGTACCATCCAGAGTCCCAATCATAGATTGGTTTTCCCAGCATTAACCAGATGAGAAAAAACAGAACTGGTGATAGAAGCAAAGGATAAATCGCCAGCAAACCAAGCTGCTTGCGGATTAGATTATTCATGGTTCCTCCAAAAAGACACCATATATGTTCACAGGCCCTGGAACTGTGCTAAGCGATATACTATTCTGGATTTCCATGTTAGTTTTTGACTTGACACCATTGAAATGCGTAAAGAGGAAAGCGAAAACAGAATGGCGCAGGCAAACACAATGTCTCTTCGGTATGTACACTTTAAACTGCCACAACCTGCGTTTTAAACCCCCAACCCTCCCTGCTGATGGAAGGACAAATGGAAAGCGCAGATTATAGCAGCTACAGTATAAATAATCATACTGAACAATAAAAAAGACAGCTCTGCGAGAAAGTTGTATCACAAGAAGGCGCAGCGATACCCTAACGGCTCTGTTAGCCATCTTAATTTTGATGAACTGATAAAAAGTCTTAACTATTCAGCATCAATCACAGCTTTTGCAAGAGCCTCACAGTATTTCAATTACTAACAATATGTAGTATTTTGCCGAAATCACTCACCAAAACCTTATCCGCTTCTTTCTGCAAAACATCAATCGCATACATACCATCGGGTAAATTATTGATGACAGCGTTAACCGTGAATCCGGAATTTTTGAATGCGTCATTGTTGAAATGAGCCGCCACATCCAGGCGTTCGCCACGATTGGCCTTTGCATAGAATGGCGCACCATCTTTGGGTTTAAGGCGGACATAAATATTCTCTGGAACCAGAGTCAATTCTTTGTCTACGGCCCATCCTTCAATTATCAGACCAGCCGATTTAACAACACTGTCCGCCATACCTCCGTTGATTTTATCCAGGCCGTAACTACCGCCGGCTGTTTCCATAACATCTTTTAGAGATTCTGGCAAGGTAGTGGTAAATGCAATGGAAACCGCTTCCTTTACTGCTTTTGAAACAGGCGTAATTTCCACTTTTGCTTTTTTGGTGGACACCTCTTTTTTATCTCCGCATCCATTTAACAAAACCAAAGAAATAAGAACTGCTGCAACACTTTTTATGACAGGGTTAAGATTCATGTAAATTGCTCCTTATAAATCAATTGTTAATAATCGAAAAAACGCTTCATCCAGTTTATCGTAAAAAACTGCGCCGACCCGGTTAATATGGTCAAGAAGGGCCGAATCATCGATTTTATGCAGCAGAGATAAATCTATTCGGTAGGGTAACAGCAGTTCATCCAATTCATTTTCTATTTTCAGCAACCGGGCAAGGCTAATGCCTTCGCCTTTGATAACGAGATCGATATCCGACCCATTGCGGTAGTTGCCTTTGGCTCGCGAGCCGTAAATGATGATCTGTTCGATTTCAGGCACTGCAGCAAAGACACTGTTGATTTTATCAATAATCACAGGATTCAGTCCAAACCTGTTTTCCATAACATCACAGCCCATTAGTCAAAGCCTGCATTCGCTGTTCAAATTCAACAAATAACTTAAAATAAACCAAAATCACATTTTCAGCAATTTCATCGGCTATCTCCTGGTTGTAGGTATGAGATGACTGATTACGACTTTTGATCATTTCCATCCATCCATCGCCATCAGCAATCAGATTCCGCAAAAACGCCTCGCGTGTTGCATCTCGGGAACCCATGATTGTAAAGTTTCCCTGATATTCAAAAAAATCCTTCATTACATTCCATGCCAGTTCATGGGTAAACTCAAAAGCCTGAATAAGGCCCTGCTGTTCGATCTCCGAGAGTGGCCGCAGTTGGCTCAACTCCACACCCTTTGTAAGCTGCAACAGTGCTTTCCGGTAATGGTTCAATCGCTGTTTCCAGCGAATATCTTCGCTGCTCATGTCTTTGCCTTAATTCTTCCGAATTCCAACTTCTGGATTCCTTGTTTTTTCTCACAGTACTCCTCAGTAATATTCTGGTTTACAGTGAAGATCAAGATTTATTTTTTCTGGTTTCTGGTGATTTTGTTTCAGCTTATTTTCATGGAATCTCATCAATTACGGCAATTGATCTACCTTCAGATTGAGAAGTCGAAAGGCAAGAGGACGTGCATCCCCCCTACCGCTCAACTGCTCTGGTCGGTCACTGGTGAAGTGGATTATCGCATGCGACATCCCGGCAGGCAATGTGATCTTCACGGCATTGCTAAATTCGCTTTCATTCGATATCATGATTTTAGATCCGTCAATCTCCATCCAGACAGCATGTGACCCAAATGACTCAACGTCAAACCGAATCTCGATTTGACCGGATGGCATTGTATGCGGATAACCTTCCGGCAGATAAGAAGGTGATACCGTCAACCTGGCATCAGCTTTAGCCCAAATCCATCTGCTCGTTCCTGAACCCTCCATTTCATAAAAACCAGATTCAAAGACGAATTGGTATGGCTCAATCACTGGCAATTGAGGATTACCGGAAGGATTGAGACGAAAGGCGATAAAGTCACCTTCATCCGCAATTTTTTGATAGCCGCCAGATAGAAATTCCAGAGCCAATTTCTGCGCATCGTCCTTGTAGGCTTTCTTGTTGATCAAAACAGCGGCAAAACCATAATTCTCCAATTGATGCGGCATATCCGGCATGGGAAGACTGGCGACTCTAAACTGCCAGTCTGCATCGCCACGCCCTTTTGTGGTACCGTAACTGAATCTTAGGTTCTTTGCATAAAGCCACGGCCGGAACTGATCATAATCACTCATAAGATAAATAGCGCCGGTTTCTGGAAACGCTTTAACCGGCAACTGAAATATCATAGCGGAATGTGGTAATTCGTTTTCCAGTTGATGAACAATTTTCCTGTCTTGATCGACTGCGGCCCTTATGCTTTTAACATTTTCAGTGGAGACCCTGACCGGGAGTTGGTCATAGAGGCCAAATACCAACATAATCATAGGAAGAATCATTACAGGACATCCAAGGTGTGTTTTCGGCAATTGATCACACAAGAAAAAGAGGGCGATAGCCATGAGGATGATAGAAAAGCGATGGGTGGAACGAAGGAGCATAAAACCAAAGGAACCGAGCAGATAATTGATACCCCCCACCACTCCAAACGAGATGATACCGAGCGCCATCCAGTACCACACATGTACTTTCGTAAAACGTTTGGCGGCAATGTTAAGCGTACCCTTGATCAGCAACCAACTCAAACCAGCAACGGCTGTTAATCCTATATAGCCATATTGCGCCCCCCCTCTTAAATATTCGGGATACTGCTCGAATCCGATTCTTTGACCCAATTCATGAAGCCAACCAAGTCTGTGGTAAAATGGGAAAATGAGATTCGACAAGCGAAGACCCCAGACAGTTAAACCCCACATGTCACGCTGAATGACATTGGAATTCCTTCCTTCAAATAAAGCATATAAAAGTGTGTCCGCATTTGATAGAAGAAAGCCGGTTAGAGCCGATACTATCACAGCTCCCACCATGAACGTTTGTCTTCTGGACCGGTTAATTACATGACCGCTAAAAACAAAAGTGAGCAGAAGAAGGAATGCCGCCAGGTAATAGGGATGAATAAGTCCGGCGACAAAGCCAATCGTGCAAATCAAAATAGCACTGTATTTAGTGTCCATTTTGAAGCGTGACGGGTCGTCACACCAAGCCACGACCAATAGCAGTAGGGGAATGTGCCAATATGCTGTAACCGTCAGTTGAGCAATATTCCTGCGAAATGCATAAGGGGAAAGTGAAAACAGTATGGCGCAGACAAATACAAAGTCTCTCCGGTACGCAAGTAACCGTCCGGAACAATAAAAAGACAGCCCTGCAAGAAGTTGTGTAACGAGAAGGTACAGCGATGCCCCTGCGTTCAAACCGAACATCGCAGAAAGGATTCCAGCAGGAAAGTATATCCACTCTTCAAATGGAAAGTCATTCCAGTTTGCATGGAATGGCATGTTTAGTGATGAAACAGATTTAAAAAGAAAAGGAAATATTTCCCCTGAGGCAAATGCTTTTATAACCGCAAGTACATAGATGGCATCATTTACATACTTAACGGGCGCATCCATATCCGACCAGGAAGATTTTCTCCAAACCCAGCACCACCAGAACGCTACTACGCCAACAATAGCCAGCATGTCCATGAGAGCAATACGCGTATCGCTTTCTGAATTAAGCACACGGTTTTTGAATGTGTGTGACAAATCAGCTATTTTCATTTGGCTCTGTTAGCCCTCTTGATTTTGATGAGCTGATAAAAAGTCACAAGAATTCTTCCTTACCTACGCGCAATCATGGCAAGCCGTTCTGCGTAGCGCCGTCCGATCGCCTGGGGCGAATATTCATCACGGATGGTATTTTGGCCTCGGACAGCGATTTTCTGGCGTAATTCCAAGTCTTCCACAACACGTTTCATCTGCCAGGCGGCATGATCCACATCCGCTTCGGCCCAGAGCTGGCCTTTGTTATAGGGGCCGATATCCTGCTGTATTTCGGTCAGCTCGTACTGCACCGGTAGGGAATTATCCGCATTCATGAAATCGGTGTTGCCCGACCAATTGGTTGCAATCACCGGCTTGCAGAGCAACATACATTCCGCCAACGCAAATCCGAAACCTTCGGAGCGGTGGAGAGAAATAAAACAGTCGCAGAGGTTCTCCAGGTTATACACTTCCTGCCGGCTCAAGGTTTCGGTAATTAGGTGGACATTTTGGCGATCGGCTACCCAGTTTTTCAGTTTAGCGAATTCTTTGGGGAACACATCGCCATTGTGGGTTTTTATGACCAGCTTTACATCCCCTGCGTCAGGAAACGCCTTTTCAAAGGCGGCCAATGCGGCCTGGGGATTTTTGCGCTCCTGCATGGAATGAATGTCGTACATCGTCAGGAACAAAAAGCCTTCATCCGGCAGCCCTATTTGTTGTCGCGTCAGATGTTGTTCCAGTTCAATATCAATGGCGTGTGGCATTCGGATGACCGGAAGTTGCGACTTGGCGCTCACCGCCTCCTGCACAAAGCGTGACGGAACCCATATTTCATTTAGATAATTAAACGCCTGTAAAAACCGGTTGGGAAAGTCCTGCAGTTCCCACGCCCAGTAGCCAATATTGTAGTGTTGGTCAAAAAAACCTTGTCCCAATTCGCCATGGGCCACATGCATCTGATCGGCGTTGATATGAAAGAGATTGACATTATAGTGGTTAGCCTCCTCTATATATTCAGCCCAACTATGGTCTTCCTGACGGATGGGAGTACCCCTGGAAAAATCTATCAAACAGAACGGCAGCTCTGCCGCCTTGCAGCAACTGGCGGCGCTTCGAGCCGATTGCCCAACACCATGCTCTGATTTGACATAGCCCACGATATTGACACCGACAGCCTCTCTTTGAATCTCCAGTTTATAGGGAGCATGAGTATCGCTGAAATCAAGAACAACCTGATCATTGATTTCGATTTTGGCGATTCTTAGCGCCAGCTTGCGAAAATCGTCATTTTTGCCCAGTTCTGCAGGAACAAAAACCTGATTTGCATGTAGCGCTAAAACAGCATCGTCCAGGGTGACTGCAAGAGACAGTTTTTTTTCAAATTCCCCGCTGTCTGAAAAGCGGAATTCCCCTACCTGCCTGTTATTAAGGAACAGGCTAAGCACGGCATCGGAACCATTGGCCATACGATGACTTTCTCCATCATATTCCCCGGAAACCCTCAACACATCACCCGCCTTTACCGGACATATTTTTACCCTGGCGTGTTGGGTCATCCAAACCAATTTTCGGCCACCAACAATGTTATAGTCAAAAAAACCGCTGTATGGAGCAAAATTCGTATGGTTTTCCTTCTCGTCCGCCAGCGCCTGTTTCGCGGTGGGTGGCGGATGCTCCAGATAGTCCATAAATAGCCGGCGAATCCACGGCAGCCAGCGCCCCAATCTTCCCAGTAGAAAAAATAAAAGCAGACCGGGTATTCGCACACCAATACGTCGTCCCTCGGCGGAAAACCGCAGCCGCGACAGGATTTCGATCTTGGATATCCCGGCGCGCAGTTCAGACAGGTAATGGTTGAGGCCATCCAGATCAGACGGGCGCTGCATAATCGCCCGATAGGCATTGGTGATGAAATCAGCGTCTTCGGCCTGCACCAACTCCGCCAGACGATATTCGGATTTATGTTTCAGAACTGTTGTTGTTTTTATCTCGCTTTCCTCTGTATCGGGTAGCATAGACAAACCATCCATCGCCGGTTGAATGAAGCAGTCCGGTATCTGATGGTCTGTTTTTACGCCCTCGGCGAACCAGCGGGTATATGAAACCCGATCTCTGCCCTGAATGTCTGAAAAGCAGAGTTTCAAATCGACACGACGCTCCCAGACTATCTTCATGAGTTCGGTGATTTCCGGCGTACCGCCCGCCAGTTCCCTTGCTGGAAGGTTGTATATTTCCTTTGCAGCAAAGGGATTGCCCCCTGCCATTTTCTGAAGATGCGGGTTTTCCCGGTAACAAATACGGATGAAATCATGAATTGGAGTTCCATCATCGAATTGATTGAATACATAGCGATATTTGACGCAGGTTTCTATTCCATGCTTCTTTACCTTCTTGCAATAATCTTCCACCAACGGCTTGACCGGACCCAGAGCGTCCAGTGTGTAACGGTTCTGGTGTTTGGAAAAATTGCCCGGCTGCATCGGATCAAGACCGCTGTAATGGAAGAATATCAGTGGTTTGCCGTTGATGCAATATCCGTCGCTTCGGCGCTTAACCTTACGGTGCTTAAGATTCCAGTACGCCACGTTATAGCCCGGATGGCGCAGAATCGACACGTCTTTAAAGAGACCTGGTGCAAGATCAATCCACTTTTGATCGGTAAAAAGCCCTGCCTCCGGATTCACCACGCATTGATATTCCAGTTTCGCCTGCCACCAATGTAGAAACTCCTTCAACTGGGAGTGGCGATTTAAGGCAATGAACCCCAGGTTATAGCTCCCAGAACGCATGATATCCAACTCAGATGGATGTTTGTCATCATCAAGTTGACCTGTAAGGTGAGGCGTAAGAACCATCATCGCCCCATTTTTCAACAGCATTTCAACCTCTGCAAGCTTGCGATAAACAAGGATGTCCGGATCCAGATAGACCACCTGGTCGAAACCTTGATCAAACAGCCATTTAATCATCCAAGGTTTGACTGCGGTATTGAGTTCCAGGATGGAGTAACGAAAAATAAATTTCTTCAGCTCCGGCAATGGCAGGTCCAGGACATCCACCATATTGAAATCCTCTTTTGTCGGATCGAAGTCACCACTTATTTCGTCCACCAGAAGCACATAACGCAGCCAGTCCGGATGGGCGACGGCAAGAGAGGCCATTAAAGTGCGGGCGAAATGGAGATAATTTTTTGAAACAATAGAGAAAACAGCTTTTTTCATGCTCAATTTGCGCTATCCCTTGGTGGATGAAAAAAAAGAACTTAACCGAACCAGAGTTTGTTTTTTCAGACTGGCGAGTTCGCTATCAAGAGTAATCTGACGTTCCAGGGCAATAGCCAACTCTGTATTTTTTAGATCCAGTTCCCGTCGCAGATTCTCCGCGTATTCCTGCGAAATCTCAAGCGCATGACGTAGCGAAGCTGATTCCGACTGAAACTCCGATTCCTTCTCCGATAATGTCTTTACCAGCGATTCGTTGTAGCGGTCCGCCTCGAGTTTGGCTTCCAGCAATGCATTGGTTTCAGCTTCCCAAGATAATCCCTTCTCAGACAGCATCTTTACCAGCGATTCATTGTAACTGTCCGCCTCGAGTTTGGCTTCCAGCAATGCATTGGTTTCAGCTTCCCAAGATAATCCCTTCTCAGACAGCATCTTTACCAGCGATTCATTGTAGCTGTCCGCCTCG
>CAIMCT010000469.1 GCA_903839535.1 uncultured Desulfobacteraceae bacterium
AGAATGCGCTTTTTCATCGAAATCTCCTTTGAAAGTATTCTTGAAAAGTCAGTGACAGCAAAGCTATTTATACAACATGGTATAAAAAAAAGCAAAAAAGAAGGTATCAATGAAGGAAATAAAAAGGTATTAAACGTGGAAAACTGATCGGTGCATATACTGATAATTTCGATTGTTATTTTCGCATAGGTCTATAAGTTTTGTCAAATCAAATTAACAAGCGCATTCATCCAAATAAGAAAGCATTGTGTACATTCATCCATGGCAAATTAACGATCGTACAGTTTTATAGACTTTCAAGACTTTGCTGACCATAATGGTTAGAAGTATGCCGAAGCAGCACAGAGTCATATTAGGGTCAAAAAACAACAATAAAAGGCTTGCAACCGCAGCCCCTATAATATTAGCCCTAACGCGATCAAAAACCAGAGCCTTTGATTCCGAACTTTTTGGTGAAATCACTAATGCGATAGAACTCATAGCCCACATCAACTTATGCTGGGGATACAGGATAAGCAACGTGTAGGCTATCGCAGAGGCGGATAAAAACTCCAGGATATAGATCAAGAACGGAGCTCTGAATACCATGGCAATCTTTTTGCGCATGTACATGTCATCTATTCTTTTGGAGTAGATCGTGAAAACCTGATCACGAGAGTATCGAAGCAGATAATAACCAGAAAGGCAATCAAGCACCCACAGGTCACACTGAATATCCTTTCCATCGCAATCACAGTATTAGGTTCAGAATAATGCGGAATGAGAACGGAAATCAACGAAAAGCAGGGCCGATCTGGCCATTTCCAGAATACCAATCGAGTTACAAATGATAATGATCGTAATTGCGCCAAGACAAAACACCAAAAATGTTGGTTTACATATTATCGTTATGCAAAACCCGATGAACGCGCCCAGAAAGTTGGCTTTGATCCTGCTGAAAGCCAAAACCCGAGATTTTTCTCTAATAGGAGATATTACCAAGGGATATAAATGATGCCCCAAATCAAACGATACGTCGGAAACGACAGGTGGATAAAGTAGCAAATCAGGATGGCGGAGAGAACCTCCAGCATATATATCCAGACAGGGTTTTCGTGCCGCTCTGTCATCACGGAGTGATAAACCTCTTTTCATTGATTATATTCACAGACGTATCATCAACCTTCTGGAATCGACTAATCGCTCCGATTATTGAAAATTTCCTATGTTGATCCGGATATGAATAGCGTCCAGACGAGATAATTGAGGATTTAGAGGCTGTCTTATCTGCTTTTGTGTCATTTACAATAAATTCTAAATTATCCTTCTGTCGAACGATTTTGTTCTTTTCCATGCAGCGGCCAATATACGGTAAGATATTTCAGAAACCCACTAAACACATTTCCAAGTTCTTCGAGCCTTCCCATATCTGCCATGGCATCGGAAATTAATCCGTGATAT
This sequence comes from uncultured Desulfobacteraceae bacterium, assembly GCA_903839535.1. Classification (GTDB taxonomy): domain Bacteria; phylum Desulfobacterota; class Desulfobacteria; order Desulfobacterales; family Desulfatirhabdiaceae; genus RAAP-1. Next base: position 1,441 of record CAIMCT010000469.1, read on the forward strand.
TATCAAGCGAAGAAGGGGGGATAACTTCACCTGGTCAAGCTCTTCCACGCCAATAATCATGTAATGGAATAACACAAATGACAAAAATATCTGTTGTTTGTGGGTCTCTTTTGTAAATAAATGTTTTGTCCCCCCCTTCACCGATGTTATCGCCAGTGGATTTTTGGTGACTGACGTTCGGGTAGTCGGTAATAAACCATTTTGGAATAACCGATCATCATCGGGAAATGAAAAGGATAGTCATGGGGAATACCCACAGCTTGCTTCAGGGAGGGATTGGCAAGCATCGCGCCTTGCAGCAAACCGGCCCAACAAGTCCCCAGTCCATATTTGGGTGCAGCTAATTCCAGATAACTGAGTGCCAAGGTCAGATCAACCATGCGGTAGGGTACCGGTCCAGGAGCCATAGCTGTCACCAAACAGGTGGCCGAACGCAACACAGTATCGACACCGGCATCCCAGGCTTTTACCAGCAAATGATGGTAAGGCATCACCACCGAATTGGGATTTTGCAGTAGAGACCGCATCCAGTCGATCACCTGACCAGAGATGGCACGCAACTGGTTAGGATCGCTTATAACCACCCACTCCACCAGTTGTGAGTTGCTGGCTGTTGGGGCATAGCGGGCGATCTCGATTATCCGCTGCAAGACAGACTGCTCCACCGGTTTATCTTTGAATTGACGAACCGAACGGCGTGAACGTAAGAATTGTTCAGCCTGGGCCGGCGAGATGACAAGTTCCTTATCAATGGCAGTACATGCAGCCAATCTCACCTCAGCATGATCCAAGGCGCCATGGGGACAAACCGCCACACAGTGACCGCAACGAATACACATTGGCTCACTTTCGGATGGGATCTCCGGATAGCTTCCTTTTCCTCCGAAACGGATGATCCCCATTGGACAGTCTGTCGCGCAGATACCATCCTGCTTGCATTTCTTTTGATCGATGTTCAATAAACTCATTATAATCTCCAAACTAATATGTTGATTGCAATACAATAATTGGCCGTCGAAGGACTTTATACTGCCAACTGTCACAATCTGCACTTTTGGACCCCCACCCCAACCCTCCCCCGCTGGGAGAGGGAGCATAAGGAAAGTGCAGATTATGCCCGTTTGCAGTATAACATTACTTCGAAAATGGCACAGTATGCGCTGAATAGCAAAAAATATGTGAAATATTAATTATGGCCCCACATCACCAGATGGTATGAAAGAAGCTTACTGCCCCATATTCTGCTTTTATTTTGTTGGGTTGCTCCAGATGCTGAATTCAACCAGTCTTTCGGGACACCAGACTTTATAACAACCAGAGTCAAATTCAAGGTTAAGAGGTAAAAGCGATATCAAAGCAGTACCCGCCATCCTTCAGCAACTGGGCTGCCCGATGTGCTTCTTCTACGCCGTGCTCTGTTAAATCAACATCTGTCCAGCCTGTGAACCGGTTTTCTCGATTCCAGGTACTTTCTCCATGCCGTATCAATACCAAATTGGACATGCCTTCATATCTCCATTAACTGCAGGTGATGAATATAAAAATGTGATATGGAAAATCAAATAATCAATCGAGTCTCCCCAGATCACTATTCAGTCGCCCGTTGTAACTTGCTGAACACAGACTTTCGAGATTCCATTGGCAGTTCACGTCGTGGAACAGGTTCGGTCGCCTTCCAGTCGGTTTCCCCCACTTCACGGAATCTACGAATTGCTTCCTCAATGCTTGACCGATTGATTTCATCAACATTGATAACGATATTCAACCCAATACCGTAGTGGTAGGAGCGATCTGTAACGAATGATTCAAATATTTCAGGTGGTTCATGTTGAATAATTTCTTCGGCCAGTTTTTCTTGATATTCGTTTTTGGTAAGCCCGCAAAATTTTTCATAGGTCAGTTTCTGCTTATCTACCCATTCGAACATCCGCTTACCTTTATACCAAACTGGTTTTAATCTTATTTCCGCTTCCGTAGATTGTTCTTCAGGAGTTAGCATCTCCCAGACTCGGGTAAATACCATTTCTTCCACAACATCCCAGAATTCTGCAATAACTGTAACGATGGTGGCATTCCAGATGGTCAGCCCGTCACTACCGAGAAAATATATATCGGCCCATTGATTGTACAGAGCAGGACGCTCCGGTTCATCAAGAACATGAGGACTTATAAAATGACCACCATAAGTTGAGGCTTGATTCCGTATCTTCTGCCGCAGCTTGATAAAATTGTCACGCTGCTTTCGACGGGGAAGTTGCCAGTAAATGATTTCTTTGTTGCGTAGCTTAAGTTTTCCTCTTCGATTATCCACTGGTATTCGCCATCCTCTCTGTAAATTTTGTGCTTAATAAGTTTTCAACAACTGGCGATCCTGAAACATGGAAATAATCAGCACGGCCATAACCGATCCTATGAGAGACCAAATCATATCTGTTTGCATATCCCAGATATATCCTCGCGTACCAAGAAACGCCTCTGTGTTTTCCGGACTTGCTAATCATGAAAGCCAAGCCATTCAACGATTTTGCATAGAGCAGAATTAGACCTAACTTCGGCATCAGTCACTGAGAATAGTAAAAGCCGACTATTGGTAGGAGGACTTTTAGAATGTTCAAACTGGAAATTATTAGCAGATTGGTCAACCAACAGCGTTGATTTACACCCTATAATAAAGATCGGCTTTCCAGGTTGCCATATCTGAATCATGTCATAATAAGTCTTGATTGTGTCTGTGAAGTCCTGAAACCGTTCAACGTAAACCCTTGCACCTCCTGATTTTCCATGTCCCATGTGGTCAAACCCATAGACAGCGTATCTCAGCGGAATGAAGTGATTCACCACATTCATATATCGTCCACTGTGTTCTGCAAGTCCATGGATGATAAGCAAAACCGCCTTAGAATCGCTTTCCGGCAACCATGCCTGGTAGAAAATACGGGATTCGTTAAAAAATCCGGTAGTCCCAAAGGTGTAGGGGTAAATATCATTCATTGCATGAATGATATTTTTTACAGACATTTTCAGTATTTTAGTATATTCTCCCTTACAATTTTAAAATTATCTGGGGATAAATAATTCAAATGATAAATTGTCCGAGAT
>CAIMCT010000470.1 GCA_903839535.1 uncultured Desulfobacteraceae bacterium
AATCTTACATCACCCTGAAATTGGTCACATCCCTTCGCGATGGCCTACCCATAAACCTTGCGGAGTGACATTGCTAGCTACCTGCCATAATTCTGCAGGAAAAAACTTGAACATCGAGTTTAATGGCAGTACCAAAGATAAAGAGATGCTGAAAATGCTGATATCAAAGGTCGGGAAAGAGTTCTCATTGTCTGAAGACTGGATCAATGACAGCGTTTCTTTCTTTGGGCTGTCAACGAAATCGAATGTAGTCGTTTTTAACCATAGTCACTTGAAGTTGGTTGCAGCAAAATGGGAAGAACTATTGTCGCATAAGATACTTGCGTTCCGCAGTGACGCCGATTTTGACGATTCAAAGAATATATTGAAACGGCTGAAAGGGTATAAAAAAGATGAACTCTACAAGGAACTGTTGAAGTATAAACCCATTTCACCATCTCTCCAGGAAACTAAATTCAAAAAACGATTCGATCAGCTTTGGGATACAGTATTTCCCGGAAAATGAAAGTTTAAAAACCCCTTGACACCACCGCTGTGTTGTGGCATGGTGGGTTCACCCTGAATTAAATGCGGTTTGTCAGACCGTCACTCTGGCTGTTTTTGTTTTAATTGCTTCAAAATTAACGCGCTATGCCTCACCGTATCCGAAAGGACGGGGGTGTTCATTTAACACAGGGGGGCTAAGGCGCGATTCTTTTTGGAGGTGTTTATGTTAAATAAGTCCGCAGTAGAATTAAACACATCAGTAATCACTCCGTTTTCTTACGAATCCAAAGAAGTCCGAACAATCAAAGATGAGTTTGGTAACCCCTGGTGGGTTGCAAAGGATATTTGCGATATTCTGGAATATTCAAATCCAAGTAAAGCAATAAGCGACCACTTAGATGAAGATGAACGGTCTAACCATTCGTTAGAGCGTGGTGGAAGTATTCTGATTATCAACGAATCCGGCCTCTACACCCTGATCGTCCGGAGCAACAAACCCGAAGCAAAGAAGTTCCGCAAATGGCTCACATCCGAAGTCCTTCCGCAGATTCGCCAAACCGGCGCATACCAGCAACCGACCGCCCAGCTCCCCGAAGCCACCCTGTCCCCGGAACAACAGCGACGGATTCAAAACGCCGTTACCGACAATGTTTACACTTTCATTGCCCCAGGCAGAAGACGGTCCGCAGGATTTGCCGAGATATACCGCAGGGTCAAAGATCACTTCCTTGTGGGATCATACAAAGACGTTCCGGCCAGGAGATATGAAGAACTGCTGACCTTTATTGAAAGGCTCGACATAAGCAAGGTCAAATTGCTGGAAGAACCCACGCCGATTGACGAGGCAGCCATCGCCGTCCGGATCACCGCCGAGATTATGAAGAGGCTACCAGCCATCGCACAACCGGCACCCCAGGCCCCGGCAGATACTCAGTCGTCCTGGAAGCAACTATGGCCGATGCTGGAACAATCTACCGACACGCTGGGTGCCGCCATCCAGCAGCTTCTAAAGGAGGTCACAGCCATGATTCCTGGCGGTCTCAAAAACATCCCGGCAGGTTCCGACCCGATGACCTATATCCGCCTCCATTACTCGGAAATGGAAAAGGCCGCCCGGCAACTCTGCATCCTGGCAGAGCTGTTGATGTGGCGTTCACCAAAAACTTTAAACTTCCATGCGGCCCTGGGCGACCCACGGTATTG
>CAIMCT010000471.1 GCA_903839535.1 uncultured Desulfobacteraceae bacterium
CCCCCCCCCCACCTAACCTATTGTATTTACAAGAAAATATTGCCTATAGCCATCTATGGAAGTCCATTAACCGCCCCAGCGCAACCTGAAATGGCTTTTGTGGAAGAGGATATCCAACATGTTAGGTGATTTCCAACAAAGAATACCCCATTGTCTGAATCAGATTTTTCTATGCATTGATCATCGTTTTGGCCGGGTATTTATCCGTGCATCGCCGCCATCAGACAATAGTAGGGGCGAATCCTGTATTCGCCCTATCGATAGGGCGAATACAAGATTCGCCCCCTACAAAACAAACCCAACTGACCGAAACGATGATCAATGCTGTATATCCTTTATCGGAAATCACCTTACTTTGTAAACCGCTTTTGTTTGTGTCTATTCGCATTTCCACAAAAGCAGAAGCAACACGGCTGAAAGTCGCTTCTGCTTCAAGGGAATCGGCTTTTTAGGAGCATCATGACTGAGAAAGATACCCGTTCAGGCCGGGCGGCGGATTTGCGCCGTCAGGCTGAAGAGATCGTCCAGCAAAATACGACCCAGTCGCCGGAAAACCTGGAAGCCATATCGTCCAAAGAAATGCTGCAGACAATCCACGAACTGCGAGTGCATCAGATCGAGCTGAATATGCAGAATGAAGAGCTGCGTCGGAAGCAGGCGGAACTGGACACCGCGTGCGCACACTATTTCGACTTCTACAATCTGGCACCGGTGGGCTATGTCACCGTGAGCGAAAAGAAGCTTATCCTCGAAGCCAATCTCACCACCGCCAGCATGCTGGGCGTGGTGAAAAGTGACCTGTTCAAGCAGCCGTTCTCCCGATATATCCTCAGAGAAGACCAGGACATTTACTACCTGCATCGCAAACAGCTCATTGGGACTGGTGAACCGCAGGAGTGCGAACTGCGGATGGTGAAAAACGACGGAACGGTGTTCTGGACGCATCTGGCTACAATCGCCGTGTATGGTACTGAAGGCGACCCAGTTTACCGCACCGTGATAAGCGACATCACCGATAGTAAGAATGTCTCCGAACAATTATTTCTTGCCAAAAAGGTTGCGGAAGAAGCCAACATGGCCAAGAGTGTATTCGTGGCCAACATGAGTCACGAAATTCGCACACCCTTGAACGCCGTCCTCGGGTTTGCACAGGTCCTGGAGCGCGATCCATCGCTTACGCCCGAGCAGGCCGAAAATGTTCAGATGATTATCCGCAGTGGCGCCCATCTGCTGCGATTGATCGGCGACATTCTGGATATATCCAAAATCGAGTCCGGGCGGATCACCCTCAACAAGACCGTTTTCTGCCTGCACGATCTTCTAAACGAGCTGGATCTGATGTTCCGCTCCCGCGTCAGCGCCCCGGAATTGCAGTTTCTCATGGAGCGGGATGCAGCAAGCATACCTCGTTATGTGGTCGGCGATGAAGGTAAGCTGAGACAGGTATTGGCCAATCTGATGGGGAACGCAGCCAAATTCACGGTAACTGGCGGAATTGTTGTGCGGGTGCGCGCTGGTACAGTGGCCGAAAAAGCCGGGGAGGACGAAGCCATCCTGCGCTTGGTGGTCGAGGTGGAAGACACGGGTCCTGGAATCTCCACCGGGGAAATCGACCGGATATTCGGTTACTTTCAGCAGGGGAACGCTGGCGTGAAAGCTGGCGGCACGGGTCTGGGGCTGACCATCAGCCGCAAGTTTGTGGAAATGATGGGCGGTGAACTGACGGTCACGAGCCAGGTGGGCAAAGGCAGTTGTTTCCGTTTTCAGGTGCTGCTGAAGTCGGCCGCGGAAGTTGCCGATCAAGATAAATCGCCATCCCGTCGCATCATCGGGCTAAAACCCGGTACGGGACCATTTCGGATACTTGTGGTGGACGACGCACCGACCAACCGCGCCCTTTTGTACACACTGCTCCGGCCCGTTGGCTTTGAGGTTGCTGAGGCAAGCAATGGTGTTGAGGCTCTGGATGTTTTCGAGAAGTGGTCGCCAAGTGCGATACTTATGGATATGCGTATGCCGCTAATGGATGGTTACGAGACCACCCGGCGGATCAAGTCCACGAAGGAAGGCCGTGCTACGCCTGTTATCGCCATTACTGCCAGTATTTTTAAATATTCGAAGGATCAGATAATCGCGGCCGGCGCAGATGTCTATTTAAAAAAACCCTTCCGGGTGGATGAACTCTTTGAGGCGCTGGGGAAATGCCTTGGCCTGCGCTATGTCTTTGCCGATGAAACAGATAAAATCCCGTGCCAACCTGAACCTGCATCCCTGATGCCGGCAGTTCCGCTCGCGCTGTCCAAAAAGCTGATTCAAGCCATGCGGCAGGCCGTGGAAGAAGGCGACATTGGCCAATTGGCGGAGCTGATCGTTCAGGTGGAAAAACTTGATAGCGTCAAGGCCCGTGTGCTGCAATCGCTGGCTGATGGGTACGACTATGCAAGGCTTGGCCGATGGCTGGAAAAAGAAGGTTCTGATATATGAGTAAGTTACATACCATACAGTCCACCATCAAAAACTGGCGCTCGACCTGGATCGTACTGGCGGTCAGTCTGATGATTACCGCCACTGCAACCCTGTACATTAAATCGGGCGTGGAAAAGATTGCTGAGAATGAATTCATCTATCTTTGCAACGAGATTAATAATAAAATTACAGAAAGGCTTGATAACCATGCCCGCATCCTGCAAAGCGGAGTGGCGTTTTTTAATGCATCCGAAACAGTCTCGCGCGAAGAATGGCGTATTTTTAACCAGGCCCATAAAGTTGAAAAACAACTCCCCGGGATTCAGGGTATTGGCTTCTCGCTTTTAATCCCGCGTGCAGAGCTGGCCTGGCACATTCAGGGAATTCGCAGAGAAGGTTTTCCGGATTACACGCTGAAACCGGATGGTGATCGTGAAGTCTATTCCTCCATCATCTATCTGGAACCGTTTTCTGATCGTAACCTGCGGGCCTTTGGCTATGACATGTTCTCAGAACCGGTGCGTCGGGAAGCCATGGAACAGGCGCGGGATACAAATGCCGCCGCGCTCTCTGGCAAAATTGTTTTGGTTCAGGAAACCAACACCGACGTTCAGGCTGGCATCCTAATGTATGTTCCGGTTTACCGCAGGGGCATGCCCACCGAAACGGTAGAACAGCGCCGTGCGGCAATCCATGGCTGGGTGTACAGTCCCTACCGGATGAATGATCTCATGCAGGGAACAATTGGCGATCTCAATCAGAAGAAAGAAAAACAGCTTCTTCTTCAGGTCTTCGATGGCGAGCAACCTTCACCCTCAAGTCTGCTTTACCAAAGTTTTCCTGAGGAGAATCAAAAATCAGGCGAACAAATTTCAAATCTGTCCCCTGTGCGCTTCCTGCAGATACCGATTGATTTTAATGGCAAACATTGGACACTGCGCTTTAGACAAACCGGCGGCGGGTTCTTTACAGTGGCTTACTTAGGTGCATGGCTCACCCTGGTCGGCGGCATTTCCATCACGTTACTGCTGTCCGCCCTGATCCGTACTCTGCTTAACACCCGTGTCGAAGCGCAGCGTATAGCAGAGAATCTGACGGAGGAGCTACGGGAGAACCGGACGATGCTCCAACAGATTCTGGACACAGTCCCCCAAGCCATCTTCTGGAAAGACAAATCGGGCGTTTATCTTGGCTGCAACCTGGTTTTCCCGCCAGCGGTGGGTCTGGTTGGCACAGAACAAGTTATTGGCAAGACAGACTTCGACATGCCCTGGCCCCGGAAAGAAGCCGAAGTTTACCGCGAGGATGATGTGCAGGTCGTCGCAAGCGGGATACCGAAACGCAACATCGTGGAACAGATGCAGCAAGTGGACGGCACCAGGCTGTGGATTTCTACTACCAAGTTGCCGTTGCTCAATGCTCAGTGTGAAGTGCAGGGCGTTCTGGGTGTTTTCGAAGATATTACAAATCGCAAGCGGATGGAAGATGAACTATTCACATCTCATGTTGATCTGGAGAAGAAAGTCCTGGAGCGCACACGAGAACTTGAGAATGTGAATGCGGCATTGACGGCGGAAATCCAGGAACGCGCCAAGTTCCAAATCGCCCTATCCGAAAGCGAGCTGCGCTATCGGACCCTGTTTACGCGGGCCAGCATCGGGATATTGATTCTATCCACAGACTGCAAGGTGATTGAGATCAACGAATTGTTTGCCAGTATGCACGGTTATAGCGTACAAGAAATGCTGTCCATGCATTTGATGGATTTGGACACCCCCGAAACCTTTCAACTGGCATCTGAAAGGATCAGACGGATTTTGGCTGGGGAGAAATTGATCTTCGAGGTGGAACATTATCACAAGGACCGCCGTATTTTCCCACTTGAAGTGTCGGCAAGCGTAGTCTCTGTAGGCGGGAAATCCTTTATGCTGTGTTTTCACATTGACATTACCGAGCGCAAGCAGGCGGAGCGCGACCGGATCGCCCTCGAAGTGGCGGAAGAAGCCAGCCTGACCAAAAGCCTGTTCGTGGCCAATATGAGCCACGAAATCCGCACGCCCCTGAACGCCATCCTGGGGTTTACGCAGTTACTGGAGCGCGATTCATCGCTTACGTCCGAGCAGGCCGAACATATCCGGATTATTACCCACAGTGGCGCGCATCTGCTGCGACTGATTGGCGACATTCTGGATATATCCAAAATCGAGTCCGGGCGGATCACCCTTAACGAGGCTACTTTCAGCCTGCACGACCTTCTAAGCGACATGGAGACGATGTTCCGCTTCCGCATCAACGCCAAGGGATTGCAGCTTGTTATGGAACGGGACGCAAACACGCCGCGTTATGTAACCGGCGACGAGGGCAGGCTGAGGCAGGTATTAGTCAACCTGATGGGGAATGCGTCCAAGTTCACGGTAACAGGCCGGATTGCCGTGCGAGTGCGCTCCGACGTAGTGGCGGGCAAAACAGGTGGGGACGCAAAAGCCCTGCGCTTGGTGGTTGAGGTGGAAGACACAGGGCCAGGCATCCCAGACGAGGAAATGGGCTGGATATTCGGTTCGTTTCAACAGGGGAGAGCCGGCATAAAAACCGGAGGCACGGGGCTGGGGCTGGCTATCAGCCGCAGGCTTGTGGAAATGATGCACGGTGAGCTGACGGTCACAAGCCAGGTGGGCAAAGGCAGTTGTTTCCGGTTCGAGGTGCTGTTGAAGCTTGCTGCAGAAGTTGCCGAGCAGAATAAACTGCTTTTGCCCCGCATCGTCGGTTTGGAACCCGCATCCCTGATACCGGCAGTTTTGCTTGCTCTGCCCAAGGAGCTGATTCAGGCCATGCAGCAGGCTGTGGAAGAAGGCGACATTGGCCAATTGACGGAGCTGATCGTTCAGGTGGAAAAACTTGATAGCACCAAGTCTTGTGTGCTACAAGCGCTGGCAGATGAGTTCGACTACGAAAAAATCGGCCAATGGCTGGAAAAGGAAAGGACTGACAATGCGTAAGTCAACGGAAAGCACATACATGATGGTGGTGGATCCCCCAGGCCAATGGATGAAAAAGGTGGGGACAGATAATGATTGAGGCGACTGAACGTACAAACATCATGGTGGTGGACGACACCCCGGCCAATTTGAAGCTTTTGCAGAAGATGCTGCAATCCAAAGGCTATCGTGTGCTGGCGTTTCTGGACGGTGAGAAAGCTTTGAACGCCGCCGCCCAGAGCCCACCCGACCTGATTTTCCTGGACATCAAAATGCCCGTGATGAACGGTTTTGAGGTATGCGAGCGATTGAAGGCGGATGCAGAACTGAGGGATATTCCCGTGATCTTCATCAGCGCTCTGGCTGAAACAGCAGACAAGGTCAAGGCCTTTGCCGCAGGCGGCGTGGATTACGTTACCAAACCTTTCCAGTTCGAGGAGGTCAACGCCCGCGTGGAGACACATTTACGCCTGCGAAGGCAGCAGATCGAACTGCAAAGGCAGCAGATCGAACTGCAAACACTGAACGATATGAAAAACCATTTTCTTGGAATGGCGGCGCATGATCTTCGCACTCCGCTTGGCGCGATCATGGGCATCACCGAATTGCTGGCTGACCAACTCTCGCCTTTGCTGACCGAGAAACAGTCCAGCTTTTTCGATATGCTCCTGTCTTCGAGTAAATTCATGATTGGTCTGATCAATGATTTGCTCGATACGTCCGCGATTGAATCCGGATACCTCACCATCGAGAGGTGGATGGTTGATATCTCTGTTCCGATCAAGAGAAGCGTTGAAATCAACGGGATGTTCGCTTCCCTCAAAAATATATCAATAGCCATAAGCTGTCAGGAGAAGTTGCCAGATGTTTTTGCCGATATCAATAGAATCGAACAAGTGATCAACAATCTCCTTTCCAACGCGATAAAGTATTCTCAACCGGGAACAGATATTGCCGTGCATCTGCGTCATGAGAACAACGAAGTCATCATTTCAGTTGCCGACCAGGGTCCCGGCATTCCAGAAAAAGAACAGCACAAGCTTTTCCAGGCCTTCGGAAAAACATCTGTCCTGCCTACCTCGAAGAATGACCGTAGCACCGGGCTGGGCCTGCTTATTGTAAAGAAAATCATGGAGGCGCATGGTGGGAGAATATGGTTACTGTCGGAACCTGGAAAGGGTACCGAATTCTTTTTTTCTCTTCCGGTCATGCCATAGCCTGACATGATATAAGGTGATTTCCAATAAAGAATATACGGCTTTGATCATCGTTTCGACCAGTTGGGTTTATTTCGTAGGGGCGAATCTTGTATTCGCCCTTTCGA
>CAIMCT010000472.1 GCA_903839535.1 uncultured Desulfobacteraceae bacterium
AAGTTTCTGGTTTCTGCATTATACAAAGAAATATATTTAAAGTTTCCTTCTTTATCAGATATTAAGGGGAATAAAGAATTAGATATCCGGATGAACCTTTTCGATAATGAACTGAACGATTTATGTCCACCAACCAAAGCGGCTGTTACTGGTGCGATTTATGCTGTGTCAAGGATCATGTTTTTAAATCATCCATTTGAGTTTATTGTTTTGTTTCTCATGGCAACAAGGGCAATGCTGGGGATTAGAAGCGGCATGATCAGCTCCGGGAAATACATTACGGTATCATCTTTTGGGTTGACTGGCGCAACCAGGTGAAGTGGTTTTACACCATTCTTATAACGATTGGGAGAGGGTGGGGGATGACCTATCGAAGGTAATTGGAAATGAAAAAAAAGGATAAATTAAATGGAAAGATACGGGATAACCATGAACGTAAAACTTCCGGTTGAGATATTGAAACGGGAGCGATGGTATGTGGCGTCTTGTCCTGCCCTGGATGTGGCATCCCAGGGAGAAACAATAAAAAAAGCCAAGGATAACCTGAGCGAGGCGGTTTCTTTGTTTTTGATTTCATGCCTGGAACGAGGGACGTTGGAACAAGTGCTTAAAGATTGCGGGTTTACAGCATCACAATTAACGAAAAGAAAACAGCCTATTGGATACCATAGGCGAAAATATATTAATGTGCCGCTGGAATTATTGCCGAACATTGGGGGATACCACAATTGCCGCGTATAATCCCCGTACATTGGAAGGTTTTGGAGTGCATATGGACAATTCTTTAAATGCGATTACACAAAGAATCGACCGTTTAGAAAGAGACCATGACGGCGGTGGAGGTGGTATGGACGCAAGAATAGCAAAACTCGAAGCTTCTGTGACCCATATTGAAAGTGATATTTCGATGATATGGACAGCGATAACTGGTATCCAGAAGAATATGCGGGAGGACTTTAGAGTTGGTGTCGGGATCACGATCACTGTTGCCCTTGGCCTCGCCTGGTTACTTGCCAAGGGGTTCCATTGGTTTTGACATAATCGTATCCGGGCGGCGGTTGTGCTTTCGGGCGGCGGTGTGTTAAAGGGTGGGGGATGGCTTGGCGAATGTATTCGGAAAAAAAACAAGGGTTGATCTGGTAAAGTGAAAAGAGAATAATAAATGGAAATATATCCCATAGATGTTTTTCATTTTGAGGATGAAAAACCTAATTTTGAATTATTAGGGCATAAAAATCATATAAAATATTGGTATGCACGTTATTTTATGGGTTTACTTGGATATGAAAACTACAATTCATTCCGTGCAGTAATAAATAGGGCAATATCTGCATGTACAGTCTTGAATATTACTATTTCTGAAAATTTTATCCAGATAGAGCGTGAAATAGAAGGACAGAAATATCCAGATTTTAAACTTACAAGGTTTGCATGTTATTTAATTGCAATGAATGGCGACCCTAAAAAACCGCAGGTCGCAAAAGCACAAGTTTATTTTGCGTGTATAGCTGAAACATTTAGAAATTATATTGAAGAATCAGAAAAGGTTGAACGTGTTCTCATCCGTGAAGAAGTAAGCGATAGAGAAAAATCTTTGGCGGGTGTGGCTCATAAACATGGAATCGCTTGTTACCCATTGTTTCAGAATGCAGGGTACCGAGGAATGTACAATATGAATTTGAGCGATTTAAAAAGATATAAAGGGCTTAAAGATTTTAAGAGGTCATTGCTTGATTTTATGGGTAAAGAAGAACTTGCATCAAATTTATTCAGAATTACTCAAACTGAAGCGAAAATAAAAAAAGATAAAATATATGATCAAGGCCCTCTTGAAGCTACCGCTGAAGAAGTAGGGCGTAAAGTTAGAGACACAATGCTGGACATTAGTGGAAACAAACCCGAAGATTTGCCTGTAACAGAAGATATTAAACAAGTTGTAAAAGAATTGAAACAAACGCATAAAAAACTGAAAAAGATTGATAACAGTTGACCAAAAAACCGGACGCTGCTGAATAAGGCCCGGTCAACTTCGGTTTGATCGAGCCTTTTTTGTTCTCAAGGGTTCTCGCTGATTAATTGTTCCAGCCGATTGACGACCCAGACATTCAGGCTTTTCCCTTCTCTTGCAGCATTCAGATATAATTTTCTGTGAAGATCAACCGGAACCCGCAAAATGAATTTGCCGGCAAAGGATTTATCCGGTTGCACATTACGGCTGGCGCAAAATTCCAGATAATCATTGATTGAATCCCGGAATGCCGATTCGATTTCATCGACACTTTCGCCTTGGAACGTAATGACATCGCGGGTTCCTATCACCTCACCATGAAAGATTTTGGCATCTTCATCATATATGACGGCACCTGTATAGCCTTTATATTTCATACTTCACCCCTGCTGTTGATAAGAAACGTCGAACCGATTTCAAAGCGCCTTTGCCGGTTTCTTTTGCGGGATGTGGCCGATGAAAAACAGCACGAACGCCATTCAGTTCCATTCTGACGCGAGACCCCTTTCCCTCTTCGATGTACCCACCATAAGCCACAACCAGCTTCTCAATATCACCCCATAAAACATCTGAGCGAATCGGCTCATCAAAAACGGCTTTTAATGTATTTTTACGTTTTCTGTTCATGGTATCAAAATATGATATCCGTGTTTTTGTGTCAATACCCTACTTATCCCCACCACCTGACATTCTGCACATCCGCCATAAAATCCACGCTGGGATTTAAAAGCTTCCTGCCGTCCGGTCTCCAGTATTCACGCAGATTTGATTTTAGCAAAATGTTACAACAAGGACTGTATTTTATTGTTGACAAATACAACGCTTGTTGTGATAATACCATCCATCATAACAACACCCCAACACAGATTCTTGAGAGCTCTTGACTGAGCGCGCAGACGGAAACTGTGTTTCCCCACGGAAGACGGCGTTTGCGCCCAGGCATCAAGGGGGATCGGCGGATAGGGTACGCAAAAGAACGACAGGAGGCAGTATGACATCTAAAGACGATATGACCATATCAAAGAAAATGGGGATCGGAGTTCTTGATCTTCATGAGATTCTTTCAAAAATGGAGCGGTTGGACGCCAGGGGGCTTAACCTGGTGGCGATGCAGTTGATCAATCGGGCAGTGATGAAGTTGGAATCATAATAAGGCAGGGGAGAAATCAATACACGGCCAATTGCCGGATACGTTTTAGGCAGCGGCCAGTATCTCTCCAGAACGTGCCTCCGGTGCTATCGCAGTGCTGGCATCGACTCGCACGAACGCATGTCGAGAGCGCACGGCGCACACAAACAATCACGCAGTTAATTTCCATCGGCCCGGATCTCCAGGCGCTATGCCGGAAGCGCAGCAAACAAAACTCGTTCGTCCGCCGGGCGGCAGTTAAATCTGTCATTGGTTAGAAAACGAGATGCCGGTTTTTTTTCAACCATAAACATAACAGGAGAACTAAAAATGATACGAACAACAGGAAAATTCTTATGGCTGTGGAGCAAATTCACAGATTTCAGGAGTCGGTGGATCCTGATTACAGAATGGATTACAGGCGACTCGATGGATGCTCGCTTTGAACTTGAAATGAGGTTAAGAGGATCAGCATGTCTGAGATGAAGGATAAAATTCTTGAATGGGTTTTTACGGGAGTGCGCGGAGTCAGCTCTGAATCAATGGCTTGCGCAGTATTAGGAATGAAACCAAGAGTCGCAAGGAGAAATACATGATAATTGATATGAGTTTGAAAAACGAAGCGCTTTACGCCGACTGCGAAGTTGAATCCGTAGCAGGCAGGTTGAATTTATTAACGCCTATCCCCCGCGCTATTGATATTGTTGGCTGGAATATCAATAGAATAGTCGCGGCGATCCCGCAGGCGGATCGAAACACTGTAATACTCACAGGGCCTATGGCTGTATGGTCATACTTGCTTGTCTTTCATGCGGTTGTTCACGCATTTAATGAAGTGAAATATAACGATGGCCGTAGCGATGATGTTCTGATTGCGCGGCATGGAGCGGCGCAAGTTTAAAGGGGGAAACGGGAGCAAAGAAACTGTAAAAACGACAATCTGCTCGTAACAACAGCGAGCAATCCCAAAAACCGAGTAGTTTAAAAGGCTGTCAGTATCCATTAATCGCTCCTGATATGGAAAGATATCGGGAGCAACTTCAAAGGAGAGAACGAAATGATGAACCAGGCATCAGTTGTAAACGATATGAGACGCAGCGGATGGGAACTCGCCACTGTACGGGATGGATTCGCCCATCTGTACAAGCGGGATAGAGAAAAAAACTTGCTCTACCCGGATTATATAGATTGCACAGTTTTCCCCAACGGTCGGGCGACTGAGGGAGAATTTGACAAATATCCAAAGGGAGGGAAACGGAAGCAAAGAAACAGTAAAACGACAATCTGCTCGTAACAACAGCGAGCAATCCCAAAAACCGAGTTAACAAAATTAGGGCTGTAGTATCCATTAACGCCCCTGCATGGAAAGATGCAGGGGCAACTTCAAGGAGAGCAATCATGGATTTATCATTTGAAATAGAGAGATACAAACACCAGGGGGCCAACGTCTTAATGCCCTCGACCATGATCGGCGGGTTATCTGAGTTCCACACGCCCGTTATAGAGACCGTGCAATTGTCTTCAAACCCGCAGGATGGCGATGTCTATGAGGACAAACAGTCAAATAGGTTCCGGCTCACAAAACAGGGTTTGGTTAAACTCGCAAACTGTGCGGGGATATCTTGGCATCCATACGAAACGAAGCGGGTCGATAACCGCAGCGACCGGAACTATGTGGCATACCAGGCGGTGGGCGGCATCCGGAAAGCTGATGGGTCTTCTATTGCATTTAAGGCCGAGTACGACATGGATTTCGAGGTGATTCAGGAAGAGCTGGTCAATCAGTACACCGCCAAGGCACAAAAGGGCAGTGATGAATACAAGAAAAAGTACATTGAAGATTCAGTCAAAAGAGAGCTGCTTTTCAAACGCAAGCATAAGGTGAAACTCTGCGAGAGCGGAGCAATGAACCGAGTTATCCGGTCCCTGCTGGGCCTGAAAAACGGCTACACGGCGGCTGAACTATCAAAACCATTCGTGACGGTGAGAATCGTTATCCGTCCAGACTACACAGACAAAGACGTTCGCCGTCAGATGATGTCCGCTGCGGTTAAGTCCATGACCGGGATTTATGGCGATGAAATGGGCAGCATGGATAAAACTCCGTACAGTAATGGCCATGATGTGATTGATATTCCGTCCGACGATGATGGCTATCAGTATCCTCCATGCGATATCCCGGATGTGATGGTTGATAGCGCACCATCTCCCCCGCAGCCCCCGGTTGCTATGATGAACAGCCAGGAGATAGACTTTTCGAACTGTGAGCCGGAAGAGCAGATTGCAGTGCTGGAAAGTTTGATTCTCAGGAAAGCCTACGACATTACCGCATTTCCAAAACCGATGTCTGAATTTAACGAGAAAAACAGGATTAGCTTGTTCAGGAAACTTATCTCTCTTCCTGATGCAGTGACAGTCAAGCCGGTTGACACCCTGGCGGTTGAACCCGAATACACGGATACAGTGCCTTTTTGATAACACAAACCCAGGAGACCATACGATGAAGACGCTACATTTCGCGGACATCCACGCCCGCGACAACGATATTGATGAAATAGAAAAATGCCTGAATGCAATCGTTCAGGCAGGTTGGAATGAAAGCCCGGACCTGATTGTATGTGCAGGCGATGTGTTTGACAGCCAGAATGTCAAGCTGGATTCAAAAGCCGCCAAGCTGATTTTTAACGTGTTCACGCAATTGGCGGATATAGCGCCGGTAGCTGTTGTCATTGGCACGCCGAGTCATGACGGAACGGCGGCGGAGGTGCTGAAACATGTTAAGGCGAAACATCAAATCAGGGTATCCAAACGGCCAGAACAATTCCTGCTGGTGCGCCGGAATAATGGCACTTCATTTATTGATGATCCGATGCTGTCAGAGGATGACGGGATAATGGCCATTATCAGTATGGTTCCGACACCGACAAAGCAGTTTTTCACATCTGCATCTGACATCAAAGGTTCAGATAACGAAATCGCCCAGGCAATGGGTCAGATGTTCGGGGGGTTCGGAGCGAGGGCGGCGGGCTTCCCTGGGGTTCCACATATCATGGTCGGTCATTTCCAAGTCGGTGGGGCCTTTATATCTGAGACCCAACAGCTTGCCGGACTGGATATTGAAATCAGTAAGGAGCAGATCGGTTATGCCCAGGCCAATGTTGTGATGCTCGGTCATATTCATCTAAGGCAGCAGATCGGAAGCAATATTTTCTACTCAGGATCAATCTTCAGGAAGGATTTTGGCGAGTTGGATCCCAAAGGATTTTACATCCATGAGATTGACTGGACTGGTGCCGTGACTTCCCGACCAGTCGAAACACCCACCAGAAAGCTGATTAAAATCTCAAAGGATTTTACATCCAGAAACCATATTGAAGAAGCCAATGAACTGATTGAAATCACCAGTAACGACTATGACGACATCGACGGGGCATACATCAGAGTTGAATTGAAGTGTTACCAGGATGAAGCCGGGAAACTCGACAAGACGGCGATTACTGCGATATTCGTCGGCGCTGCGGATGTTGATATCCGAATCATCCGAGTTCCCAGGGAGAACGTGCGGAGCGCACACATACTGAAGCTGGTTACCCTGCGTGACAAGATCATCGAAATGGCAAGATTGAAATCTGAGCTGGTCCCGGATTCGGTGCTTATGAAAGCTGACTTCCTTGAGAATATGACGCCGGATCAAATTATGGCCGGAGCGCTTGCTGGAGGTGTCGGATGAAAATAACGTCTTTGAGGCTGAGGGGATTCACCGGAATAAAACGTGGTTTAAATCTTGAAGACCTGACTCTGGATTTTTCCAACCTATCCGGGCTTATCGCCTTATCTGGAGGAAATGGTTCTGGAAAGAGCACCTGTATTGATTGCCTTCATCCGTACCGCCAGCTTGCCAGCCGCAGCGGAGCCTTGCAGCGACATGTATTCCTTCGGGATTCATTGAAGGAGCTGTGTTTCGAGTACGCCGGTGATACATACAAAACTCTGATCAAGATAGATTCTGATTCTGAACGAACAGAAGGTTTCATCTTCAAGAACGATATCCCCCAAGTCAACGGCAAAGTCACCGAATACGACCGCTACATCACCGGCCTGTTCGGGTCCAGTCAGTTGTTTTTCTCTTCTGTCTTTGGCGCCCAAAACGCTGAAAAGATTTCAGACATGACCACCGGCGAGCTTAAGAAGCTGTTCAGCGAGTTTTTGAAGCTGGAAAGACTGGTTGAGTTCGAGACAACCGCGAAACAGTGTGTTGCGCTTCTTATGGCCAAGGCGGACGGCATCCAGAGAGACATCCAGGCTGCAAGAAAATCTTTGGAAAGCATGGAATCTTTGGATGAAAAACTTGATGACACAGAAGCCAACATGAAGGAAACAAAGCTGATTATCAAGATATTGACGCAAGAAATGATTGACATGGAAAGAGAAATCGAAACCATGCGAGTAAAAGCTGCGGACAATGCAGCGATTCAGCAGCGGATCAATGATATGCAGGCGACCATCTTGAGAATGGACGCTGATGAAAGCGCTGATACTACCGCAGCAGAAAAAGAGCTGTCAGTTTTACGGGAGAAAACCATCGCCATTATGAACGATGTCAAAGCTACGGAAGCGCTGCTTGAGAAGAAAGCCGAAATAGAAAAAGCAACCTTTAAAGTGACTGTGCTGGAAGCCAACATATCCGATAATGCAGAGCGAGTAACAACTATCTATAGTGAGCAGTTAATACCGTTGAATGATCAATCCAAGGCGGCTGTTGCAGAGTTAGAGGCATCGAAAAGCCGGTTGTCTGCGATCATTAGCAATCCAGATATCCGGGTTATGGAAGCCAAGATCAAAGGATTGAAAGAAAAACTACATGATCTTGATAAGAAAGACCCTGCATGTACCAGCCAGACATGCTCTTTTATCACCGGAGCGCTTCGGGCGCAAGATGCACTCGTAGAACTGGAGCCAAGGATACTGGCTCTTAAAAACGATCTGGACGCGCAAGCAGTAGTTGAACACGCAATAGTTACGGGCAAAACGCTGGAAATAACAGATATACTGTCCCAATTAGATGCAGCCGGTAATCTGAAAAAAGAGATTGAGGCTAAATCTGCGGTGCTGAAATCGAACCTGGCAGCCGTCAGGGTTATCGCCGCCGATCAATCAAAAATTGCGGTGGCGGAGTCCAGACTGGATGATCTACACAAACGGAAATCAGAAGCTATTGAGGATGGCAAACGTATCAAGGCGGCATGGGATGAAAGGATTGCAGCAAAACGCGCTGAGATAGACGGGATATGTTCGGAAATGAAGAACGCCAAGCAATCAATAGATGTTCTGGCGGAAAACAAGCTGTCGGACATTCAGTCAGTATTGGTGTCTCATCGGGTGAGAATGGATGAGGAAACGACGAGCATGGCCAGGCTGGAAGCTGCAAGAGCTGCAATCGAAAAAGAGATTGTAGCCAAGGCGGAAATAGAAGCCCGAATATCAGACCTGGCGGCAGAACATGGCCGGATAACCAGCGAAACGGCAGAATGGCTTTATCTGAAGAACGCTTGCTCAAAAGATGGTCTTCGTGCGCTTGAGATTGATTCTGTTGCACCGATTATCAGTGGGTACGCCAATGACCTGCTTACACAGACATTCGGGCCACAGTACACGGTGAAACTGCGGACACAAGATGAAGAAACCGGGAAGGAAGTCCTGGATATATTAACGATCCGGGAAGATGGGTCAGAAGTCAATATTGAAAACCTGTCGGGCGGAGAGCGGGTGTGGTCGTTGAAGGCTCTCAGTCTGGCAATGACGCTGATAAGTAAAGAGCGATCAGGTCGAGATTTTAAGACGATGTTCTGCGACGAAAGTGACGGGGCGCTCGACACGGGCAATGCGATCAACTTCGTTCAGATGTACAGATCACTCATGGGAATCGCTGAGATAGATACCTGTTTCTTTATATCACATAAGGAAGAAACGATAGGGCTTGCCGATCATGTTTTGAAATTCTCAACCGGTGGAATCGTAATTGATTAGAAAGGATATCCCAATGAGCTGTGAATCAGAATCACCAGAGGAAACGATTACAAGATTAACTGGGAGAATTTTCCTGCTTGAGGCCATGTTGGCTCAGATAACAGCAGAAGTAGAAAAAATAATACAGGTTATGGATCATGGGAAAGTATAACTGGCAAGATTGCCCATCTGTAGTAACGCTGTCTGACTATCTGAAATCCGTCAAGCACCACGGGCTATCTCTTGTGTTACTTGACGGGGGGCCAGCGCTGCATTGCCAGCCTGGGGTGACACCTGCCAATAAAGATAGATGGAACGTACTCGACAAGGCTGTAGGGATGCTCAGAGCCGCTGAACATGATCTTAGACACTTGATAGAAAACAGAATGATAAAAATTCCGGGACATCCGGGCTGGAGGAATCATGGGCAATAATACATCGAATCAAAAAAAGGATTTGCTGCTGGAGCGGCTCATAAAATGCCTTGAAGTTTTCGAGGCGCAGCAAGAGACCGGAGAATTCACTGTACCGCCACAACAAGAGTTTTTGCAAACGATCCGGGACGCTATAAACATGGAATAAAAGAGGAACCAATGACTAAAAAAACGGTGGAAAAATCGCTGAACCAATTGCAAAAAGACATCAAGACGAAAAAGACAGTTGGATCGGTGCTGGAATGCTGCCAGTTATGGACTGAATCGCTTGTGGATGTTGCAAGGATAGAAGAAGAGGACGATTACCTGACCGGGCTCAGAAAGCCCGTGGGAGGCAAGCGATATGATTGATAACGGCAATGGAACAGTGACCGACGAAGCCACCGGTCTGATGTGGCAGCAGGAAACGTCAATGCTTATGACATGGGCGCATGCTTTGTCATACTGTGAAAAGCTGACACTCGCAGGCTATACAGACTGGAGGTTACCGACCATCAAAGAGCTGAATAGCCTTATTGACGACACGGAAGATGGCAATGTGATAGATACTATGTATTTTCCGCGTATAGTTCGGTCCGATTATTGGTCTTCTACCGAAGCCGATAACATAAAGCTTGCTTGGTGCGTTAATTTTGACGACGGGTCGGGATGTGCCACAGATAAAAATGGACATTGGTTTGTTCGTGCTGTTCGGACTATTTATCGGACAGGACATAAGAAAGAGCAATTAACCCTGTTTTGAAGGAAGATACAATGGCGCACCCAAAAATTGAAAAACTCTATAAGCAAATCCCGTCTTTCGAGTGCAAGCCAGGCTGTGCGGACTGCTGCGGCATTGTACCCTGGGCGCGGAGCGAGTGGGATTCTCTTCCAGAGAAAAAAGAGGCAATATCAACGGATTGTCCGTACATCGGTAAAGATGACAACTGTAGTATTTACGAGCAAAGGCCCTATATGTGCCGACTTTTTGGAAATTGCAACGACCCCATGCTCAGGTGTCCACACGGCTGCGGGCCGGAAAAACCGCTGTCATGGCAGAAGGCGCAAAAGCTGACGAACAAATATCATGGCCTGATTGATAAATAGAGCGAACAAAAAAAGGAAATTCGATAATGCTATGTCCAGAATGTGAAGCTACAATTATGAGTTTTTCGTCGTCAAATACAGTCGAAGTATCAAACGGAGTAACGGAATTTAATATCGGCAGAATAACCGTAAATGCTTGCCCTGAATGTTATTTTGCATATTTGTCGGAACAACAAACTGGCATTTACATCAGTCATGCGGATAAACTGGTAGCTGCTTATGGAGAAGAGATTCATAATGATAAAATTCATACTCTTACGGTTGAAGAATTGATTGAATCACATCGGAGACTGCGTGAGTGGAGTATCAAAAACAACATAGATAATCGGAAAATTTACCAGGACATGGTGGAAAAAGCATATAAAGATGCTTACGAAAACGCTATCCAGTACGATTGGGTATCCAAAGAACGGTTAGCCAATATGCCGATGAAAGAATTATGCGAACTGGTGACAGGATTATAAAATGAAACAATGCCTTCTTTGCAAAACAGAAATACCAGAAACGAGCGGTAGAACAAAGTTTTGTTCAACCAAGTGTGGGGGAAAAGACAGGAACGAGCGGCATCGTAAACCGCTTGTAGCCTATGAGCCAATACCTTGTAAAAATTGCGGTAAAATGTTTACGCCAAAACAGGCTAATTCTGTTGCCTGCGGCAGACCTGGATGCAAGGCCGTCCATGTGCCAAGATTGAAATATAAAAAATGTATAAGGTGTGGAAATGAAATAACGACGGAACACCGGAAAAAATATTGCAGTGATAGATGTAAAGCGAAACCGAGTAAGGAAAAGGAATATGAAGACAAAGCATGTATTTATTGCGGAGAAATGTTCACCCAGAAAAATAGCAGAGTTCAAACATGCAAGAAGCCAGAATGTTTGAGAATCCATCATTTAAAACAACAAGCCGCTCGTAATGTGGCTGAATCGGGACAAATGCAGAAAAAAAAGGAATGGGTCACTACCAAATGCCCATGCTGTGAACGATTGTATAAGAAAGTATTCGAGCCAGCATGGATAGGCCGTGGTACACCGCGTTTTTTTTGCAATGCTTGCAGTTTTGGGTATGTAGCAAATAATAGTGGTATATCGAACGAATACTCGGTGAGGATTTAAGATGAGAGCATTGATAAAGGTGGTATCTGGATTGGCTGTAGCCTCTGCTATAGCGAGCAAGGCTATAGAAGATTCAGCAGACGATCAAGGTGCTATGGAATTATACCAAAGCATGGATACTGCTGCTATGGCCGCTCTTGCAACATTCCCAGGGGCGCTGAGCGCAAAAGAATTGAATTTCGTCGCAGATAGAGTATCTCTTTTTTGCGATAAAATGGATTGGGATCATAAGCAGTTACATATACATAATTACTTGATTTTCTCTTCTGAACAACTCGAATCTGTGCGATATGAACTTGTAGAGCATAACGCCGATAAACGCAAGATCGAGGCAATTGATAAATTGATCGGCATAGAGGCGGATATTTACGGCAGGTACGCTGATAAAGGTGAATATCCGGAATTTAATATAGAAGGAATGGAAGCAAATGACACCTGGAATAAAATCTTCAATTCTTGAACTGATACCACCTTCTGTAGAATATGATTTTTTATGCAAAATATATCATTGTAAAATGTCAAAAACGGCCTGTGATTTACGTCAACAGCTTGCCAAATACAAAGGAACGAATAAATGCCGCGCTCTATACTCAGATACATGTGGTACTTGTAAGCAGATCAAAAACGAAAAGGAGAATAAAATGATTATAGAAGAAGAAGTTTTCACCATAGGCCCAACAGAAGCCGAGAACCAGAATTTTTCGATAAAAAAAGAATGCCGAAATTGCAAACAAACACTACTGATAGAAAATTTCGGCAAAAATAAAGAGAATCGCGGAGGAAGGGAGCATACTTGCAAAAAATGCCATGCGGACCGGAAAAAGCTGGCCTATGATAACCGGAAAACAGGATCCCTGAAAGAGAAAGACGGGAGGATTACAACAAATGTACAGAAGTCACCACCAGTTGAGCCGGTGGTATTGCCAGTTGGATTTGATGTAATGATTAATCCAGTTCCGAGCGTTGCGGATGTGTCAATTGTTGTAGATTTTAGTGGATATCAGCCATTATTGGAGTCTGTTTTAGATGCGGCAAAACGTGAATTCAGGTCACCGCAAATGCAAATATTTTATATGCTGAGTAAATTCAACGACAAATATTAAGCGGGGGATCATGGAAATAAATTGTATAGATGCAATGGCGGATAAATGGCCGTCAACGATTTGCGCTCGGGGAGCAATCAGTGAGTTTACTGGTGGAGTATATTCACCAAAATTTCTTGCGAATGAAGATTGTGCCCAGAGAGGGCCTGTCGGGAAAATATTAATCGGTGGGCATGTCTGTTATCCAGTGACGGGCTTGATCGAATGGTTGAAGTCCAGGTCGTCAAGTTCATGGGCAGCACGTAAAAAAAACAAATAACGATACCTTGGATATTTTACCCATTGGATGAAAAATGGGGACAGGGTGGGGACAAAAAAAGTAACCAAGAAAAAAGGGGTTACAGTTATTAACTGTAACCCCTTGATTTTTCAAGTGCCGAGGGACGGAATCGAACCGCCCACACGGGGATTTTCAGTCCCCTGCTCTACCGACTGAGCTACCTCGGCCTCCAAACACTTCAATTTATATTGAATGCCAACTGTTTTGTCAACAAAAAAATCTATTGTTTAACAATATCCTGAATTTAAAGGGCTAAATTCTCTTTATTGATTATACATTTGGAATGGAATATACAGATGACCTCAGATGCCTCATGTCGCCATACCCATATTGCAGCAAGGTACTGACGGCAAGAGTTGCCGTATCCGCCTTTAAAATACGGGGCCCAAGAGATACTGTCTCATATCCGCAGGCTCTGGCGGCAGCTATTTCATCAGGGGTAAAGCCGCCTTCGGGGCCAATAATCGCCATGACGCTCTTAATGGAACTATCATTTGAATCGGGCAATTCAAACGGCCTGGATGGTGATTCATCTTCCCAGAATATCAACTTGATGTCGCAATTCCAGCCATAAGCGAGCATTACATCAAATGTCAGCAGATCAGATATTTTAAGGAGTTTGCTGCGCAGGCACTGTTTTAAGGCTTCGATGGCGATTTTCTCCCATCTGTTTTTACGTGAAACAACCCGCTGAGCATTCAGAACCGGAACCGAGCGATGCGCAGTATATGGAATCCATTCGTGAATGCCCAACTCTGTGATCTGCCGAATAACGCCATCCAGTTTATTGTCTTTTAACACCGCTTGGGCGATAATCAAGCGAAGGGTGGATATGGGCTCCAAAAGGTGCCGCCGGAGGATCGACACGTCAACCTTTCCAGCCGACATGCGGACAATTCTGGCATCGCATTCCAGTCCGGTACCATCAATCAGCTCAATTTCATCTCCGGGTTTCAGCCTGAGAACGTTTCGGATGTGACTGGCATCATCGCCTGTGATTACCGGCGCATAGCCGGAAAGGCTATGACTCTGGATAAAAAAACGGCGCATGCTGTGCCCCCAGATGACTGAATGCCATGGATTGCTTCAAAAACGTTAGCAGTTTTTTCTGAACCCTTCCATAAACAGTTGTTTCCGGATAAATTCCATTCGAATCAATTGTTCCGGCAGGCATTCCGGTTAAAATCTCAATCCCTTCAGAAATGGTCGATACGGGATAGACATGAAAAAGATTTTGTCGTACCGTTTCAACAACTTCTTGTTTCAGCATCAAGTTTTTTACATTGGTGGCGGGAATCATCACGCCCTGCTGGCCGGTTAGTCCCCGTGTTTTGCAAACATCGTAAAACCCTTCGATTTTTTCATTCACATCGCCAATGGCCTGAATTTCTCCCTTCTGGTTGACTGAACCGGTCACTGCCATGCCCTGAAAAATGGGAACATCAGATAAGCTTGAAATAACGGCATAGAGCTCTGAGGATGAGGCGCTGTCCCCATCTATCACACCATAATTCTGTTCAAATGCAATGCTGATGGTAAGGCTGAGAGGATACAGTTGGGCAAAGGTTTTTCCCAAATATCCCGACAAAATCAATATCCCCTTGTCGTGGGTATTTCCACTTAAATTGGTCTCTCTTTCTATATTGATGATGCCGGGTTTTCCCATGAAAGTTTCGGCTGTTATTCGTGAAGGGCGGCCAAAGGAGATATCGCCGATCTGATACACGGCCAGCGCATTGACCTGACCGGTGACAGAACCTGTAACATCCAAAAGAACAGTGCCATCCATATAGGATTCATGAATCTTTTCTTCGTAAAGGTTATAGCGGAACCGGTATTCATTCAGGGCTTGCGACACATAACCTCCGGTAACGCACCGGGAACCACCTTTTTGCGCCCAGTAGTCAGCTTCCTTCAGAAGCGCCACAATTGGGCCAAATCGAAGCGAAATCCGGGTTTTATCTGCAATGGATTGCTTGCCGTACTCGACGACCGCTGCAACCGCATCCGGCGTAAACGGAAGCAATTTCTCAGCATTGCAGACTCTTGCAATAAATCGGGCATATTTCTGAATGGAATCGGAATTCAAGGCCACCTCATCATCAAAATCCGCCCGTACCCGGAATATCTTGTTGAATTTGGAATCAAAATTTTGAAGTGATTCAAACATCTCATAATTGCCGAGCAGGATGACCTTTACCTCCAGAGGAACCAATTCCGGACGAAGCGATGCCGATTGAGACCCAGCATCCGACGGTACATCTTCGATGGCCAGAGATTTATTCTGAAGCGAGCGCTTCAGGGCATCCCATACATAAGGGTTCAGGAGAAGCGGTTCAATCTCCATCATCAGATATCCACCGCTGGCTTTTAGAAGCGCGCCGGCTTGCACCAAGGTAAAATCCGTTGTAACGGCACCCATGTAAGCGCGTTTTTCGATGCGGCCAATCACATTTGGGTAAGTGGGGTTGGTTTCGAAAATAACAGGCGCGCCATTCTCCGGTTTTTGCTCAACCAGGATATTAACGCGGTATCTGATAAAAAAGGCGGCGGCCTCATGATTTGATTCGGCATCGTCAGGACTGTCCGCATTTCCGTCCGGCAAGGTCACGAACCGATCCAGGTTTTCAACCACATCGTCTTCAATCGCCTGAAGGAAAGAAAGAATGTCTTCATACCCGATATACTGGTCTTGAAGGGGCTTAAGACGGTCCTGAAGCAGCCTTCGCGTAACCTCTCCTGCATAAGCTTCCACACGGTCATTGATGATCTGGTTTAGCTTGTTGATTTCCCGAAGCGCAGCTTCAAGTTCGATTTGAATCTTTCGAAGGTTTTCTTCAATTTCGGATTGCATTTCCATAGAAAACGCCTCGAATTCCTCCGCCAAAACCAGTTTGCCATTCCTGTAGGGAACAGGCTGATATCCGGAGTCATCCCTGCTTATCCGAATCTGTTTCTGCTCTGCGGATACTTCAACTTTCTCCAGCAGGACTTTTTGCTGATCCACGAAAGCATTTTGAATTTCCGAAATCCGGTCCTGCGCCAGCTTGCTTTCAAATGCCTTGGGAAGCTCTATCTTTAAATCGTCAATCAGCCGGTGAATGGATTTGCTGAATAAAACAGCCTTTCCCGAAGGAACTTCAAAAGTCTTGGGGCAGTATTCATCCTTGAAATTGTTGACCATGCACCAGTCATCAGGCGCCGGAAGCTCCGCAGCAAATTTACCAATAATTTCCTTGACGATGGACGATTTGCCAGTACCTGTGATGCCGGTAACAAAGATATTGTAGCCAGGGCTCTTCATGTTCAAACCAAAATCAATGGCCTGAACCGCCCGCTTTTGTCCAATGACTTCATCCAGAGGATCAAGCTGGGAAGTGTCGGCAAACTGAAACAGGTCAACACTGCATACGCCCCGCAGCTCGGCAGGGGTCAATTCAGCGGTCATCCGAGTTTATATCCGAATCTTCGAAGAAGGTTTTTGCGATGGTGAATATCATCAATGGTTTCGATGCCTTTTGAGGCGAATCCATCAATAACCCCTAAAATTCCTCTTCCCTGCGCGGTCTCGGCGATAATGACCTGAACCGGATTGGCGGTTGCACAAAAAATGTGGCACACCTCCGGAACGTTCTTGATGGCATTCAAAACATTGACAGGAAAGATATCTTTCATAAAAAGAATGAAGCAGTGCCCCGCAGCAAGGCTGATCGCATTTTTTTGAGCCAGCTCTGTCAAGGCATCATCAGTGCCCGAATATCTTACCAGGCAAACATCGGAAGCTTCACAAAAAGCCAGACCAAATTTGGCCATTGGCACGGCATTCACCATGGCTTCATGAATGTCTTCAACGGTTTTGATGAAATGGGACTGACCCAGTATCAGGTTGAGTCCATCGGGGTTTTCAATTGCTACGGTCTTGAGTTCCATATAAATCTCCATTGATGAAAAGGGGGCGGAGTACAGGGGACAGGGTTTCTTTACTTGCCCCTGATATACTGCCAACAGTCGTAATCTGCACTTTTGCCCCCCACCCCAACCTCTGAGACCGCCGCACCCCAGTGCGGCAATTATGACGACAAAAGCGAAGTAGGCCACTCCATGGGGCGGCAATCCCAACAACATCGGAGATGGTAATTCGCATGGGTATCTTCCTCGTTGCCGCACTGGGGTGCGGCGATCCCAGGAGGGCTCCCAAGTATAGCAGCGGGAGTATTGAGATCATTTCGTACCATATTCCTGATCAGATATCAATCAGTGGTTCCATTAACCCACGGTGATTTTATTCTATGCAATATTGGCTTTAATAACAGGTAGTTAACCATAAAATCCGATCAAGAATACTCATAACATACTGGAATGCTTAACAAAAACTAATACATTCAATTTATTGAATATGTGTAATTTCAGATAGTTACGTCTTAGAACAAAATCACCATGCCATTAGCCGTGATCATAATCCCCCCCCCTTTTTTTTGGGGTTATTTGCCAAAAACGCTGGCGCAAAGTTCTCCCAAAGTCCCCAAATTTTCACACACTGTAATGCCGCAGGCTTTCATGGCGGCGATTTTTCCCTGACCCGTACCGCTGCTGCCGCTGATGATGGCTCCTGCATGACCCATTCTCCGGCCCGGAGGCGCGGTGAGTCCGGCAATAAAACCAATAACCGGCTTGGTGACATGCTGCTTGATAAATTCCGCAGCCTCTTCTTCGGCAGTCCCGCCGATTTCCCCGACCATGACTATTCCAGTTGTTTCGGAGTCTTTCTGGAAGGCATCCAGACAATCAATGAAATTGGTGCCATTGACCGGATCACCGCCAATACCAATACAGGTGGTCTGCCCGATTCCCTGGCAGGTTAGTTGATGAACCACTTCATACGTTAAGGTCCCGGAACGGGAAACCACGCCAATCGGTCCTCCTGGCTTATGAATCACCCCCGGCATGATGCCGATTTTGCACTCGCCCGGCGTAATGATTCCCGGACAGTTTGGGCCGATCAAGCGGGAGGTTTTGCCTGCGAGAAAGTTCTTAACCCGCATCATGTCCATGACCGGAATGCCTTCCGTGATGGCGACAATCATCTCCACGCCCGCATCGGCGGCCTCCATGATGGCATCCGCCGCAAACGGCGGCGGCACGAATATCATGCTGCAGTTGGCGCCGGTTGCCTTGACTGCGTCCTTGACCGTATGAAACACAGGGACATCATCCATCTTCTGCCCAGCTTTTCCAGGTGTCACCCCTGCCACGACCTTTGTGCCATAAGCCACACATTGACGGGTGTGAAACTGCCCTTCCTTGCCGGTGATTCCCTGAACCAGAAGCCGGGTATTTTTATTGACAAATATGCTCACGGTGTTTCCTCCTAACCCTTAACGATGGCGGCCACTTTTTGGGCTGCATCTTTTAGATCCACTGCGGTCGTCAAATTCAGACCCGATTCACTCAATATGCGCCGGCCTTCCTCGACATTGGTGCCTTCCATGCGAACAACTACCGGAACCGTAATGCCGGTTTTTCGCGCTGCCTGAACCACGCCTTCCGCCAGAATATCACAGCGAAGGATTCCGCCGAAAATATTAATGAGAATGCCCTTCACATTTTTATCGCTCAGGATGATTCGAAACCCGTTTTCAACCATCTCGGCATTGGCTCCGCCCCCAACATCCAGAAAATTGGCCGGGCTGGCCCCCGCCTGCTTGATGATATCCATCGTCGCCATGGCAAGACCTGCTCCATTGACCATATTGCCGACGTTTCCATCCAGTGCGATATAATTGAGATTGAAATTGGAGGCATCCACCTCAAGCGGATTTTCCTCATCCAGATCGCGATATGCCATAACGTCCTTGTGACGGAACAAGGCGCTGTCATCAAAATTGACCTTGCCGTCCAGGGCTATCACTGCCTGATCCGCAGTGATTATCAGGGGATTGATTTCAAGCAGCGAACAATCATAGTCAACGAACAAGGCATACAGGCGGCTTAACAGCGCCGTGAATGGCCTGATGGTTTCAGGCGCCAGATTAAGACCATAAGCAACTTCCCTGCAGTGGTAGGCCTGAATGCCGACCAGCGGGTTGATATAGACCTTGATGATCTTCTCAGGCGTTTTTTCAGCAACCGCCTCAATGTCCATGCCGCCAGCTTCACTGGCGATAATGACGACCGTTGCGGTTCCCCTGTCCGGAATGATGCTTAAATACAGCTCTTTTTTGATATTCAGCCCCTGTTCGACCAGAACCTTTTTCACCAACCTGCCTTCAGGACCGGTCTGGTGGGTTATCAGGTTCATGCCGAGAATCTGGCCGGCGATTACCGCAACTTCTTCCCTGGAACCAGCCAGCTTGACTCCGCCGCCTTTTCCCCTGCCTCCGGCATGAATCTGGGCCTTGACCACAACCGGATATCCGCCGAGTTTTTCGGCGACGGTCTGGGCTTCCGCCACACTGAACGCCACACTACCCTCGGGTATGGGAATGTTGTATTTTTTAAAAAGCTCCTTGGCCTGATACTCATGAATCTTCATCAGCTCTGCCTCCTCTCAAAAAAACAGGGCCGGAATAAAACCAGCCCTAGTTTAGAAAAGGTAACAGGGGTAGGGGCGGGTTCAAAACCCGCCATCCCGAGTGCGTGGGCAGGTTACGAACCCGCCCCTACATGAAACCCTGTTACCTGCACCTATTTTCTATCCGATTACACAAAGGACTGCGCCTTTGGGAACAGAATCGCTGCTTTTGAAATTGATAGCTTTTATGATGCCATCCACAGGAGACGCAAGAGCGTTTTCCATTTTCATGGCTTCGAGAATCACCACCGTTTCACCTTTGCTGACCGCATCGCCAACATTTTTGTCATATCTTACGATCATTCCCGGCATAGGCGCATTGATAGCTGTGCCATCAACCGGGGCTGCGACAGGCGCGGCTACGGGTGCTGCAGGCTTTGCAGCGGTGGCGGCAGCGGGCGCAGACGCCGGAGCTGCGGCAGCGACCGGTCTTGCAGGCTGAATGTAGCTGACAACCGGAGCGCCGCCAATCTCTTCAACCCCAACCTCAAAATATGTGTCTTCCACAAAAACATTGAATTTGCGCAAACCATCGCCCTTGGCAGGCGCTTCTTTTTCGATTTTTTCAACCAGTTTTCCGGCGATCGCCTTCTGGATAAGCTCCTGCCTGGCCTTGGCTTGCTCAAGCGTAACGGGCTTGACATCAGCAGGAACTTCTTCCTTGCCATATTTCCATTGCAGGAATCGTTTGCCGGTTACCGGATACAGGGCGTAAATCAGCTCATCGTCCAGATCCATTGCCAGGCCCTTGACGTCTTGCTGTGCTTTCGCCAGTTCCGGTTCAATTACTTCAGCCGGTCTACAGGTAATGGGTTCTTCGCCTCTGGCATATCCTTTCAGCGCTTTTTTCTGAACCTCTTCATTAATGGGAACAGCGGTTTTTCCGTACAGCCCGTAACAAAGATCCTTGACCTGGCCAGTGATCATTTTATAGCGCTCATTTCCATCGTCGAAGAGCACGTTGTTCACTGTCTGAATTCCCACGATCTGGCTGGTAGGCGTTACCAGCGGAATCTGACCCAGATCTTTTCGGACCCTGGGCAGCTCGGCATAGACCTGGTCAATTTTATCCAGCGCATCCATTTCCCGCAGTTGATTTACCAGGTTGGAGAGCATGCCGCCCGGGGTCTGATGGAGCAGCACGTTGATGTCGATGATCGACAGTTTGGTGTCATCCAATAATTGCCGGTATTTGGGGCAGATTTCCTTTTCCAGAATTTCATTTATGGCGGCAAGCGCCTTGATGTCAAATCCCGTGTCCCTGTTGGTGCCAATAAGCGTCATGACCAGCGGCTCAATGGCCGGGTGGGATGTCCGGTAGGCATAGGGTGACATACAAGTGTCAATGATGTCCGCGCCGGCTTCAATGGCCTTTAAATGCGACATGGACGACATGCCGGAGGTGAAATGGCTGTGAAGGTTAATCGGAATTTTCACGGCATTTTTCAGGGCTTTGATAATTGAGTATGCATCATAGGGTGCAATCAGTCCGGCCATGTCTTTCAGGCAGATGCTGTCTGCGCCCATGGCCTCCAGGGCTTTTCCCTTGTTGACATAATAGTCCAGGTTATAGACTTCGCCGCCGAGTCTGGGTTCGGTCATGGTGTAGCAGATACAACCCTGAAAATGCTTGCCGCAGGATTTGATTACCGGAACAACGGTTTCAAAATTCCGGTAATCATTCAACGCGTCAAATGTCCGGAAAACATCCATGCCATTGGCTGCTGCACGTTCCACAAAGGCGCGGGCGACATCGTCAGCATAATTGCGGTATCCAACCAGATTCTGTGCTCTTAACAGCATGGAAAACGGGGTTTTCTTGATATAGCGCTTCAATGTACGGAGGCGTTCCCAGGGGTCTTCATTTAAAAACCGGTGCATGGTATCAAACGTCGCACCGCCCCAGGTTTCAAGGGCCCAAAAACCGATTTCATCCATCATCTCCGCTACTGGAATCATGTCCTCTGTTCTGCCGCGCGTGGCAAACAGCGACTGGTGGCCATCCCGCAATGTCAGGTCCATTATTTTGACAGGATTCTGGGCACTGGGTCTGTCCTTGCTGTAATTCATATCTGTCAGTTTAACTTGATCATGGTCACTCATGTTAAGAATCTCCTAATCATCAATATATTTATTAAAGTCGGTTCGAGAATTTCATGGTCAGGCCGAAGCCTTTTTCACCGCAGTTTCGATCCCTGAAACGTTCGAAGCTGCATCAAATTCCGCATACTCATCATCTCCTGCCTGCCGCTGACACCCCATAATTTTACCGGTGGTATAGAAGGCTCAACCACGGGTCCGGCAACCAGTTCATCCATAGACATCGCCAGCGCGGCGGCATCTTCCTGCGAGCGGATATAGCCGAAAACCGCCGAAATAGCCGCAGCCATCTTTTGGGACTGTTGGGTACTCGATTTCATCGTTCCCCCCTTATACCGGTATATTGCCGTGTTTTTTCGGCGGCCGGGTTTCCCGCTTGCTGCACATGACTTCTAATGCATCAATCAGCCGGGGCCGGGTTTCGCTGGGAACAATGACCGCATCAATAAAGCCCCTGGCGGCGGCGCAGTAGGGATTTGAAAACAAATCGTCATATTCCTGGATTTTCTCCAGGCGCTTAGCTTTCGGATCTGCCGCTGTGGTGATTTCCTTGCGATGAATGATATTGGCGGCCCCGGCGGCGCCCATAACTGCAATCTGAGCGGTCGGCCATGCAAAAGCCATATCCGCCCCCAGATCCTTGGAACACATGGCCAGATAGGATCCACCGTAGTCCTTGCGGGTAACCAGAAGAAGTTTGGGCACAGTGGCTTCTGAATAGCACCAGAGCAGCTTTGCGCCGTGACGGATAATACCGCCCCATTCCTGATGACTTCCAGGCAGATACCCAGGCACATCGGCAATGGTAAGGATCGGAATATTAAAGGAATCGCAGAAACGGATAAAGCGTGTGGCCTTGTCCGAAGCGTTGATGTCGAGGCAGCCCGCCATGACATTGGGCTGATTGGCGATGATGCCCAGGCTTCTGCCGTTCAGCCTTGCAAATCCGATGAGGATGTTGGGCGCAAAAAATTCATGGGGTTCAAAAAAAACGCCGTTATCAACGATAGATGCGATAACCGCCTTCATGTCGTAGGACTGGTTGGGACTATCGGGGATAATGGTATCCAGCGCCGGATCAGTGCGACGGGGATCGTCACCGGTATGCACGATGGGTGGATCTTCCATATTGTTGGACGGCAGATAAGAGAGCAGTATCTTTATTTTATCAATTGCGTCCTTATCGCTTTCACAGGCAAAGTGGGAGACACCGCTTTTTTCATTATGGGCCATGGCGCCGCCCAGGTCTTCGAAGCTGATTTCCTCACCGGTAACGGATTTGATTACTTCAGGGCCGGTAATGAACATAAAGCTTGAGTTTTTGACCATGAAAATCCAGTCGGTCATGGCCGGAGAATATACGGCGCCGCCTGCTGTTGTCCCCATGATAGCCGAAATTTGGGGAATAACACCGGAGGCCAGAGCATTGCGGTAAAAAATCTGACCAAATCCCGAAAGCGCATCGACACCTTCCTGGATTCTGGCCCCGCCCGAATCATTCATCCCGACGAAAGGCACACCAGCTTTCATGGCCAGGTCCATAACCTTGCAGATTTTTTTTGCATGCATTTCTCCGAGGCTTCCGCCACGGGCCGTAAAATCCTGGGAAAATGCAAAAACCGGACGGCCTTCCACCATACCGTGACCCGTAACCACGCCGTCACTGGGAATGTCTATCTTTTCCATGCCAAAATTCGTACAGCGGTGCGATACGAACATGTCAATTTCCCTGAACGTGCCAGAATCAAACAGCAGATCCAGCCGCTCTCTTGCGGTCAGTTTGCCTTTTTCCCGCTCTTTGGCGATGGCTTTTTCACCACCCATTTTCAGGATCTTTTTTTCCCGCTCCTTCAGATCCTTGATTTTGTCGTCCACAATACCCATTTCTATATCCTTTCTTATCTCATATTGGATGGCTTACCGTGAAAAAAAGATTCCCACCTTTGCAAAAGGTGGAAAGTTATTTTTTCATATTTGAGGTTGAATGCCAGATTCATTCATGAATATTTACGAGTTTATTAATGCTATTTTATAGCTACGATGTAGCCAGTTAAATTATGCTTTGTCAAGCAAAAAAAGCAGTTGACAGGCTGCCGCTGTTGGCGACAACATCCCACTTTCCACCTGCCGCAACAATTGGGGCAGGCGATGCTGAACTTCCGGGTGATGGTGAAACCGGTCTTTCAATCCCTCTTCAACCAGTGACCACATCCAGGACAAAGACTGAGACCTGCGGTTCTGGTCCAGCTCGCTGCTTGAGGTCATGATATTCCTGTGTTTAAGAACAACGGACCAGATATCTTCTATACCTGTCAAATCCCTGGCGCTGCAAGTAAGCACCGGAGGCGACCAGTTGGGAGAGGCGGGCCTCAACAGTTGAAGCGCTGTTTCATAGTCTCTTTGAGCCCTTCTGGCTTTTTCAATGTTATCCCCATCAGCCTTGTTGATGGCGACAGCATCGGCCAGCTCCAGAACCCCTTTTTTGATTCCCTGAAGTTCATCGCCGGCTCCAGCCAGCATCAGTACCAGAAAAAAATCCACCATTAGGGACACTGTGGTTTCAGACTGGCCGACCCCGACGGTTTCAACTATGATCACATCAAACCCGGCCGCCTCGCAAACCAGCATGGTTTCACGGGTTTTTCGGGCGACCCCGCCCAGGGTTCCGCTGGAGGGCGATGGCCGAATAAACGCCCTACTGTCCGCACAAAGCCGCTCCATCCGGGTTTTGTCAGCCAGAATACTTCCGCCGCTGCGGGTGCTGCTGGGATCCACGGCCAAAACCGCCACGCGATGCCCTTTTCCCACCAGCAGCATTCCCAGACTTTCGATAAAAGAACTTTTCCCTACGCCCGGAACGCCCGTAATCCCCAGGCGCACCGCCTTTCCGGTGTGTGGTAAGAGCCGGTCCAGAATGGCCTGGGCCAAAGACTGATGGCTTGAAAGAGAGCTTTCGATCAAGGTGATGGTTTTGGCCAGAATCCGGCGGTTCCCATTCAGAAGGCCATTGACACTGGTATCTATATCAACTGTCATCCGTGCTTTTTCTCCAGAACATTCAGCGTCTGATTGGCTGAATCGATGATGGATGTGCCAGGGCCAAAAACGCCAACCGCACCCGCCTCAAACAAAAATTCATAGTCCGCTGGCGGAATGACCCCTCCGACCACGACCTTGATATCATCTCCGCCACCTGCCTTCAAAGCTGCAATAAGCTGGGGAACCAGGGTCTTATGTCCGGCAGCCAGGCTGGAGACACCAACCAGATGCACGTCGTTTTCAATGGCCATTTTCGCGGTTTCCTCGGGTGTCTGGAACATGGGGCTGATATCCACATCGAACCCCAGATCAGCATAAGCTGTCGCTACCACCTTGACCCCTCGGTCATGACCATCCTGCCCCATTTTTGTCATCAGAATTCTCGGTCTTCGGCCTTCCTTGTCGGCAAAATCCTGGCTGCGTTTTCGAAGGGCATCGATAACAGCGGTGTTATTTCCATATTCTGAAGCATAGACACCGGAAATACACTGGGTGGTGGCGACAAATCTGCCAAATACTTTTTCCATGGCATCAGATACCTCTCCGACGGTAGCTCTGGCCCGAATCGCCAATATGCTGGCTTCCAGAAGATTGCCATCGCCTTCTGCACAGCGAGTGATGTGTTCCAGTGCTTTTTGAACCTCCACCGCATTTCGTTTGGCTTTAAGTTCCTTGAGACGCTCCACTTGTTCGACGCGAACCGCATCCGTGACTTCGCGTACATCTTCAAGGGGTTTTTCCTCGATTTTATATTTGTTCACACCAACGATCACATCCAGGCCCTGATCAATCCGGGCCTGCTTTCTGGCAGCCGATTCTTCAATGCGAAGCTTGGGCATTCCGGTTTCAATGGCTTTGGCCATTCCGCCCAGCGCCTGGATTTCAGTGATGATCTTGCGGGCTCCGCTGATAATGCCATCTGTCAAGGCCTCCACATAATAGGATCCTCCCAGCGGATCAACAACATGACATACCTGTGATTCCTCCTGAACAAGTATCTGGGTATTTCTGGCGATTCGGGCGGAAAAATTGGTGGGAAGCCCCACTGCCTCATCAAAGGAATTGGTGTGCAGGGACTGGGTTCCACCAAGAACTGCGGACATGCACTCCAGGGTGGTGCGGATAATGTTGTTATAAGGATCCTGCTGCGTAAGGCTCCATCCCGAGGTCTGGCAATGGGTTCTCAGCATGAGAGACTGGACATTTTTGGGGTTGAACGGCTTGATTAGCTCGTGCCACAGAAACCTGGCGGCCCTCAGCATGGCGATATCCATGAAAAAATTCATGCCGATCCCAAAGAAAAATGATAGTCTCGGGGCGAAGACATCAATATCCATCCCTGTTGCAAGCGCCGCCTTGACATATTCCAGCCCGTCCGCCAGGGTGAAGGCAGTTTGGAGAACCGAGTTGGCGCCCGCTTCCATCATATGATATCCGCTGATGCTGACGGTATTGTACTTGGGCATGTGTTTGGAGCAATATCCGATAATATCCGATACAATCCGCATGGAAGGCGTCGGTGGATAGATATAGGTGTTGCGGGTTAAATACTCTTTCAAAATATCGTTCTGAATGGTGCCGGTCAGTTTTTCCTGGGGGACACCCTGTTCTTCGGCAGCCACAATATAACCTGCCAGAATCGGCAGAACCGCACCATTCATGGTCATGGATACGGACATCTCATCCAGAGGTATCTTATCAAAGAGAATCTTCATATCTTCGACAGAATCCACTGCAACCCCGGCTTTTCCGATATCGCCGACAACCCTTGGATGATCCGAGTCGTAGCCTCTGTGGGTGGCCAGATCAAATGCAACGGAAAGCCCTTTTTGTCCGGCTGCAAGATTTTTCCGGTAAAATTCATTGGATTCCCTGGCTGTTGAAAATCCGGCATATTGGCGAATGGTCCATGGCCTTCCCGAATACATCGTGGCCATGGGACCCCGGACAAACGGAGCAATACCAGGAAGGGTATTGACGTGTTCCATTCCTTCAAGGTCTTCGGCCGTGTAAAGCGGTTTGACCCGAATCCCTTCTGGGGTCATCCAATCCAGTGTATCCGGCGATTTCCCCTTAAGCTGTTTTGTAGCAAGGTCTGTCCATTTTTGTTTTTGTGGATGATCAGTCATATTGCGCTCCTTTGATAACAGATTATTTCACTTCTAAATTAACAGAACAAAAAAAATTAACTTGCTAATTATTCTTTTTAATGATCTCTTTGACACAATTCGACCAGAATGCCATTTGTAGCCTTCGGATGAAGAAATGCGATCTTTGCCCCGCCTGCCCCGATTCTGGGTTTTTCATCAATGAGTTTGATGCCCTTGGCTTTTAATTCCTCCAGGGCCGCTTCGATATTTTCAACACGGAAGGCTACATGCTGAAACCCTTCTCCCCGTTTTTCAAGATATTTGGCGATAGGGCCGTCCGGGGACGTGGATTCCAGAAGTTCAATCTCGCTTTCTCCCACTGGAAAAAACGCTGTAGTCACTTTCTGCTCCTGAACCGTTTCAGAACCGGCAAAGGAAAGACCCAATACTTCAGTCCAAAAATTTTTTCGTTCATCAATGCTGTTGACGGCAATTCCGAGGTGATCAATTTTAAGAATTTTCATAAGCTACTCCCTGGCAGTCCAAAGGTTCATGGTTTTTATTATATGACATCCGATAACCTACCTGTTTATAAAAAACCGGGCAAATTCTCATCACAATTCCCAATCAGGGAACTGTGATTGCCCGCCATACCATTTCAAACAACACATTGGCCTGAGCAATCAAGCTTTCCTTTTGGCCACGCGAAACCCACATAAAAAAGGTTCGCTGTACAAAGCCCATCATAAAATCCAGCAATACGCCAGCACGGACATTGGGGTTTAAAATCCCTTCTTTCTGCCCCTGCCTTAATACTTCAAGAAACAGATTCATCATTTTTTTTTGTTGAAAGGTTTTATCCGCCATCCAAGTTTTCATCGGAAGGGTCATAAACAATATTTTGGCCAGGCCTTGATTTTTTTCATAATAATCAATCTGAAGCCAGAAAACCTTTCTGAGTTTTTCCTTTAAATCTTCGATGCCCTGAAGGTGGTCAATAATCCGATCCGTCAGTTTTCCCATCCACACATCCACAACAGCGAACACAAGCCCTTCCTTGCTGCCGTAATAGCCGTAAATTGTGCTGAAGCTCACCCCCGCTTTTTTTGCAACCGTACGGATATTGGCCTGATGAAAATCCGATTCGGAGAATATCTCCAGAACCGCTGTTTCAAGCCGTTTCTGGATTTCATGCTTAAAAACCTTGTTACCGTCTAAAACACTCTTGTCACCGTTTGCCAAAATCATCCCATTCAACAAATT